>NZ_JARRCW010000001.1:3018333-3349166 GCF_031501865.1 Pseudovibrio sp. M1P-2-3
TTTATAGAATTGAACCCAATGGACGCGGCACTGGAATAGAAAACGAGTTTGACCGAGGTGCATTAGCTTTAGGTTTGGATATTTGTGCTGGACTTTTGAATGACGCAACCGATGCACTTTGTAAACACTTCCCAGATGCGGAGGAAGCACGAAACGGTTCGAATTCAAAATTTTCTCCAGGCCCAGCACGCAATCTTCCAAAACATAAGAAGCGTGCAATTAGACGGCGAAATAGACAGGCAGGAAAATAAGACAGCTTTTAAGTAAAGTGTCTGCTAGAAGTGGAGACTGGAGAGTACAGGCATGAGCGATCTAGATTATCGGTTTTATTTCGAGATTTGGAGCGGTCCATCTGAGGTTATGAAAGAGAGAAATCCAAGTATTTCTTACTGTGAAAATCATAATGCTGATTTTGACTACGGCCTCGCGGCGACAGACTTTGAATTGGCAGCAACGGCGTTGATTAATGTTCAACGCGAGCAGCCGACGATCGGGAACTGGACTGCTCCCGTGCTTCATCTTATCCGTCAGACACTCGAACTGAAGTTAAAAGAGTTGATTGAGACAATCAATTGGAAGCAAAGTAATTCAATTGCTCCTAGTAAATTTAGCCATAACTTAAAAAAACTATGGGAATTGGGTCGGGGCTATTTAGTCGATAATGACTATCAAATTGAGAGAGATACTCGATTGGTAGATTTAGATCGTCTTGTTGAAAATCTTCACGCAATTGACCCCACTGGCGACCTTTTCCGGTTTGGCACATCACGCAAGACAGCCTTTGGTCGACAAAAAAGCTCAGACAGAGTTGGGTATAATCAAGAAGAGCTTTTCGTTGAGTTCGAGCATTCCCGTGATTGCCTTAGCCACTGGACTGGAGTGGTAATGCGAGAAATCATTCAAGCTGAACAGGGATGGGAGCAGGATCCATATTTCGACAAAGACGCATTCCCAAAAAAATAAAGCAGATACCACCGTTATGAAAGCAGCAGCTCTTGGATTGCCTTTAGATGGTCCTTACCTGCTCACATAGATGTAGCAAGATGACGGTCTCTTTTTCTCTTGAGTAAAGAATGTCCAACATAGTCCAAATAGAGACTATGAAATGCAATGATAAATGTGGGGTATTTTGTGGTATGAGGACGCAATTACTTCTAAAAAATATTACATTACAATAGATTAAGTAATATTATGGCGGACACGGAGGGATTCGAACCCTCGAGACCCTTCCGGGCCTACTCCCTTAGCAGGGGAGCGCCTTCGACCACTCGGCCACGTGTCCTTGAGGGGGTAGATACCCATTAAAGCCCTTGGGATCAATACGTTATTTTTCAGTTTTTTGACTTTTCCCCATGATCACTGTTCTGCTCAACGTTTGGAACGTACTGAGAATAAAGTGAATTCCTCTGTGTCCGCCAATTCTGTTTAGTAGGTTGGGCTAAAGTGGCCGCCAAGCACCTCGGCTCCATAGGTGCCATCAGCCAGTGGATAGGTCGTAAAGTTGGCTCCTACAGCCCCACCCACCACCACAGCAGAAACGGCTGTCACCAAATCAGCGTAGGCGAGAGAAACACCATTCTCCTGCGCTTCCCAATACTGTATTTGCCCAATAATAAATGCCTCAGTGTAATTGTTTTCCAACACTGCCATCACATCGGGAACAATATCCGGTGAGAATAAAGTCGTCCCGTCTGCCCCGCTAATTGTTAAGTGAACACCCCTGACATCATTACCAATTCTCACAGCAACCCCAATGCACGACGTGAATGCAGTAAACTGTATTTGATTTGCAGCTGTGCCATATTCACGCTCTGCAATAGCCATTGTGTTTGCGGCAGGAGTTAAGGTGTAAGGCATTTGATCGCTCCTAGGCTGTCGAGATGCTGGAGCCTAAAAGTACAACGCATATCAATATATATACAACTTTAAATTGTTATTATGTAAGGAACGCACCCCAGAATAAAGAGCTTTGAATGAAGTTGACAGGATATGGCACTTCATTGTCATAGGAACCCTTAAGGCACCCAACTAAACTGGCAGGACCTTAAAACCATTGATAGATTGGCCTTTTAATTCATGCTCCACTTACATCCAAACTGCGAACACTGTGACAAAGATCTGCCAGCTAACGCGACAGACGCGTATATATGCTCTTTTGAGTGTACGTTTTGTGAAGGATGCGCCTTAGAGCTTTTTGAAAACACCTGTCCCAATTGTGGCGGTGGCTTTACGCAGCGCCCAGTGCGCCCTTCCATGCCCCACAAAACTCCATGGTGGCTGGGTGACCACCCCGCAAGTTCCAAAAGGCGACTAAGGCCCAAAGATATTCAGCGGCACCAGAAGTTTGCCCAAGACTTGAAGGGTATTCCCCCCAACAAGCGCTAGTTTTAAAGACTTGGCTTGAGGCATATAGCATTCCACAGTTTGAAAGCCTCTCTATAGGCCCTCCTTTAGACCACAGGCTTCACACAGCGCTCTAACTCCTGCCGAATTTCCTCCTGATGTTCTCCCAGTTGTGGCACCCCTTTATTTAACGAGAGTTCCGCATTTGTGTATTTGATGGGCGTGCGCAAATATTTTCGATCACCTTCATTATCCAAGGGGGAAACCAACAGTTCTCTATGAAGGATTTGTGGGTCATTCATCGCCTGCTCAACTGAATTGATAGGCCCTGCCGGAACGCCAGCTTTCTCCAGTTCTACCAGTAAGGTGTCCCTTTCCCATTTTGAAAGAACAACTTCCAACAAAGACGTGAGCGCCTCTCGATTGGCAACTCTATCGCTGTTTCGCACAAACCGCTCATCACTCGCCAGATCTTTTTGGCCGGTTGCAAGACAGAATTTTTGGAATTGCCTGTCATTGCCAACGGCAAGAATGATATGCCCGTCTTTTACGGCGAACACTTGATAGGGCACGATATTCGGGTGGGCATTGCCAAGGCGTTTTGGTGTATTGCCTGTGCTGAGGTAGTTCATGGCCTGATTGGCTAGAACGCCAACTTGTGTATCGAGCAGCGCCATGTCAATCCACTCCCCCTCCCCTGTCTGGCTGCGGCGGTGAAGAGCGGCTTGAACGGCAATCGTACCATAAAGACCCGTGAAGATATCCGCAAAGGCAACGCCAATTTTCTGCGGCTCGCCGTCGGGCTCACCTGTCAGGTCCATAATCCCGCCCATTCCTTGAATGAGAAAATCATAGCCAGCCCGGTGGGCATAAGGTCCATCCTGTCCGAAACCGGTCACAGAGCAATAGATTAATGAGGGATTGATCTTCTTCAGGCTTTCATAGTCGAGCCCATATTTTTTCAGGCCGCCAACTTTGAAATTCTCGATCAAGACATCGCTTTGGGCAATGAGCCGTTTTACAAACTCCAGATCTTCAGCATTTGAGAAATCCGCCGTAACAGAGCGCTTGCCGCGATTGCAAGCATGAAAATAGGCTGCCGTTTGCCCGTTTTCCTCTTCAATGAAAGGTGGTCCCCATGTTCGGGTATCATCCCCGTCAGGGCTTTCAACTTTCACCACATCCGCGCCCAGATCGCTCAGTGTCTGCCCGATCCACGGACCTGCGAGAATGCGGGCAAGCTCAACAACCCGAATACCTTCCAACGGCGTTTTCACGTCTAAATCTCCTCAAACTACCAAGGTGCTAACGCTTTTCAGGAAAATGTTCTCCCTATGATCTGTCATGATGTTTGTCCAATCCGTCCGGCACTGTGTTCGCCATTGCCACAAGTCACCCCAAACATCCCGCAAAACCCCTGAGGAACTGAAAGCGCAGTGCAAACTCACCAATTTAGTCATTTGCTTTTTTGAAAGGAGGTCATAGAAAGAAGGTAAGAGATGGTGGACGCCCAAGTTTTAAGCGTCTTCACCTTATTTTTATTTACTCATCAGGAGAACCCAATGCGTTCAGAGAATGCAGAACCAATCCGTTTGGAGGATTACACCCCCACCCCATACACCCTTGACCGTGTGGAGTTGAATTTCAATCTTGTTCCTGATGCTACAATCGTTACATCAAAAATTTATCTGGCACCTCGCACACCTGAGGATGCCGGTAAGCCTCTCGTTCTGGACGGGGACGAGCTGGAACTGGTCAGCGTAGAAATGAATGGCAGAGCGCTCAGTGCAGACTCTTACGACGCCACAGCCAGCCAATTCACACTAAAAACGCCGCCGGAAACCGCCTTTTCGCTAGAGATCACCACCAAAATTAACCCGCAGGAAAACACTAAGCTGATGGGTCTTTATCGCTCCAGCGGCAATTTCTGCACCCAGTGTGAGGCCGAAGGCTTCCGCCGGATTACATACTTCTATGATCGCCCAGATATTCTAGCGGTCTACACCACGCGCATAGAAGCAGAAAAGAAAGCCTACCCAGTCCTTCTTGGCAACGGTAACCCTAAGGAAGCTGGCGATATTGAAGGAACGGATCGCCACTTTGCAATCTGGCATGACCCGCATCCAAAACCCGCTTATCTTTTCGCCTTGGTTGCGGGAGACTTGGGCTGTATCTCCCAAAAATTCACAACAGCTTCTGGCAAGCCGGTTGATCTGAACATCTATGTGGAGCACGGCAACGAAGATCGAGCTGACTGGTCTATGGATTGTCTCGTGCGCTCCATGCAGTGGGATGAGAAGGTATTCGGGTTGGAATACGATCTTGATGTATTCAACATCGTTGCTGTTTCCGACTTCAACATGGGCGCTATGGAAAACAAGGGCCTCAATATCTTCAATGACAAGTACATTCTGGCGGATCCCGAGACCGCAACGGATGTAGATTATGAAGGCATTGAAACAGTTGTTGCCCACGAGTACTTCCATAACTGGACCGGCAACCGCATCACCTGCCGCGACTGGTTCCAGCTGTGCCTGAAAGAAGGTCTTACCGTTTTCCGCGACCATGAGTTCACATCGGACGAACGTTCCCGCCCTGTAAAACGCATTGCCGATGTCAAGGTTCTGAAAAACCATCAGTTTCCAGAGGATGGCGGCCCGCTTTCACACCCTGTACGCCCTGAAGTTTATAAAGAGATCAATAACTTCTACACCGCAACCGTCTATGAAAAAGGCTCTGAACTGGTCACCATGATCAAGACCATTTTGGGTGCTGACGGCTTCAAAAAGGGTATGGACCTATATTTTGAGCGTCATGACGGTGAAGCGGCAACTATTGAAGATTTTATCAAAAGCTTTGAGGATGCCACCCAAACGAACCTGTCCCAGTTTGCCCTGTGGTACTCCCAGTCCGGCACGCCGCAACTGAATGTGGCGGGCGAGTATAATGAACAGGCAAAGACCTTCACGCTGAAGCTGGAACAAAGCACACCGCCCACACCCGGTCAGGACATAAAAAGGCCATTCACCATCCCGGTCCGTTTTGGCCTCGTCAGCCCCAATGGGGAAGACATGGCTTACAGCTCAAGCGAAGGGGCTGAGGTAAGGGGCGATCTGATCCTTTTGACAGAAGCCTCGCAAACAGTGGTTTTCCACGGTATTGGTGCCAAGCCAGTCCCGTCCCTGCTGCGGGAGTTCTCAGCGCCGGTCAAACTGGCAACAAACTTGTCCAGCGATGACCACCTGTTCTTGATGCACCACGACAATGATCCGTTTAACCGCTGGCAGTCTGCCCAAACGGTTGCAACTGATCTGACTATTGCTCTGTCCAAGGGGGCAGAAACACCGGCACTTTCAGCATTTCTGGAAGCCATGAAAGCCATTGCTGAAGACGATGCACTGGACAACGCCTTTAAAGCCTTAGCGCTGGCTTTGCCAAGTGAAGGCGATGTAGCAAGGGAGCTGGGCAACAATGTTGACCCTGAGGCCATCAGCATTGCACACCTCACCTTGCGCCAGAAAGTTGGTGAAGCCCTGTATTCCACGTTCCAAAAGCTCTATGAGAGCTTGGCACCATCAGGCACATTCAGCCCAGATGCAAAGTCAGCTGGTAACAGGGCCCTGCGCACCCGCACTCTTTCCTACCTGAATGCGGCCCAAAGCGATAACAGTGCCCCCCTGACCAGAGCCCACTTTGAAACCGCCGACAACATGACAGACCGCATTGCAGCCTTGAACGTGCTGGTTCACGAGCGTGTTGATGGCTACAAGGATGCACTGGACGCGTTCTACCAGCGCCATAAAGACACCGCTCTTGCTATGGATAAGTGGTTCATGGTGCAGGCAACCTCCCCTGCTGAAGACACTCTGGATACTGTGAAGGCCCTGACCGAGCACCCAGCGTTCGCATGGGGCAACCCGAACCGCGTTCGCGCCTTGATTGGAACCTTTGTCGCAGCCAACCAGAGACGCTTTAATGCACTGGATGGTTCAGGCTACACATACCTTGCTCAAACCGTTTTGAAAATTGATCAAAACAACCCCCAGCTTGCGGCCCGTATTCTAAATGCATTCCGCTCATGGCGCGCACTAGAGCCCACACGCCAAGGTTTAGCCAAGGCTGCATTAGAAAGTATTATTGAAGCAGATCAAAAACTTTCCCCAGATGTACAGGACATCGCGGAGCGTTGCTTGCAGTAGTATTACCAATTTTTGTGTAACCAAATAGAATTAGCGGCGGAGAATATTCCGCCGTTAATCATTTTTTTTAAGGTTGACTCTGGACAAACTGATTCGTTTCGATTCAAATAAAGGTGATTCGCAAATCATTAACTTATCGAATCAGCAGCGATTGTTTGACTCTGGGGGCAGCGATGGCACAGACCTATGCAGGTGAAACGCCCAAGGCGCGTTTCATGGAAAATAATCGGAATATGAGTAAAAAAGAAGCTCTTGCAGGACACATCAAATTCCTGGCAAGACCCGCCTACCAGCGCCTGCTTTCCAAAGAACCCTTGCTGCGCAGAACAATTCCGGTTCTGAGCTTCATTTTCATCGCCTGTATTGCCGTCTTTCGTATGCTGGAACTCAGTTACAGCTATGAGCAAACCCTGCAAAAAGCCAAGGATGATTTGACCCTGATTGCTGCAACCCTCACAGCACGTCTGGATCTTTATGAGGACAAACTACCACAAACCGGCTATTACTCCGCTCTGAAAGCCACACTGGCCGACTCCCTGCCCCCCCGCGCCACCAGTAATGGCCGCCAGATCCTTGTAGCAGAGCGCAGTGGCAAAATCGTTGCCAGCTCGCCCATCAACCCACAGGTTGAAGGGCTCAATATTTCCAAGCTTTTAGGCAGCACCCAGCCCATGACCTTCTTCGGAAAGCGTGCAGGCGTGCTCACTGTCAATGAAGGCAAAACAAATCAAGCCATTGCCACCGTTCATCATCTCAATGGCCGCATGGGAATGGTTGTTCTCATTCAGCCCGATTCCTATGTCTTTCGCGAATGGCGCTCACAGCTTTCCACCAATGTGACAATTTTCATCGGCATCTCCATTGTCATGATTGTTCTCATCTACGCTTTCTTTGCGCAAGCAACCCGCGCACAGCAGGCAGACGGTATTTATGCCGCCACACGCACCCGCATTGACGCCGCCTTGAACCGAGGGCGCTGCGGACTGTTCGATTGGGATCTGTCTCGGGGCCGTATTTTCTGGTCCAGCTCGCTCTTTGAAATGCTTGGCTTGCCATCACGCAATGACATCATCGGCTTTTCCGAACTCTCGGCCCTCATGCACCCGGAAGATGTGGACCTTTACAAACTTGCGGAAAAGCTTCTCAACGAGGGTGAGAATGCCATCGACACCCAGTTCCGCATGCGCCACCAAAATGGAAACTGGGTCTGGCTGCGTGCCCGCGCCGATGTTCAGCGCGATGCGGAAAACAACAGCCCCCACCTGATCGGCATTTGCATTGATGTGACCGAGCAAAAGCTGTTGGCGCAGGAAAGCAGAACAGCGGACCTGAGGCTGCGCGATGCCATTGAAACCATCTCCGAGGCGTTCGTTCTGTGGGATTCTGAGAACCGTCTGGTTATGTGTAACTCCAATTACCGCAGGCTTCACTGCCTGCCCGACGAGGTCACACAAACCGGCACCCCCTATGCTCAGGTGATGGCTGCTGCATGCCAAACCATCGTCAGGACAGATCTGAGCTCTCCTGCAGACAAAGCAACCTTGAGTGATGGCTATGAAGCTGAACTTGAAGACGGCAACTGGCTGAAGATTTCCGAAAGACGCACAAAAGATGGCGGCTTCGTCTCAGTGGGAACAGATATTACGACCCTCAAAAAGCATGAGGGCAAACTGCTTGATTCAGAGAAGAAGCTCATCGCCACAGTTGCCGATTTGCGCAAATCCCGCCAGAAGCTGGAGCATCAGGCCAAACAGCTGGTAGAGCTTGCCGAAAAATACTCCGAAGAAAAAACAAGGGCGGAAGATGCCAATAAGGCCAAGTCCGAATTTCTTGCAAATATCTCCCATGAGCTGAGAACCCCGCTCAATGCCATTATCGGCTTTTCAGAAATCATGAACGAGGGCATGTTCGGGGATCTGGGCTCCGACAAATACCGTGAATATTGTCAGGACATTCACAACAGCGGTAACTACCTGCTCAACGTCATCAATGACGTTCTGGATATGTCAAAAATCGAAGCTGGGCGGGTGGAACTCTCCGTTGAATCTGTCAATCTCAACAATCTTGTGAGCGACGCCTCCCGCATCTTGGCAGCCAACGCCGCAGAAAAGAATATCACCATTTCCAGCGAGGATGTGCCTGATATTGCCGTTGATGCGGATAGACGCGCCGTCAAGCAAATCTTGTTGAACCTGCTCGCCAATGCGGTTAAATTCACTCCCGACAATGGCGATGTCTGGATTTCAGGAAAAACAAAGGGCAACAACGTTCACCTTTCCATCACGGATAACGGAATTGGTATTCCCAAACGCGATATTGACCGGCTGGCAAAACCCTTCGTACAGGTGGAGAACCAGTTTACAAAATCCCATCGTGGCTCCGGACTGGGCCTTGCCATTGCCCGCTCTCTCACCGAGCTACATGGCGGCAAGCTCACCTTGAAGTCGCAGGTGGGTCAGGGAACCAAAGTCACCATCTCCCTCCCCCTCAAATCAACAGGCATGTTCAGCGCCACTCAACCCCATGCAATGGCGAGTTAGCGCTTGTAGAAACAATTGCCTTCATCAAACAAGAAGACGGCACGGTACTTTCCCGCCCTTCAACGCTAAATATGAACCAGTGTTCGGAGTAATACACCTAGAATGATTGCCTACATCACAATCGGTGCAAATAACCTCACGCGTGCGAAGCAATTTTATTCCGCGTTTCTGCCAGCTCTTGGGTATGAGTTTGAGGAAAGCCCTGAGGGCCTAAGCTACGCACTTCCCGTAGGATCAGGTCAGTCTCTTGCTCAACCAGAAATCTACATTAAAACCCCATTCGATGGAGAACCAGCCTCCGCCGGGAACGGTATCATGATTGCATTTGAGGCACGCAATCAAAAACAGGTTCGTGATCTTCACGCGGCAGCGCTTGACGCTGGCGGTTCTGACGAAGGCCAACCGGGTTTTCGCGCATCTTATGGACCACGATTCTATGTTGGTTACCTCCGCGACCCTCACAGCAACAAAATCGCGGTATTCTCTAGTAATCCGAACGAACCTGGGCGAGAGGGATAGGGTAGGTAAACGGCTGCCTCTAAACTTACCTTTGGACACAAGGCCCCTAATAAATTCGGATGGCGACTGCACGCGCGTGCCGCTCAATTCAGGTTAAAAGGTTATACCGGACAAGCCAAGCGCTGATCCGGTATCTAGAACATAACCGAGGTACTAAAGGTTCACAGGTCCAACAATCTCTTCAAAGACTTGCCGAACCTCTCCCTGTTTTTCCGCCAAATATTGCGTCAAACGCTTAAAATCCGGTTCTCCGCTGGAGGATACCAACAGATCCAGAAGACCTTTTGGCGCAGTTTGCGGATTAAATTCGTTTTCCAAAGTCAGCTTGATAATCTGCGTAAGGGCCTCATAAAGCTCCAGAGCCGGAATAAGGGCCTGCGCATGATCATTGGAGAGGAATCCAGCCAGCTGCGCCTTTTTTAAGGCAGCTCCTGTACGCTGCTCCAAAACCGAGCTGTCCGCACGCGCATGGGCCAGCTGCAGATATTGAGCAATAAACTCGATATCCACCAGTCCGCCGGGAGCCTGCTTCAAATCCCACGGGGAGCTCGTCGGTTTTTCTTTCTGGATACGGGCGCGCATATCGCTAACATCAGTACGCAGCTTATCAAGATTTCTCTCGCTGGTAAGAACGTCTTCAATCACGCTCTCAAGGCGTACTTTGAAAGCCTCGCTGGAATAAGCCACCAGCCGCCCGCGCGTCAGGGCCAGATGTTCCCAAGTCCACGCTTCATTTTGCTGATAGCTTTGAAAAGCCGCTGCCCGTGTCGCCAACGGCCCCGAATTGCCGGAGGGCCGTAAGCGGAAGTCCACATCGAATAAAATCCCCTCCGCCGTTGGCGCCTTAAGAGCCGTCACCAGCCTCTGGGTTAAACGGCCAAAATACTGGCTGGGAGCAAGAGGACGCTCGCCATCACTTTGCACGCTAGCCTCCGGCATATCATAGAGCAGAATGAGATCCAGATCAGAGCTGCAGGTGATCTCTTTGCCGCCAAGCTTCCCCATTGCCAGAATTGCAAAGTCAGCATCTGGAATGGTTCCGTGTGTCTCTTGCAGCTGCGTTTCCACCAGAGCGACAATTTTCTCCAAAACCGCTTCTGCCAGTATAGATAGCCCCTCACCCATTTGCAGTGGTGTGATTGTTCCAGATATCAGCCGAAGCCCCAAGTAGAACTGTTGCTCTTGCACAAAGATACGCGCACGGTCCAGCGCCTCCTCATAGAACTGCGCCTGATTGAGTGAGGTGGTCAGCGCCTGCCTGATTTCCTCGGCGCTTGGCACATCCCCGAAGAACGCAGGATCAAGCAGCGCATCCAGAACATGAACCCGCTTGGAGACAATGGCGGCCATGCGCGGGGAAACCCCCATCACAGTTGCCAGCAAATTCAACAGGTGCGGGTTGGAGCGTAGCAACCCAAACAGCTGGACCCCCACGGGCAGCTTGGACAAGAACCGGTCGAAGGTCAGCAGGGCCTGATCAGCATTTTCCGTTTTTGCCAGCGCATCCAGCAGGACTGGCAGCAGCTCCGTCAGCAGCTCCCGCGATTTCGACGCCCGTACCGCCGGATAGCGGCCATAATGCCACTCACGCACGATTTTTACAGCTTCTGCGGGCCGTTTGAAGCCCAATGTAGAAAGGGTCATCAAGGTCTCGGGGTCTTCATCATCCCCTGTAAACACAAGATTTCCAAGAGAGTTGGTCAGCTCCGGCTCATTCTCAAACAAACTGGAATAGTGTTTTTGCACCACTTCGAACTCATGGGTAATGCGCTCCACAAACCGCTCTTTATCCGCTTCCCCAAGAAGGTGGTAAATTCGCGCCAGCCCTTCTTCGTCCTCCGGCAAAATGTGTGTTTGCTCATCATTGACCATCTGGATACGGTGTTCAACATTGCGCAGATACCGGTAGGCCTTCGTCAGATCGTCCTGAACGCTTTGTTCTATCCAGCCACACTCAACCAACCCCTTCAAGGTAACCAAGGTACGTCTGTCGCGTAAATCCGGGTTACGCCCCCCTGCAATCAATTGTTGGGTCTGGGCAAAAAACTCGATCTCCCGAATACCGCCACGGCCAAGCTTCACATTGTGGCCGGCAACTTTAATAGTGCCAAACCCCTTGTGGGCATGGATCTGGCGTTTGATGGAATGCACATCGGAAATGGCCGCATAGTCCAGATATTTGCGCCAGATAAACGGGCGTATTTCCTCAAGGAAAGAATAACCGGCCTCCACATCACCTGCGCATGGGCGCGCCTTGATCAATGCAGCCCTCTCCCAGTTTTGCCCCATGCTTTCATAGTAAATCAAGGCTGCAGCAACGGACATGGCCAGCGGTGTGGCTCCTGGATCAGGGCGCAAGCGCAGGTCAGTGCGAAACACATACCCATCACCGGTACGCTCGCTCATTATTTTTACAAGGCGCCGCGTCAGGCGAACAAACTCGGTCGGTGCCTCTATCTTGTCTTTCAGGCGGCAACGATCCCCATCATAAAAAACAATAAGGTCAATATCGGAGGAGTAATTCAGCTCCCCTGCCCCGTACTTGCCCATGGCAAGAATAAACAGGCCCGCATCCTTTTCAGGCTCCTCAGGATCGTTTGACGTAAACCGACCCCGACGTTCCAGATCACGAAGGCAAAAGCGAATGCAGGCGGTCAAGGCCGCGTCGGCAAAACGCGAGAGGGCCAATGTCACCTCTTCCTGCGGCCAGTATCCCGCAAGGTCTGCAAGAGCCGTGGCCAGTGCAATCTTTTGTTTGGCCTGACGCAGGGCGCTCATCAATTCGGCTTCTGTTTCATATCGGGTCTTGAGAATCTGTTCAATGCACCGCTCAATATAGTTAGAAGGGGCGCTTTCCAGTATCTTCAACAGGTCTGCTGGCCTTCGAAAGCAAATGCCGCGCAAATATGCAGAGTTTTCAAAGACCCCCATCAGGAACGGCTCTATTTGAGCAGAGCTTTTCAGCAGGTCAGTAAGCCCTCCACCGAGCCCGTGATCCTGACAGGAGCTTTTTAAGTCATTAAAAAACTCCTGCGCCAATACTTGATCAACGAAAACAGGTGTGCAGGCGATTGCATTCCCAAGGGCGTTCTCAAGTCTCGCTTCTGTCTCCGGGCTGGGTGCTTGTGACATGGTCTCTCCTGCCTAATCGTGTTCGAGCAGCCTTCTCTTGCAGTTTGGGAAGAGACAGGACAACTTTTAGCCCCGGCATCGCGCTTTCCAGCTGCAAGCCTCCGCTGTGAAGCGACATAACCGCCTTTACGAGTGATAACCCAAGACCCGATCCCGGTTCAGTTCGACTTTCGTCGAGGCGTACAAAGCGGTCGCAAACGTATTCCCTTTGCTCCTCGCCAATTCCGCGGCCATTGTCACTCACTTCCACAAATACCGTTTCCCCTTCTACCCGCAGTGTGACACGAATTTTCTGGCTAACAGCATCATCTTCCGGCCTACCATATTTCAAAGCGTTTTCAATAATATTTGCAATGGCTTGTGAAAGAAGTTCCCGATCACCCGTTACTTGTACACCGTCTTCCAGATCAGCTTCAAAGCCAACCTCCTCCATTTCCGCAACGGGTTCATAAAGCTCACAAATATCGTGGGTAATCTGGGTCAGATTCACCGGATTCTGTCTTGCTCCCGAAGATCCCGCCTCAACGCGTGATATGCGCAGGAGTGCATTAAAAATACCGATAATCTCGTCGGTCTCCACCAAGACCTCTTCCAATGCCCCCCGATTTACGTTTGGCCCCTTGTCTTGTCTAAGGTGCGCTTCAACACGGCCTCTCATACGGGTCAAAGGCGTTTTCAGGTCATGGGCAATGTTATCTGAAACCTCTTTCAAACCTTTCATCAGGTCTTCGATCCGGTCCAGCATGGTGTTGAGGTTCACTGCAAGGCGGTCAAATTCGTCCCCGTTTCCAGTCACTTTAAGACGGTCGGACAAGTCCCCGTTCATCAAGGTTTCGCTGGTGCGGGTCATGCCGTCAATACGCTTGAGAACCCGCTGGTTTACAAAAAACCATGTGATTGCTGCAACAACCACCATAACACCCAGCCATAACCGCAGAGCCTGATTGAGCAAATCATGAAAACGCGATTGCTCTTGCAAATCACGCCCCACCAGCAGGCGAAAATTTCCGGGAAGATCATAGAAGCGAACAGCTGCATGATAGCTTTTCTTGCGATCTTCTGCATCCGTATAGCTGGTAACCAGATGATGGTACTTGATAAACTCCAGCTCGCTATCTGCAGTTCCCGTTATTTGATCGGGCAGGCTCTGGATATTTCCCGTTATATAATTTCCAGAAAAATCAATCAGGAGGTAGAGGGGCGCATCGGGCCTGCTGTCACGGCTGTTGATCGCTTTAACCAGCCCACTCATTCCCCCAAGGTCATAGCGTTCCATGAGGTCGGAGGCTTCCGCATCAATGGACTTTTCAACCTGCCCCCCCATCAACGCATTGGTGTTTTGAGAAATATAAACAAACAAAAACCCTGAAAGGGCCGAGAACGACCCTATGTAAATCAAGGCAAGGCGGAAGGCAGTTGTCCGTAAAATTCTAGCAAGAGCTGTCACGGATTGTATATCCCGAACCACGAACAGTGTGTAAAAGCTGGGTCTCAAAGCCCTTGTCGATTTTTGAACGTAGCCGCGATATGTGCACATCAATCACATTTGTCTGCGGATCAAAATGATAATCCCAAACGTTTTCCAGCAGCATCGTGCGCGTGACAACCTGTCCGGCATTTTTCATCAGGTACTCCAGCAGGCGGAACTCGCGTGGCTGCAAAGTCAGCTCCTGATTGTTACGGCTGACCGTGTGGGCAAGGCGGTCCAGAACCAGATCACCAACTTGGAGTGTCGTCTCAATTGCACCTGGGGCCTGACGACGGTCCAGCGCTTCAATTCTAGCCAGCAACTCGGAAACGGCATAGGGTTTTGGCAGATAATCATCACCACCGGCCCGCAGGCCTTTTACCCGATCATCCACCTGAGACAGTGCGGAAATGATCAGAACAGGCGTTGTATTACCCGATTTACGCAGCTCTTGAATAATCGATAACCCATCCCGCTTTGGCAGCATTCGGTCGACGACAAGAACATCCCATTGCATGGCAAGTGCCATTTCCAGACCCTGCTCGCCATCTGCGGCAAGATCTGGTGTATGCCCCTCTTCCTTTAGCGCTTTAGCTAGAAAGTGCGCGGCTTCCCGATCGTCTTCGATTATCAAGATTTTCATTGGAGCTACCCCTGTGTTGTTTTTCTTCAGTGTACATCAGGTTTCGTTAGCGAATGCATACAAAAACAGCGGCCCTAGCCGCTATTTCTCCTCAGTTACCGAAAGATTAACAGCTACCTTAGGACCATTCAAAGCACATTTAAGTGTAATCTGCTTTTGTAAAGACAAGGAAATCAATGCGGGGCACCATTTGGGCGCTGGTGCCCCGCTTTGTGAGACACATGAAGCAAGTGGGAGGTAACCCGCTCCATGTCTCCGTCATTGTCCTCTAAAGTATCTAGGATTCATCAAGTGGAATTGCAACAAACAAGGTATTATTGTTGTTGTTCACCCGCAATAAAACTGCCTTACGGCCCTGTTCCTTTGCAGCTTCAACCTGCATTGCAACCTCTGCAGGTGTCGTGACATCTTTCCCCGAAACCTGCTTGATGATGCTTCCTTTTCTCAAACCCTTGTCAGCTGCCGGACTGTCAGGTGCCACGTTCATAACCAAGACACCTGGTTCATCCACGCCGGCTTCTTCCGCGCTCACCAATTCAAGGCCAAGGCTCTCCACAAGGGCTGTTCCGCTTTGGCTTTCTTTATCCGGTGAGGAGGCTTGGCTCTTTTCTTCGGGAATGGTTCCAAGTTTCACCTTGGTGTTCTCAATCGAGCCATCCCGCCAGAACTTGATATCCACCGAGGTGCCGGGAGAAAACGCCGCGATAGCCTTTGCCAGCTCGCGCGGTCCGTTTACTTCTTCTCCGTCCACTTCAAGGATGATATCACCGGCTTTGAAGCCTGCGGCCTTTGCCGGAGTATCCGGCTGCACTTCGGCAACCAAAGTCCCCTTGGTATTATCCAGTCCAAGAGACGCTGCAATATCTTCTGTAACAGGTTGAATCTGCACGCCCAGCCAGCCGCGGGTAACCGCTCCGTCCTCTTTCAAGTCAGTGATAATTTTCTTGGCCGTGGATGCAGGGATAGCAAAAGCGATACCAACATTACCGCCGCTTGGGCTGATGATTGCCGAGTTCACCCCGATCACCTGACCATTGATATTAAAAGCCGGACCTCCGGAGTTGCCACGGTTCACCGATGCATCAATCTGGATAAAGTCATCGTAAAGTCCGGCGCCAATGTCACGCCCGCGGGCAGACACAATACCAGCAGTCACCGTACCGCCCAGACCGAAGGGGTTCCCTACAGCCACAACCCATTCACCAACGAACGGCGCTTTATCGGCAAATTCTACATAATCAAAATCGTTCTTACCGCCATCCACTTTCAGCAGTGCAAGGTCGGAGCGCTCATCGGCACCTACCAGCTTGGCATCATACTCGGTCCCGTCACTAGTGATCACAGTGAACTCGGTTCCATCTCCAACCACATGCTCGTTGGTGACCACATAGCCATCTTCTGAAATAAAGAAGCCGGAGCCTTGAGACTGACCGAAGCGCTTGGGAGCTTTCTTCTGCGTCTCCTCATCTCCTTGCCCGCCCCAGCCTTTACCGCCAAACTCCCGGAAAAAACGTTGTAACGGATGGTCGCCGGGCATATCCCGGAACATGGGTGGGATACCGCTATTTGCGCTTGGCCCCTTAATTTCGGAGCGAACCCGAACACTAACAACGGCGGGCTGCACTGCTTCTACAACCGGCGCAAAATTCGCAATGGCTGGAGCATTCACACGGACCGGATCAGCAAAGGCAGGGCTACTATCAAATGTAATCGGGGCAACCAATGATCCGGTAAGACCCAGAGCCATAACCCCTGCCAACAGTTTTTTCTTACGCTTTGATTTCAAAATTCGCAAAGGCGACGCAGCAAGAGGCTTACCGGTCTTATCCATAAATAGTTCTCCCAAATAAACTATGAAAGTGGGCGTTACAGCACACACCACACCTAGATATCCATCTAAATGCAACCCTAGCGTGGCAAACCTTACACAAACCTATCCAATACATTAAATTTCTGTAATTTATGACGCATTTCAATGAAAAGGCGTGAAAGAAGGCCGAGGCTTGCCGGTTATTGCCAAAAACATGAAAAAGGCCCTCTTACCTATGAGAAGTAAGAGGGCCTTTTTGGAGGGCTCAAGTCCCTATAATTTCAAGCAGCACCAGCAGATTGAACTTAAATCAATGTCAGCACAGCGTGCTTTGAAGGGCTGTGTTTACTCTTGGTTAAACAGCTTCTCCAATTCTTTCTTTTCTTCATCAGTCAGCTCTGCCGGGCCTGTTTTTTGCGGGGTTGCATCGCTTTTCCTGCGCCTGCGCGCTACATAAACCAGCAAGCCCCCACCAATCAGCAATATGGCAGGCCCTGCCCCCCAAAGCACCCATGTGTGGGGCGCAAAGCGGGGCTTGAGCAAAATGAACTCACCATAACGGGAAACAAGAAAGTCCAGAACCTGTGCGTCACTGTCACCTTTAACAAGGCGCTCACGAACCAGAAGGCGCAGATCCTTTGCAAGCTCCGCGTTGGAATCGTCAATGGACTGGTTTTGGCAAACCACACAGCGGATCTCCAGAGAAAGGTCTCTCGCCCTTTGTTCCAAAGCAGGGTCATCCAGCCGTTCATTCGGGTTCACAGCATAGGCTGCACCACCAAACAACAGGAAAAAACTGGCAACAGCAGAAAAAACAAGACGTTTCATTGATTTACTCCGCTACCGCCGGACTGGCGTTCAATCGTACTTTGCGGGCGGGAACCGGCGCTCCCACACGTAATCTACGATCACAAAAGGCAATAAGTCCAGCAAAGGCCATCACAAAACAGCCGAACCAGATAAGCGTGATCATCGGCTTTTCATAGATGCGTGTCACCACGCCGCCTTTCTCGTTGTAATCGCCTACCGCAAAATAGATCTGTGACAGGCCGAAAGTGGCGATAGAGGTTTCACTCATAGGTCGGCCGCTGGCATTATAGACCCGCTTGGCAGGCGTCATTTCACGAACAGCCTCACCATCCTTACTCACTGTAAAGTGGGCAATACGTTCCACATAGTTCGGGCCCCGCTGGTCGGCGCTGCCATCATAGGACACTTCATAGCCAGAGACATTCAACTTATCTCCGGGATAAAGAACCTGAACCATTTCCGTCTGGAATGCAGATACGGTCACAATTCCAAGTGCCACCAAGCCAAAACCCATGTGCCCAAAAGCTGCGGACCAAGCTGTTAACGGTAGTCCTTTCAGGCGGCTCATACCGCGAGCAAAACCTACTTTGCGGAATTTGACGCGGTCCAGAATATCAAAAACCGAACCCACGATTACCCAAAAAGCAATACCGATAGCCAGAGCAGTTAGGAAACCGGTGTTCCCATAATACCAGTTCAAAAGACCTGCTGCGATAATCGCGAGAACAAATGCCCCCGTCAGGCGTTGGGAAACACCTTTTAGATCACCACGCTTCCATGCCAGCATCTGCCCGAAGGGTATCGCCAGCATCACCGGCACCATCAACGGCCCGAATGTGAGGTTGAAGAACGGCGCACCAACGGAGATCTTATCTCCGGTGATAATCTCCAGAACCAAGGGGTACAGCGTTCCAAAAAACACAACGGCTGTTGCCGTGGTCAGGAACAGGTTGTTGAACACCAAACCGCCTTCACGGCTGATAGGTGCGAAAATTCCGCCTTGTTTAAGCAATGGTGCACGCCAGGCAAACAAGGAGAGCGAGCCGCCAATGAATATCATCAGGATCGTGAGGATATAAAGGCCGCGTTCTGGGTCCACTGCAAAGGCGTGAACGGATGTAAGAACACCGGAGCGCACAAGGAACGTACCCAAAAGCGACAACGAAAATGTAACAATCGCCAGAAATACAGTCCACACTTTCAAGGCATTGCGTTTTTCCATGACAATGGCAGAGTGCAGCAGGGCTGTTCCGGTGAGCCATGGCATGAACGAGGCGTTCTCAACTGGATCCCAGAACCACCAGCCACCCCAGCCCAGCTCGTAGTAAGCCCAGTAGGAGCCCATGGCGATGCCAAGGGTGAGAAAAATCCAAGAAAGCAGAACCCAAGGGCGAACCCAGCGCGCCCATGCCGCGTCAATGCGCCCCAAAAGAAGAGCCGCCGTTGCAAAGGCAAACACAATGGAAAAGCCCACATAGCCAACATAGAGCAAAGGCGGGTGAATAGCTAAGCCCACATCTTGCAACATAGGGTTCAGGTCTTGCCCCTGCATTGGCGGATTAGCAACACGGGAAAACGGACTGGAGGCGAGTGTTACAAAGGAGATGAACGCCAAGGACACCCAGCCCTGTACACCAATGGTCGCTGCCCGAAGCTGGCGCGGAATATTGCGGCTGAAACCAGCAACAAGCGCCCCGAATAAGGTGAGGATGAGAACCCAAAGCAGAACGGACCCCTCATGGTTCCCCCAAACCCCGGATATCTTGTAGATCAAGGGTTTATCGGAATGGGAGTTCTCATAGACATTCAGAACCGAGAAATCCGAGTTCAGGTAAGCCCATGTGAGCGCCGCAAACGATAGGAGAACCAAAAGAAACGAAGCAATTGCAAGCGGCGGCGCCATAGCCATGAGCCGCTCGTCTTTCTTTATAGCCCCCCAAACGGGAAAGACAGACTGTATCAAAGACACCACCAACGCTAAAATCAAAGCGTAGTGGCCAAGTTCAATAATCATTCTCGCTCCGGTCCATTCCTAGTAGGTGGGCTTTGTTTTTTCTTAAACCTTTAAAGGCGGAGCCCTTAGCTGCCAGTCTGCTGTTCGTCATAAAGGTGGTCTTGCTCTTTAAGGGCTTCATAAACTTCTTTTGGCATGTAGTTTTCATCGTGCTTGGCAAGCACTTGGTCCGCTACAAAAGTGCCTTGCTTGTTCACATAGCCTTCAGCAACGATGCCTTGGCCTTCACGGAACAGATCAGGAAGAATGCCCGTATAACTCACGGGTACAGTCGAGGCGTTGTCAGTTACAATAAAGGTAACGGTGCCACCCTCGCCATTTTCCAAGGAACCATCTTCAACCAGCCCCCCAAGGCGGATACGCTTTCCCTGCTCAATCTTATTGGCAGCAATATCAGAGGGCGACTGGAAAAAGGCGATCTGGTCATCCAGAGCAAACAGGATCAATCCGGCCGCGCCAGCCAGAACCACTCCAGCCAGTCCAATCAGCGTTAGTCTTCGTTGTTTACGTGTCATTTGCGTCAAATCCGCCAGTTTAAAAGGGGAAGTCCAAATCAGGCCCTTCTATACGGACCCTGTTTTGGACAAAACCGGTTTATTCTGCTTTTTGTGTTTTAATGCCCAGCTCTACTGCCTGCGTGTTCAACGCCGCAATCGCACTTGTATCATCTTGAAAAACCTTCAGAGCTTTTTCAAAAGTTTCCAGCGCCTCATCATCTCTGCCAAGAACCTGCTGCGCCCGCATCAGTTTGCCCCACTCTTCCACGCTGCCGCCTTCCACAGACAGACGCTCTTCAAGTTGGGAAACCATACCCTCGATCATCAAGGTACGCTCTTTCGCGTTCAGTTGACCGGCGGCTTCCATATCCGCAGCTGTTGGCCCTTTTGTGGCAATATCAATTTCCTGAAGTGTGGCAAGCTCGGCTTTTGCAGCAGGTATCCAGCCTTCATCACCATTTGCCTGAGCCAAAATGGCCTGCCAAGCATCGATCGCCTCTTGTGTTTTGCCAAGCTGGCCCAAACCAAGCGCAAGATAGAAACGTATTTTTATGTCATCAGGACGGGCTTCGTTCGCTTTTTGGAACAGCTTGAAAGCTTCCTCGGTGACATCCCCGCCACTTTGGAACACCAAAGTTTCTGCCAAGGCAATCTGGAAATCCGGCTGCTCCCCTTCCAAAGCGAGAATGTTTCGGTAAGCTGTCGCCGCTTTGCCATACTGGCCTGTTCGCGAATAAACAGGCGCGATCACTTTCCAGCCCTGCACATCCTTTGGATTACTTGCTAGGTGCTGTTCTGTGCGCGCAATCAGTTCAGAAACACTCATTTTATTTGGTGCCTGCGCAAGGCGCTTTTCCAGCGGCTGATCGGCATAATTGGGAGTACCCAACCCCAGATACAAACCAATAGCAACCAAAGGCATCACCACAGCAACGCTGACTTTCGCAAGGATCCCCCCTTCTTCTGAAGAGCTCCCTCCGGTTTTGTCCGAGTTCTGTTTGTGGGCTGCAAGCAACCGGCGCGAGACCTCGATACGAGCCGCCTCGGCCATTTCAGGCTTAATCACACCGCGTTCACAGTCGCGATCGATTTCTTCAAGCTGCTGTTTGAAAACAGCTTCATCGTTTCTTTCATAACCGCCTTGCGGCAGTTTTTTCGTAAACGGAAGCAGTGCGGCAAGCGCAACACCAACGGTTAGCAGAGCAAGTAGTATCCAGAAAATCATAGTGCCCTATATAGACAAGTTCTAAAGTGAAACAGCAACAGCGTCGCATGCGTCGTGCTGTCGCACACCCAGCCTTTCTATGCTAAATCCCCTATTTACAACAGCAATTAGGAATTGAAGACCGGAAAAATTATGTGGCTTCACATAAAACAGGCAAGCTAAATGCTCCCAAGTCACAAAAATGTGAAGGTGCGCAGTCTGTTGATACGTCAATAGGGGAAGAAACGCATTTTTGAACAAAATGCAAAAAGATAGCTCAAACCGCGAAAAGCAGTGAGTTTCAAAGATACCTGCAATAACCTATGGTTTTCGAAGAGGGCTGGCGAAAGATCAGTTGATCATAAACCACTCATCACCGGTCTTGCAGGCGGTTCCCTTAAAATTCCAGCGGTTACTATCGCTCACAATTGTATGGGTATATTCGCGGCACTGGCGGCTATTTACATAGTAAACCGGACCGCTGGTCACCTCACCTTTCAGATTAGAGCGCCGGTTATTCCAATTGAACGTCGCTCCCTTCTTGGGGCCGTTCAATGCCCTCACTTGGGCTTTATTGGCCTGAGGCAGGTCTTTCTTCGGTACAACTCCAACGATTTCCTTGGAAAGGACATCGTCAATCGCAGTGTGCCCCTCTTCCTTGTCACTTTGGGTAGACCAGAAGCTGAAAGAAACAGGCGCAAGCGTCTTGAAGCTCCCATCTTCATCTCGGTGGCCACAGGAGCTGAGCCCTCCAGCACAGCCAAGGATAAACAGTATCGAGCAGGCTTTCCTGAGTGACTGCCGTTGGATCCTTTGAGAATTTATATCTAACACCGAAAGCCCCTAGTAAATAGTATATGCAACCTTATTGAACGGTTGTACTCATCCATCATTGTGCATTTGCACCCAATATAAACCGTGAAAACATCCCCGTAAAATCACTCTATATTTCTATCATGGTTGATCCCGTGGGCGAGGACAAGCACTCAGCTTGATGAGTTTTCCGCAAGAGCCGGTAGGAAAATTCTGACGTATAGCCCTCCAAGCTCACTGCGCTCCAATTCAACCGAACCGCCATAAATACTTGTAAGATCAGAAACAATGGAGAGGCCAAGCCCAGTTCCAGGAGTTGTTTCATCCAAACGCTGGCCGCGCTTCAGCGCTTTTTTGCGCTGTTCTTCGCTCAATCCGGGGCCGTCATCTGCCACAGAAATTTCAAACATTTCCCGCTCACCATTTTGTGAAGTGCTTTTTTGCGCGCTCACTGTGACCCTGTGGGCACACCACTTACAGGCGTTATCCAGAAGGTTTCCAAGGATTTCCTCCAGATCCGCGCTTTCCCCCCTAAATAGCAGGGCTGATTCTATATGGACCGAAAACTCTAGGTCCTTGTGACGATAAATCTTCTCCATGGCGTTGGTCAGCCGTGAAACCACCGGCTCCACAGGGGTGGAAACTCCAATCACCCGCCTTTGGGCTGCCATTCGTGCCCTCTCCAGATAAGTGGTTATCTGGGTGCGCATCAGCTCCGCCTGTTTTTCAACATGATCTGCAAACGGTCCCTTTGAGGTACGCGCCTCATTGGCAATCACCGCCAGAGGCGTTTTCAAACCGTGGGCAAGGTTGCCCACCTGAGTGCGGGCATGCTCCACAATCTGCTCGTTGGAGCGGATCAAGGCATTCAACTCAACAGCCAAAGGCTTGAGTTCCTTTGGCATATCCTCGTCGATATTTTGGGAAGAGCCGCGCCGAACCGCACTGAGCGATGCTTTCAACCGGGTAACAGGCAATAGGCCAAAGCGTACTTGCAAAACAATAGCCCCGATGAGTCCCAGCCCTAAAACGCCCAGTGTCAACGCCGCCTGCTTGGCAAAGGAGGCCGTACTCTCCCCCAGCTCCCTCGTACTTCCAGCTACCGCAATCACCAGATCCCCACGCTCGGGAAAGTTGATCTTACGCTCCAGTAGCCGCAGTTCCTGCCCGGAAGGGCCTTTGATAAAGCGCGCTTTGGCCTCTCCCCTTCGTGCGGGGGGAAGCGAAAGGGTATCTCCAAACAAAGAAGGGCTATCAAACAAAATGGTACCCGACGCCGTTTTGTCGCGAATGCTCCAATACCAGCCGGAAAGGGGCAACTGAAACCGCGCTTCCCCCAGATTGCTAGGTTCTTTCAAGGAGCCCTGCGGGTTTTGCGCAATTGAACGGACAATGGACGTCATGTGCACATCCAACCGCTCATCAAGCGCTTGCACACCGGCATTTTCAAACAGGCCCACCAGTATCCAGCCAGCTACAAATAGAGCCATACTCGCCCATGCACCGGCAACCAGCACCAGCCGCCACGCCAGCGAAATGGGAAGTTTCGCTGCCATGATATCAGGCTGCATCTTCTTGAACACGGTAGCCAAGGCCGCGCACGGTCTCAATGAAATTGCCACCAAACTTTTTGCGCAGACGGCCTATAAACACCTCAATGGTATTGGAATCCCGGTCAAAGTCCTGATCGTAAAGGTGCTCGACAAGTTCACTGCGCGAAATCACCCGTCCCTTGTGGTGCATAAGATAGGAAACAAGACGAAACTCATGGCTGGTCAGCTTTACGGCCTGCCCTGCATTGGTCACTTTACCCGCCCGCACGTCCAGCAGCACATCGCCAATGGCAATTTCGTTGGAGGCGTGCCCTGCGGCGCGGCGCACGAGTGCGCGCACTCTTGCCAACACTTCTTCCATGTGGAAGGGCTTTGCCACATAATCATCGGCGCCCGCATCAATGCCAGCCACTTTGTCGCTCCAGCGGTCGCGAGCAGTGAGAATCAGTACCGGCATGGACCGCCCGTCGCGCCGCCAGCGCTCCAGAACGGAGAGGCCATCCATTTGCGGCAGGCCGATATCCAGCACAACAGCGTCATAGGGTTCCGTATCGCCAAGAAAGTGCGCCTCTTCCCCGTCAAAGGCTTTATCGGTCACATAGCCCGCATCTTCCAGCGCGTCGCAAAGCTGGCGGTTCAGATCCGCATCATCTTCAACAACAAGTACCCGCATTCATGCTTCCCCTTATGCATCCCCTTCCAAAACACTCTCCAGCTTTTTGGAAAATCTGCGCAAAAACAAATTATATATAAAGCCCGTCACAGCCGGCGACCGGTCTTTGCATCCACTTTCACAGTGCGCACCTGCCCTTTACGCAGCACAGACAGTACATAAACCAGCCCCCGTCCGCCTGTGCACAGCTTTGCCGAAACAATCTGGCCCTTTATACCCAAAGAACCAAGCGCTCGCGCTTGCCCATTTGCTATGGCGGTGCGTGTCTGCTGTGATGAAAGGCAGTTTGCAGCGGCCTCACCTGCCCCTAAAGATGTGGCAAGAATGAGAGCAAACAGGCACTTCCGCAATATTCCTCGGTTTTCCATAGGCTAAGTTGTACTAGAAGTTGCCTGAACCGCAAATGAACACCTCAAACAATTCCGCCCAATCCGGCTTTTTCTGTGAGCTAAATCTGCGCGAGTACTTTGAACTCCAAAGAGGCCTCTTCTCCCGCGCCCACGCTGGCGGAGAGTTGCCTGAGTGAGAGAACAAGTTCCGCCTCGCTCCCGCCCGTATCTTCCAGTTGAGCATCACGGCTATATATAAAGGAAGGCTCCAGCACTTGCGTCTGGCGCAGCACGGCTCCTTGCTGCGTTTTTATGCTGATCGCATAAACCTCCTGCTCCTCATGGACTGGCAAATCAGCGGGCACCCAGCTATCGCCATTCAACCGCACGCGGCGAACCCATGAAAAAAGAAGATCGTCCGCCAGTTGCTGATCCACCTTCATATGGACGGGAGACAGCGGCTTTAACGCCTGCCCTTCCGCCATAAATACTCTATCGGTCACAAAGGGGCTATCCAGCGCTTCGCCTTTGGGCACAAAACGCAGGCTCTGTTCCAGCTCAAGCATGTCCGTAGACCACGGCAGAGCGTTCACATTCTCATTCAGCAATAAAAAGTCCGCGCCTGCGGGAGTGCCCGCCAAAGCTTGCTTTTCCGTTCCCTGTTGCCCGCGAAGGAAACCGCGCAGCCGGTAGGTGCCCTGCCCGATCAACTCCGCATTGGTAAATTGCAGAAGTTCCCAAGCCCCACTGGCGCCGCGTACTGCGCATACATTTTCACCGGCAAGAACTTCTGCTTCGCTAAGAGTGGCGAGCTCGCCATAAACCAGCTCCACATCCACAAAGTTGCTACGGTCCCACCGCCACAGGGGCCCCGCGCCCAAATCTGAGAGTGTTTGGCCGAAGGTGGAAGGGGAGTTTATGGACAAGACGGCCTTTGCCGATTGGGTGCCCATCATACGAAACAGATCCACCTGCCCCGGCCACGGGTTAGCCGCAACTGCGACCATAGGTTCCCCGTTTCCATTGAGGGACTGGGAGAGAAACGGAAGGTCGGCAAGTAGAACAGAGGGCGGACCAACGCGCTCACCGCCAAATGAAGGGGCATCAGCGTCTTCAAGGCTGCCGGATCTTCCCGACGTAAGAAGCATCCCGCCAAGGCGTATAGCTTCCACCTCCAGCCCCTCCGCCATCTCCAGCCGCTCAATGCGGTAAAGAGCAGTCTCAGCCCCGTCTGGCAGCACGTCTTGCCCCAGTTCCACAATGCTCCCTGCCACAAGGCCGAGGAAGCGCATGGAAAGTTTGAAAGAAGCCACATCCCGCTCCTGCCACAGACTTTGCAGCTGCTTCTGGGCAAGGCGGGTCAGCCGCTCACGACCAGCACAAACACTCAAAGTCTGTGTCACCACCCGCTGCCCCGCGCCTTCCAGACGGCGGGAGGAAACAGAAAGACCTGCATAATCGGAAAGAGGGTCATAGGCGGTGAGGCGCAACTCGGCAGGCAGTTCACTGGCTTGCTTGCGCTGCAGGGAAACAGGAGCTTTCCCCTCGTCCCCTTCCAGAAGGTCCCCAAGCCCCAAAGGGGTACTTGTCGCGGGTGCGCGCTTTTCCCAGCGAGGCGTAAAGGCAACCTGCGTTCCCGTGTCACTGGCCACACCCCCCAAGGCTTGCAGCAAAGGTTCCATGTGGGTACGCAGGGCGTTGGGGCCGGAGGCCACAAAACCATCCACTTGCTCAGGCAGCTCTTCAAAGCGCAAAATATCAGCGGGAATGCCAAAGTCGAGCGCCAGCGCCTTCAGCAAGCCTTTTGTACTGCACGTACCCAGCCGTCCGTTCAGCCAATGCCCCCGTTCCCAGTTGCCGCCATCATGCCACACGCTGGAGAATGCGGGAAAAGCCGGGTACGGGCGAGCATCCCATGTCCACAAAAACGTGCTGCCACTTTGCACCATCGGTCCGTTGTAGAGAGGGGACAGGGGCATATCCATCTGGCCCAGCGGCGTATCCGGGTGCCCACCTTCCCACGCATTCAACAGGGCTTCCAGGGAGCGACGTTGGATCAGGTCATCCCGTACTCCATTGGAAAAGTGCGGGAAATGGCTCTCGGAGGATTTGGGGTCGTAAAACACATTGGGCTGGTTCGCACCCATATGCACAGCAGGCACTCCCGTTTCCGTAAACCAGATCGGTTTGGATTGGGGCACCCAATCGGTGGGGCTGCCCTTCTCCACCCCGCCAATCCGCTCAAAATGAGTATTTCCCCAAAATCCCGCAATGTCCTTGGCGCGGTACACCCAAGGCTTGCTATAGGCCCCGTCGCTGATCACGCTACGCGTTTTAGAGGTCCGGTCCGCCTCGCTGGCATAATACCAGTCATAGTATTCACCCGTTGTCACACCACCTTGCAGAGCTTCCAGACTATAGCGGTCCTGCACGGCATCCTCCTCACGGCTGTCCGCAAGGGGCAAGTAGTTGTCAATGCCGATAAAATCGAGCGCATCACTTGCCCAAAGCGGATCAAGAGGAAAATACAGCTCTCCCTCCTCTGGCGTGTAGCTGGCATATTCGCTCCAGTCCGCCGCATAGGAGAGTTTTGTCTCCCCGCGCAAAATGGCCCGTACATCCAGCAGGAGAGTTTTGAGCCCCTCTACAAACGGAAATCCATTCCCTTCCCCCAAAACCCGCGTCATGCCCACCAGTTCAGAACCAATAAGAAACGCATCCACCCCGCCCGCTTCTTCCGCAAGTTCCGCATAATGGGAAATGAAACGGCAATAGCGCCAGTCATCTCCATTCCCTAGGAAAGAGGAGACCTCACTCTCAGCGGCACTGGTGCGTTGGGGCGAGCCAGTCTGCCCATAGGACAATGAGGTCGTTATGCGCCCCCGCCATGGGAAAGCCGCTTGCTCGGCTCGTCCATAGGGGTCTGGCAGGCCGTTGCCTGCAGGAATATCCATCAAGATAAAGGGGTAGAGCATCACAGAAAGGCCGCGTGCCCTCAAATCTTTGATTGCCCGAATAACAGAGGCATCGCTCGGCGTCCCCCCAAAGCTGGCGGAGCCATCAATATAGGAGACCGCCTCGGCCTGAGATCTCTCAAGGCCCGCCACCTGCCACTCATGGGGCAGCGTCTCGCGTATGTCACTCACCACCTTGGGGCGAATGGCACAGTGCCCGCAACGCAGGTCATCCCCGAACCAGCTCACTACCAAGGCGACACTTTCAAGGTTGGGGCACAGTGCCTGCAACTCATCCAACGCGTTGCTCCAGTCTGTCCCGCCAAACGCCAGATGCCGGTTCAAGGTCTTTGTGGCCTTGGAGGAAGAACGGCTCAGCACCTCTTTGGTGTCATAGATAAACTCACCGGCAGCAGGGATGAGGGTGACAGCCTTAACCATTTCCTCCAGCGGCTCCACCACCCGCACCACCTCAAAGGAGAGTTGGGGAATGCGGTTGCCATAATCAGCCAGCGGCATACGCTCAAAAACCACATAGGCAGTGCCGCGATAGGCCGGAGCCTGCCCTTGTTTGGCTTCAATCAACGGATCGGGAAGCTGGTTCAAACTTCCGGTGTAAACGCGCATGGTGAGGCCGGAGGTATCGAGCAGTTTGCCATCGGCCCATATGCGGCGCACACAGGCAATCTCCCCTTCACAAAGCGCCAATGCGAAGTTGCAAAAGTAGCTGTGCTCCTCAACCGTGGTGGAGGGCCCCGCGCTTTTGCCGCCCTGACTTTCCTTGGTAACCACCTCCTCATAGCGGGTGGCCCAGATGATCTCACCGGAAATACGCACCCGCCCATACACAAACGGCAGCGCCCGCCCCTCCGCCGAGGTTTGCAGGTTCATATCTCCCAGTTTGCCATCGGAAATGACAGTGTCTTCACCAAAAAGCTCCTGATCGATATAAGACCCAGCCACCGCGCCCAGCGCCTGCCCGATGGAGGCCCCAACGGGTCCGCCCAGCATACCCCCGACAACAGAGCCAACTCCTGAAAGGATCATCGTGGACATATGGGCCTCACTAGGTTTATTGAAAGATCAAAGGAAATTGAAAATGAGCGGCAATTTTTGTGCGCCACATGGGTACAAGCGGACTTTCCACTGTGCCCACACGGTCATAGGCATGAATGAACCGCTCCTGCCCGCTCATAATACCCACATGCTTGCACGGTGCCCCTTCGCGCCAACGAAACAGCACCACACACCCCGCATCTGGAACATTCATCTGTGCCCGAACAAGAAAGCGCTGGGCGGCTTCCAGCAGGGTATCGCGTGTGCTCACTTCAGCCCACTCAGGCGCATAAGGGGGCAGCGGGGCAGGTTCATGGCCCAACAGCTCCCGCCACACCCCGCGAACAAGGCCAAGGCAATCACACCCAACCCCTTTCTTTGAAGCACGGTGCCGGTAGGGTGTGCCAATCCAATTCCGAGCATGGGCAATTATAGTGTCAGTGTCCGCCATACTTCACCCCACCAACTTGCCGCCATTGTTCTTGCCGGAAGTTCGCTCCGGCCCAAACAAGGCAAAATCATTCCCTGGCATATGGGGGAAGCCTTGAAAATTCACCGCATTGTCAAACTTGCCGGAGCATGTTCCAAAGCTCTTGTCACAACCAGTAAACACTTTCACCAGAACGCCTGCTTGCAAGGGCGTGCGGGAACTCCACAGATGAAAGCGGTGCAGGCCGTCACCGCCAGACGTATGGGCGGATACCTGTAGTTTATACCCCGCCTGCTCACCGGATATGATCTCAACTAGACCGCCGCTAAACCAGTCCTTGGAAAAGTCCTTCGCAAGGGACACAACAAGAGCTCCGGAACTTTCCACTGCACTCAAAGTCCCTTCAGCGCAAAACCGCGGGTCTTCAAGGTTCACAGTGCACACTCCATCACCCAAGTCCGCACTACAGGTTTTAGAAAAAACCCGTCCTTTCTCCTCTCCAAACAAATGGGTTAAAGAGCGCAACTCGCAGGTGAACACTTCACCTTGCCGGCACACCTCGCCAATGCTGGCCCGCCGGATCAAGACATGTTGCACGTCGGGTGCTTGCCAGTTCACCAAATACACCTCAACCTGTGCTCCGTCCCACAGCCCCGCCTGCAAGTCCGCCTCATGCAGGCTTTGGGATGAAAGTATGCCGCGCACATCCTGTGTCCCCACACTCAAAGCAGCATCGTGCTGTACCGCAGTTCCTTCCAGCCCGAAGGCGGGCGCATAGGTTTGCGATCCTATCACCAGCACACAGTCATGATCGGTAAAGCCCAGCGCTTGCCCATCACTTCGGGTAAACAGCCAGCAATGGGCAAGGGTCAGCACATCACCGGCAAGGTGGCTTGCCAGTGCATCAGGTATCTGGTCCATGAAAAAGCTCGCATCTATGAAAAATAAAAAACGAAAAGATCGCAGCTTTAGGCGCTGATCTCCACGAGGGGAATGGAAGGCACCTGCCCCGCCGAAAAATGGGTGAGACTTACCTCCAGCAAGTCACTGTCAAAGCGCACGGGCGTGTCAAATTCAAAACCGGCTGTAACCACAGAGCCCGCATCCGGTGCACCATTTAAAAATGTCAGCTTGCCCGTTGTCGCCTCAAGACTCACATCCACCCCCACGTGCAGCTCCTGCCCGTTCACAGCCACCTTAAGTGTCTCGCCAACAGGTTTTAAAACAGGGCGCTCATAGGCGTTCTCGCCCGCACCGTACCTTCTTAAAAGCTGAAAAGTGCCTTTGGTTCCGTCCCCTTCCCCCACAACCTCATCGACGGCGCTTATTGCCCCCCCGCTTTGGGAGGTTGAATAATCGAAAGGGTCTTTAAAACGAAAACCATAAAGCCGCCCGCGTACCTGTTCAAAAAAGTTCAGTACACCGCGCAGGTCGTCCAGCGAGCGGATGCCCGTTCCCACATCATAGCGTCTGCGCGAACCGGCCCAGTTGGTGGCCCGCACTTCGTGCCCGTTGGCAAGGTTCATAACACGGGTCAGCCGCTGCGGCCCGCCACTTGCACCAAAACTGATGTGGGCGGGAAATTGCTCTTCCAAAAAACTCACAGGAAATTCTCCCGTTTGACCTGCCTCAAGGACAGAGGGGCCATTCCCCCTTAAAACTTATAGGCATCAAAGGGCGAGAGCCCCTTGAGTTTCCGGCGAGTTTTCGTCGCTCCTACACGAAGGCGCCGGTGCAGCAGATTGAAATCGCGTCATGGCATGGAAATCCCTCCTCTACATGCCGACGTTATAGCCCGCGTTGTCCCCGTCCGACAGCGCGGGCAATTACACTTGAAACATGCGTTTGCGAACGCTTAAAACTCGCAGCATCCTGCGTTGCCACGTTCACCACAATACTGGGCGCATTCGCCTGCCCGCTTGCCGCAACTCCAAGCCGCCCGTCAGCTCCGCGTGTCAGCGGCATAATGGCCTCGGACCCCGCTTCTCCCATCACCCCCGTTTGTCCACCACTCATCGGAAAAAATGTGGGCGTGGATACCACTCCGCCAGCGGCAAAAGGCACCACATCCCCGCCATTAATCACTCCGCCCTTGGCAAACGGCAAAAAGGACCCTGCAGCGGAGGAGGCAATTTGGCCAAAGCTCTCCTGCAAACCGGAAAACGCCTGTGTCAGTGCTCTTTGAGAAAGGCTCAGGGCAATATCGGCAAAAACACTCTTCAGGTCCCTGCCAGATGTGACAGCACTGGCAAGCCCTTGGGTGAGCGTTTTGGAAAAGGATCGGGCAAGCGTGTTGATCTCCTTCATGGATCGCTCCAGCTCGTCTGCCTCTTCCAGCTTGTTATCGATCTCGTTCATCATGCGTCCTTATCTGGGTATTGCCTTAAAAGGCTGTGCAGGCTGCCCCGCGTCATGGGGCGTTCGTGTGCACCTACGCGGCGTTGCAGCACAAAACTCAGTTCCTTCGGGGTCGCCCCCCAAAAATCACGGGGTCGCCAACCCAGTTCCCCCAAAAACAGCAGGCCCAAGTCCTCCCAGGGAAACGGATCAGTTGCAGACGCCCCGCTGCCTACGGGTTTTCCAAGGACGCCTCGTTCTTTGCCGCAGTACCAAAAGCTGCTGCCAAAACATCGCGCGCAATGGAGAGATACCCCGCTACCCCGTTCGGGCAGCACATGGCAGCTACCTGCTCGTTGCCCACATCATGCCCCGCCCCGCGTAGAGCCGCACCCAAGATTACGGTGAGGTCCGAGGAGGAAAGTCTCCCTTCAGCAAATTTGGCAACAAGGCCATTCAGGTCACTACAGGCAAAAGCTGCTTCCAACTCCGCCAGCGCCCCAAGGGTCAGCACAAAAGTCCAGTGCCGCCCGCCCAGCTCGCCCTCCACCTCACCACGATACCGGTTCACCATGCGCTTAATCCTCCGCCGTAAAACTCAAGACACCTGAAGATTCAAGTGCCAGTTCATAGGTCATTTCGCCATTAAACTGTCCCAGATACTCCAAGGAGGTGATTTGGAACGGGCCTTCAATCACCCCGAAATCTGGCAGGACAATCTGCCAAGAGCAGTGCAGCCCCTCAAAAAAAACCGTACTTACCTCCAAATCAGATGCCGCATCCTTAAACACGCCAGAACCCGAAACACTGGCCGAGCGAGTCCCGCTTTGGGCCAGCAGCTCCCGCCATCTGCCCATGCTTTCGCTGTGTGTCACATCCGCCGAGCGGGCATTGAAGGCCAGCCGCCTGCTGCGCAGCCCGCCAACAGAGGTGAACGTGCCGCTGCCCGTTTTATCCAGCTTCAACAACAGGTCTTTTCCCGCCTGTGCTGTCATGATTGCTCTCCCGATTACTCTTCAAAGGATGGTTCGAAATAGCCTTTGAACCTGATAAGGCCCCGCCATGTTTTGCGGTCCCGCATCAAATCGCTGGACTGGCTTTCCACCAGCACGAACCCGCTGGAGCCATCAGCGGCAAACACTCGGCCCTCAGTTAAAACTGCGATGATCCATCTGGCGATTTCCTGTAGCTCCTCACGGCTGGGCTTTTGAGAATAAACCCCGATGCTGAACGCTATTTGCACCCCTTCCATGGAGTTTCCCGTTAGATGACGCTCTTCAACCAAGGCCAGCGAGGCATAGGGCAGTGCCACGTGACGCGGAGCGCCATCATAAATGCGGGGAGGATCTCCTAGGGATGCGGGAGTTGCCCCGCCGCTGTTCAGTTTTGCAAATAAACTTGCCCGAAAAGCTGTCACGCTCATCATGTCTCCTCCCGACATAAAAGGTGGACATAGCGGGCACGGCCCACCCCCTCGGACACCGCCAGCACCCGAGCATTTATGCCCGCCCCCTCCACTTTCCAACCGGCTGAAACATCCTCGCGCCAGCGAATGATAAAAGTGGCTGTAGCCTCCACAGAGAGGCGCTCTGCCTCATTCCCTTGCCTTGCAGCAAAAACATCGCGCCCTGCCCAGACAAGTGCAACCTCTTCGAAGCTCTCGGAGCGGCTGCCATCATCGCCGTCCAGATAGGTGGGGCGCAGCAGGGCCAGCGGCACATCCAGCCGCACTGTGCCCCTCATAATTTAAGGAGTTTGAAAGGGGAGAGCCCCGCCTCGAACCCGTGGGGTATGAGGCCGGTGACAAGCCCTTCTTCCACCATGGAGCGGCGCTCATACCAAAAGCCCACAAGGTGTAGGATGGCCAATTGCAAGCTGGCGGGAACATAAGATTGGTCCGGCCCGTAGCCTGCCTTAAAGTCGACCTCCACCCCCATCATGGTTCTTATAGAAACGGGAAGCGTGCCCGTAAGGCGCAGCCGAGGCGGGTTGCCATGAAGGTCCTGTAGCATGTGCTGCGCCGTAATTTCATGCTGAGTTCCCTCATGCCCGTAGATATAAACGCCTGTAACTGCGCTGAGAGGTGCTTTAGGAATGCGCAAAATCCGTGTTTGGGGGAGTTTATCAAGGGTATACCTCCAGTTTTGGTCAATAAGGGCCCGCCCAGTGCGTTGCTCCACCTCTTCTCGGGCAGCCACAATCAGGCGCTCAAGCAGCGCATCCTCATGGCTATGGGAAATACGCAGATGCGCACGCGCGTCAGCAGCCGTCACCGGCTCATTTGCCGGCGCCGTTATCATGCTCAAACTCATGACTGCCCTCCTTTGGGGAGTAAAACTATCTATAGAGATTTATGGATGACTTTCCGGAGTCCGGACTTGATCCGAGGACCGTTTTCGCGGCCCTAGGCCGCAGTTTGCAGCAGTTTCACGGCATCAAAATCCTGAATACCGCCGCCCACGCGCTTGGTGGTATAAAACAGGACATTGGGCTTGGCGGTGTACGGATCACGCAGAACCCGCACACCCATGCGGTCCACAACCAGATAGCCCTTCTTGAAATCCCCGAAGGCGAGTGGATAGGCATCCGCCGCCATATCTGGCATTTCCTCCAGCTCGGTAATCGGGAACCCCAGCAAAGAGGCATCAAGGCCAGTGGCCGCAGGTGGTTGCCACAGGTAGTTTCCTTGAGCGTCCTTCAGCTTGCGCAGGTTTGCCTGTGTGTTGCGGTTTAAAACAAAACGCCCGTTCTGCCGGTATTTGGACTTCACCGAATAGATCAGGTCAATCAGCGCGTCAGCGGGATCACTAGCTGCAAAGTCGCCGCTCACACCCGTTTTCACCCGCCCTACATTACCCCAGGACCAACTGCTCTGATCAACGACAGAATAAGACAACAGCCCCTTGGGCTGGCTGGCCCCATCACCTAAAACAAACGCCGCGCTCTCCTGCTCGGCAAAGGCGCCCTCCACTTCCAGCGCGATCCACTCATCCACGTTGATAGCCGCGTCATCCAGCAGGGTCTGCGAGGCGGCGGGCATGGCGTAAAGCTCCATGGTCTGGAAAGAAAGGTCCGCCAAAACAGAGGATGCCGTCTCCGGTCTTACATCGCTCTCCCCCACCCAGCCCGCAGTCGGCCCGCTTTGGGAGACAAGCTTGCGGAACGAGTTGCCCGAGACTTGCAGATTGCCTGCAATGCCCCGCATGGGAGAGGCGGCAACAAGCCGGTCGAGGATTTGTGTCTCCACCTCCTCGGGCACCATGTAGCCCCCGTCACCTGCAACACCCACCGACATGGCTTTTCGCTCCAAAGTTAGCAGGCGGCTTTCATCCCCTTTGCGCATATAGCTTTCAAAAGCGCTCTTGTGCTCGGTATTCTCCAGTGCCTTGGCAGGCTCGAAACTATGTCCCAAATCGGGCCGCTGCTGCTTGAGTGCAAGCGCATCCAGCTTGCGCATCTTCTCATCGAGAACCTGATCCATACGGGCCAGTTTCTCATCCAGCAGCACATCGCTGCAGCTCTTGCGCTCAAGCTCATTCAGACGCTCGTCGTTGACCTGCCGATAGTCCTCAAAGGCATCCAGAATCTGCGAAAGCGGGTCTCCCTCACGGCGGGGTGCAGCTGGTACAGTAGACGGCGCACCCTCCCCTTTTCTTGCAAGGTCTTTGGTCTCGAACGGGGAAATATCGGGTTCAAATTTCATAGGAATATATTCCTTTCATCTATTAAAAAAGAGCTGTAAGACACAGCCTAGTCGCGCACCTGAAGGCGAGCTGAGGAGAGCAACGGAAACGTCACCAGAGATATTTCCCAAAGATCCACACTCAAAATCTGCCGCAGGCCCGAACGTCTGTCCCGTGTTGCCTTTCGGGCTTTAAAGCCGATGGAAAGACCATCCACCAATCCGGAGCGGATCATCTGCGCCGCTTCTCTGCCTTGAAACAAGGCGGGGTTCAGCACCCCTTTTACAAACAGCCCGCGCTGATCTTCGTAAAGCTGGAGCCATCTTCCAACGGGCTTTTCAGGATCATGCTGCCATAGCATTTTCACGTCCCTTAACTGCCGGTTTAAAAGGGTGCGAAAAAAGGCTCCCCGGCGCACCACATCACCGCCGTTGTCCACCTGCCCGAACCGGCTGGCATACCCCTCTATGACCAGTGATTCAAACTCCGTTTCATTCATGTAGCCCCTCCTTGGCTGGGGGAGTTTCCCTCTTGCTTCAAACGCGCAAGACGGCGGCGCTCCACTTGGAGCTGAAGACCGCGGCACAAGCGCTCCACAACTGCTTCAAAGCTGTCCCCCTGCTTCTTGCGCGCTGCGTGTTCAAAGTGTTTTGAAGATCGTTTCCGGCGGTGTCTTGATTGTTTTCTTAAACTCAATCAAACCTCCTTACTTGAATATATCGAAATTATTGCAAGTGAAATAATAGGTTGCTATTTCCACTCATCATCCCTTAAGGTTGCATTAAGACGGCGTATCTCATTAATAAAATCATCAAAGCGCCGCGCCGATCCCAGCAGCGCTTTCAGCGCCCAAAGCAGCATACTGGTGCTGCTCAACGACCATAAAAACAAGGTGATGTGCGCAAGGTCCCCGCGCTCGGAAACGAGCCCCACAAACTCACTCATGGGGCCTGCTTGATGTCTCTTTTGGTCCATAGCCAACCGCTTGCCTTTTTTCATCTTCAGTTAAAAAGTCGGCTGCGCTAACGCGGTTCCATAGGCTGCTGCGTTCGCTGGAAAGTGCCTCCACCTTGTCCAGATCCACACGCAGTTTCAAGCTCCGATTAAAGGGTTCACAAACCCAGCTCGAAATAGCATCCAGCACCCGCTTGGAAAGCGGCAAAACCACTTGCCGCCAGAAAGCCCGGTTGGCCTCTTGATAGGTGGAATAGGTATTGTCTCCCGGTATACCCAGCAGCATGGGCGGCACCCCGAGAGCCAGAGCAATCTCTCTCGACGCCTGATTTTTGGCGGCGATAAAGTCCATATCCTTGGGCGTCATACCCATGGGCTTCCAGTCCAAGCCTCCCTCTAGAAGAAGTGGTCGGCCCGCATTGGAGGCCCCTTGATAACTTGTATGAAGTTCCTCTTTTAACCTGTTGAATTGACTATCAGTTAAGTTCAGGGTTTCTCCCGCCCCATACACCAGCGCACCGGTTGGGCAGGCCGCATTGTCAAGAAGCGCCTTATTCCAGCTGGACGCCGCATTATGGGTATCAAGGGAGGTTTGTGCAGCTTCCAGAGGTGCAAATCCATAGTGATCATTAAGTGGATGGAACGACTTGATGTGCAGTAGCGGGGCGATCACATCCCCCTCTTGCCGCTGCAACCTATGAGCGCGCCCGCCCACCGTGTATTCATGGGCCTCCACCCAGCCATTTTGACCGGGAACCACCTTCACACGGTCCGGCCTGAGCACATGTAACTCCCGCAAATTTCCGCCAACACTGACTGCTTCAAGGTAAGCATTTCCGGCGGTTAGCAGGTGACCATAAAGCGCCTCCAGCAACCCAGAAAGCGTCTCGCCCGCATGGGGCGTTGCCAGCAAATCCAGTAGGGGGTGTTCCTGCAAATCCCTGTGGTTCTCACTCAAGATCATCGGGGTATTTGCCGCTGCTTGCGCGATCATACGCACTGCTCTATAAGCAACCGGGTTTTTCATATACCCTTCTTTAGCGAGTGCCGCATAATCACGCGGCGTCCACACCGCTCGCCCGTTCTGGCGCACAGAGACATACGTTAAGGATCGCGAGGCTTTTACCTCTTCAACCGGCGAAACTATTGATTTAAGAAATCTCTTTAACCCCATGTAATATATTTCCTTTACACAGCTCTTAAAGTGAAGGGTAAAGTTAAGTTTCTGCAACTTTTAAGTCAGCCACTAAAAGGCCAATGCACCCACATTCCACTCACAGGGAGCGGAGTCTGGGCCCCGCATTTGCACCCAACATCAAGTCACTCACCGCCCACACCAGCGCATCCAACCGGTCGGGAGAGCGACCATTGCTCAGCCCACCGGGGCCAAAGTCGGCCATCTCATCCTCCAGCGCATCCAGTACTCCCACATGGCGCACCCGCCCTTGCTCATAAAGAAGCGCCACCGGCTCGGCGCGCTTTTGTTTGCTACGGCTGGCATGAACACATTTCACCGGAACACTGGCATCCACCTGCCCTAGAATTTCTCGCACCATTTCACCACCTTGATTCACCTCCGCCACTATCACATTCGCCTGCAACTCATGATAGAGAGACACAGCCCGACTTGCCCATTCCCTTGGCCGCACCCCCTGCACGGTTCGGTCCCGTAAAATGTATCCATCCCCCTTCTCGTCCAACCCGCAAGCCACTATCCCACAAGCATCAGCACGCTTGCCGGATGTGGCGGGCGGATCCACGGCCACCACCACACGAACAAGCTCCGGCTCCTGTTTTAAGCGGGTCGCCTCAAACCATTTCCTTAGAAACAATTGATCTTCCCGATCCTCAATCAGCTCTCCGCCCAGCTCCTGACGGCCCAGACGGGTACCGCCATACTTTTGCGAAACCACCTCTAGAAATCTCGGGGCCAAAAAAGCTGCATTTACTTTTGTAGAAGCCCGCGTCATCACCGTGGCCTCATCCTGTAACACCTGCTTAATCAGGGCGATGGGCCGCGGCGTGGTGGTAAGCAGTTGCCGAGGATGCTCCCCAAGGCGCAAACCAAACTGAAGCATGTCAAAAGTCTCCGATGCATTGCTCCACTTACCCACTTCATCGCACCAGGCACAGTCAAATTGCGGACCGCGCAAAGCCTCCGGATCCTCCGATGAAAAGGCCCGCGCCACCACTCCATTGGGCCACTCCAGCCGTCGCCGTCCAGCGTTCCAAGTGGGGCGCTCTGCCTTCCGGTGCACAGCCAACAGGCCCGAAACACCCTCCACCATCACCTCACGCACATCACCGTAAGTTTGTCCCACCAGCGCTATCTGCGAAACAGAGTGATGGGTCGCCCACGGCTGTTCCAGAGCCAGCGCCCGCACCCACTCGGAGCCCGCCCTTGTCTTGCCCGCTCCGCGCCCTCCCATAAGCAGCCACTGACTCCAGTTACCAGAGGGTGGCAACTGATGCTCGTGGGCGAACAGGCTCCACTCATATTGAATAAATCTCAATTCTTTATCAGAGAGCGAACTCAGAAACTCACTCGCCCTTCCCTGATGCACACAAGTGCGCAAGGCGCTGCGCAAGGGCATCGCGCAATTCCTGTTCACCAGTTCGCTCGTCCCCATCCGCCCCCTCTTCCAGTCTCTCAAGCTTGATAATCTGGTCCAGCGTCTTGGCAAGGCTTGCTAGCATGCGCGCCCCCGCCCCAGTTTGTTCGCGGGTCTTTTCCGCCCCGTCCTCCAGTGTCATCAACCGCGTTTCCAACGTCTGCATTTGAAGGTCGTAGGCGGCATAAAGGCGGGCAACAAAACCACTGCGCCGCGCAGGCTCATTCAGCTCCTCGGGAACCGGTGTCACCTGCCCTTTTTCAGGTCGCGTCCATCTCTCCCTATTAATGCGTGAAAACACGGTAGATCTGGCGACCCCCATCTCTTGGGCAATGCGCGTAACCGACTTGCTGGTGTGCTCCACCTGCGTGCGAATATAAGTCCAAACATGTGCAGGATAGACCCGTCTGCCTCTGCCCTTACCTGACATCACAGCCCCCTTCACCAGCGCCTCTTCCAAAACGCAGGCACAAAAAAAGCCGCCTTCGCAAACGCGGGCAGCTTGTCACCTCAAACACCAAATCGAATTGGCTACACTTTTTCTAGTGTGCCTAAACGCTACCAAAGCACCGTGGATCTGTCAAGAATATATTCCTATTTCGAAAGTTAATTTCACGTTAAGAAACTTATCCCCGTCCCACGTCAACAGCACTCATATGTATCGCCCCCACAGCCCCCTCCCCAACAAGGGCATCAGTTCTGAATGAAAACTCAATCACAAAAGACATAACCTAAATTTACGAGAATCACTGCATCCTGTACTATCCATTTACATCTCCTGCCCACGCCACCCGTGAGGATACAGTCATGGCAAACAGCACCCGTTTGAATCAAACCCTCATCGACTTTATAAAGAAGCAGCATATGTTCTTTGTGGCGACCGCCGCGCCGGAGGGCAGAGTGAACATGTCACCCAAAGGGCTCGATAGCCTGCGCATCCTCAGCCCCACCCATATCCGCTGGCTCAACCTGACAGGAAGTGGTAACGAGACCGCCGCCCACATCCGCCAGTCCAATCGCATGACACTGATGTTCTGCGCCTTCAATGGAAATCCCATGACCCTGCGCGTCTACGGGAAGGCTACAGTATCCCACTCTCATGACGCTGATTGGGAGGAGAAGCTTGCCACGTTTCCAGAACTTGCCGGAACGCGGCAGATTTTCGACTTGGAGATTGATCTGGTACACATTTCCTGCGGCAAGGGCGTACCGGAAATGGAGTTTGCCAAGGACCGCGCCTATGAGCAGCTGGAAGCTCACTTTATCAATCTGGGGCCCGAAGAAACAAAGGCCTACCAAAAGCGCAAAAACACCAAAAGCCTTGATGGTTTCCCAACCGGAATTCTTGGAGAGGATTAACCCCTCTCCTTCTCCGGCTCCGGTGCTTCATTGGGCCACTCGACGAGGTGGTATTCATAGTCCTCCGGCTCCATACCATCTTCCGGGACGGTCATATCCTTCACGGAAATACCGGCCGCATGTATGGTGTCTGGATCACCACTCACCAGCGGGTGCCACCAGTAGAGGTCTTTTCCCTCCCTCAGCAAACGATAGGCGCATGTAGGGGGCAGCCATTTGAGGGTGCGCACGGTTTCAGGGGTTAGCTGCACACAATCAGGAACATGGTCGAAACGGTTTTCATAGTTGCGGCAGCGGCAGGTGGCCCCGTCCAGCAGAGTGCAGGCAACATTCGTCCAGTGAATTTCACCGGTATCCCAGTCTTCCAACTTGTTCAAACAGCAGCGCCCGCACCCGTCGCACAGGGATTCCCACTCTTCCTTACTCATAGATTCGAGGGATTTCTCGCGCCAGAAAGCTGGGGCACTGTCTTTATCTAATACCATCGTATAGCTCGTTTTCGGCTTCTTGTGTTTTGTCATTGCCCTTGTCTTAGGCCAAGATAGGCTCAGCTGCCAACTTTACAGGAAAGCTTAAAATCTCAGGGTGCCAAAAATAGGGGATTTCGCCTTATGCTTTATCTTCTGTTTGCATGTTCCCGTCTATGTTGGTGTAGGCCATATGGTTCTTAAGTAGGCTCAAGCAAAGACGGATTGTTCTTGTGTCGGAAAAGTCTGGTAACAGCAATACAAAAAATGCATCCACGCCCAAGGCACTGGACGAAAAACGGGATCAATACGTAGCTGGGGGCTTTTCGCGGCGCATGCTTGCGCTGGATGCCTTGCTGGACCACTCCTTGTGGCGTTTTATTCAAAAAGTCAGTGGCGCAGCCCGCACCTACTCCAACTTCATGCGCAGGTTCAAGGTCTCCGGCTTTGGCCGTGCACTGGTGGAGCTTTCCTCAGAAGGGCTCACCTATGGCCTTGCGGGGTTTGTGGTGTTTCTGGCCTTCGCCCAGCCTGCCATGAAGATGACGCAGGTTTCCAACTGGCGCACCACCTCCGATTTCTCCGTCACATTTTTAGACAGATTCGGCAATGAAATGGGCAAGCGCGGCATTTTGCTCAATGACAAAGTGCCCTTGGCGGAAATTCCCGACCACCTTATCAAAGCCACCCTTGCCACAGAAGACCGGCGCTTTTTTGACCATTTCGGCATTGATATTGTGGGTACAGCCCGCGCGATGATGGAGAATGTGAAAGCCCGTTCGGTGGTGCAAGGGGGCTCGTCCATCACCCAGCAGCTGGCCAAGAACCTGTTTCTCACCAATGAGCGTAAGCTGATCCGCAAGATCAACGAGGCATATCTCGCCCTATGGATGGAGCAGACTCTCACCAAGCAGGAGATTTTGAAGCTCTATCTGGACCGCGCCTATATGGGCGGCGGCACCTTTGGCGTGGCGGCTGCCTCGGAGTTTTATTTCGGCAAGGATGTGCGCCAGATCAATCTGGCAGAAGCGGCCATGCTGGCAGCGCTTTATAAAGCCCCTTCCAAATACGCCCCGCACCGGAATCTGCCTGCCGCCCGCGCCCGCGCCAATGAGGTGCTTACCAACATTGTGGAGGCCGGTTTTATGAGCGAAGGGCAGGTAATCGCCGCTCGCCGCAGTCCCGCTGTCGCCATCGACCGCAGTGTTGAAAACGCCCCCGATTACTACATGGACTGGGCCTTTGAAACTGTGCAGGAACTTGCCCAGCAATATCCAGAGCTCACACAGGACCGTGTGGTCACTGTTCTCACCACCTTGGACCCGACTTTCCAAAAGGAAGCGGCCGGTAGCATTGAAAGCGTGATGCGCCAGTATAGCAAAAGCTACAGGGTGGGCGAGGCTGCGCTGGTTTCCATGACAACCGAAGGAGCAGTCCGCGCCATGGTGGGCGGGCGCGATTATGATGAGAGCCAGTTCAACAGGGCGACGCAGGCCCTGCGCCAGCCCGGCTCCTCTTTCAAGCCCTTTGTCTATATCACCGCCTTCATGAACGGCTACAACAAGGAAAGCGTGGTGCGCGATGCGCCCATCAACATTGGTGGCTGGAGACCGCGCAATTATGGCCGCTCCTATCGCGGTCCTGTGACCTTGAAAACCGCCCTCACCAAATCCATCAACACGGTTCCGGTGCGTCTGGCCCAAGCCATCGGGCGGGAAAAAATTGCAGCAACTGCTTACGCCATGGGTATTCAGACAGAGCTGAAAAACCACCGCACCATGCCCCTTGGTGTGTTCGAGGTGACAGTTCTGGATATGGCAGCATCCTACGGAGCCTTTTCGACAGGCGGCTACAAGGTGGAACCCTATGCGGTGGTTGAAATGCGAAACTCCAAAGGCGAGCTTATTTATGACCGCCGGAAAAAAGCACCAGAACGTCTTCGCGTCCTTCCTTTTGAGCAGGTTGCGGAAATGAACGAGATACTGGTAAATGTTGTGGAACGGGGCACCGGCAGACGGGCGAGACTGGACGGCATAACGGCTGCGGGTAAAACTGGAACCTCTCAAGCCCACAGGGATGGCTGGTTTGTGGGCTACACGGGCAATCTGATCACCTCCGTCTGGTATGGCAATGACAACTTCACGCCAACCAGAAAGATCACCGGCGGCAGCTTGCCTGCCATGACATGGGGCAAGTATATGAAAGCGGCGCATCAGGGGTTGGAAATCAAACCCATGCCGGGAATCGACGGAGAAGGCTTTGTTCCAACAATTGCCCTTTCGGCTAATGAGGACGACAGGGGGCCGAAGACGCCAGAGCTTTTAAACAAAAATTCGCAGGTTTTGCTGGAGGCCATTGGCAAGCGCTTGAAGCAAATAACCAAAGAGCCTTCCAAAACAACGGATCTGCAAGTAAGACTTACGCAACCAGGTGGGGAGCCTGAAATTATTACCCGATGAATTATCAACCTAAAATGCCCCGCTCCGCTCTGGAAAATCTTGAAGCGGCGCCCATTTATGATCCGGAAACCAGCTGGCAGAAACCTTGGCCGCGTGTCTCAAGTCTGCTTTACAAAGCCCCTTACCTGACTTTCGGGCCGTTCCTGCTGTTTCTCACCATTGCAATTGTCTTGGGCGTGGGCAGCGCTTACTTCTCGCTCAACCGCTCCTCCCCCTTTGATGCCCTGGAAAGCGGCGTGTGGGTGGCCCACCCCAAAGCCGGAACTCCAACGGCAGATCCTTACAGCGCCGCAATTTATGCCCGCACCCTGCGCGTTCCCCTTGGCAATGGCGAGGGCATTGCCTTTTATGCGGTGGTGGACAATCTTGGCAAAGTGCTGGATCCAGCCTGCGATTACATCATTTCCGGAAAAACACCTCCTTCACGCCTGTGGACCCTCACGGCGCTGGATAACAACCTGAGGCTTCTTGCGACCGATGCAGGGCGCGCCCACTTAACAAGTCAGGACATTATCTGGCGGCAAGATGGCAGCTTCTCCATCAATGTTGCGCCCTTTGCCCGTCCGGGAAACTGGCTTCCCTCCGGCACCGCCAACGGACTTGTGTTCGCCCTGCGCCTTTATGATACGCCGCTCACCAGCAGCGCCGGCATCAACGCTCCGGTCATGCCCTCCATCATGAAAGGGGCCTGCCGATGAAAGCAAAACTACTGGAATACCGCTATCACCTGCGCCGCTATCTAAAACGCATGCTGGTCATCCCCTCTCCCCGCTGGTTTTTATGGGGCATAGGCGGCGTGCTGCTTGCGGGCGTCATCCATATTCTCATTGTGCTTAATGTGCCCGTGCAAGTGCCCTACAGCACCTATGAAACGGTGGCAAAGCTTGGACCGGACCGCATGTTCAACCTGCTGCCGCCCGTTTTGCCGCGCACCGAGCCCCTGCCCGATCTAGATCCGGCCCTGCGCTACGCCATTTGCCGTTTTGAGATGAAGGACGGCCCAGTGCGCCTGTCGGCAGACCTTGCCAGCCCGTTCTGGTCGATCGCCCTGTTCAACGCCAAAGGGCAAACCATTTACAGCCTGAATGACAGAACCGCCGATGAAGACGGCCTGACCATGCTGCTCATCACCAAGGAGCAACTGTCCATCCTGCGGGAAAACCCACCAAGGGACCTTGAGGAAATGATTGTGGTTGAAACCACAATCGATAAAGGCTACGCCCTGCTGCGCGCCTTCCAACCCACCCGCGCCCACGCCCCACGCATCCTGAAATCCCTAGACGACGCAGAATGCTCCAGTCAGGGTATTTAGAGTACAGAGCGTGAATGCGAATGAACGCGATGTACTCTAAATGTTTAGTCCCGCGAGCAGATGGTGTGGTTGTTTTATAAATCTGTCCGGCTCTTGTGTCCATTGTCTGGTAATATAGTCGAAGGGTGTTAGGCCCCGAAGAGCCTTGAGGCGCTTGGCGAAGTTATAGGCCTGAATAAATGTGTCCAGATGGGCTCTTAGTTCGTTGTGTGTGCGGTAATAGTAGCGCCGAACGGTTGCTTCTTTAAGGGTTCTGTTCATGCGCTCGACCTGGCCATTTGTCCACGGATGGGCTGGTTTGGTAAGCCGGTGGTCAATGTCATTTTGGGCACAAGCCAGAACAAATGCATGAGCACGAAACAACTGGCCTGTTGTGAGCAAATGTTGAACCTCACTGGCGTTCCAGCTGTACCCTTTGGGGTCAGTGAACTGGGTGCCGTTATCGGTCAGCACGGTATGGATCTTGTAGGGAACCGCTTCAATAAGGGCCCGCAGAAAGGTACTGGCAATCCTTCTGGTGGCTTTTTCAAAGTGTTTGACAAAGGCGAACTTTGAGGTTCGGTCAATGGCAACGAACAAATAGAGCTTGCCTTCTTGCGTACGAACCTCAGCAATATCAAGATGAAAGTAACCAATTGGATAGGCTTTGAAGCGTTTCTTGTTCGCTTTCATATCCGGTGGTGGCAGGCGCGAAATCCCATGGCGCTGGAATAAGCGATGCAGGGACGAGCGGGTCAGACGCGGGATCGTTTCCTGCAGGGCGTAAAGGCAGTCATCGAGTGGCAATAAAGAGTGCTTGCGAAAAGCGACACACGCCGCTTCTTCTGCCACGCTCAGGACTGTGGAGCGGGGATTCTTCCGCCCCATAGGTTGATCTTCCACGCTATTGCGATGTTTCCACTTCATCACCGTTTTGGGATTGATGTTATAACGCCGGCTCAACTCTTTGATGGTTGCATCCGATTTTTGTATGGCTGATCGAACCGCGTGAGTGGTCGTGGCGCTGCCGTGTAATACCTGTCCCATAAGTCCTCCCGAAATGATGAAGTCAATGTTAAACCGATTCCATCTGCTCGCGGGACTTAACATCTAAAGGAAAACGCGTAGTAACTCTCCCTCAGTACAACAATCTATTGCACTGAGGCTATGGGGCAGCCCTTACCCCATGGTTCCAGCTGAACCTAGAAGATGAACTAATATTAACTTTTAAACTAATTCTAAAGAGTATAACTAAATACAAGTAATAATATTACATTACACATTATTACTACTGCATTAAATGAAGTAATATTCTACAAATTTATCTTCAAAATCGCATCATAGACTAACCAATAACGTTAATTCTCTTGAGCGCTTGAGTTGAGATGCACTTAATTTAGAGCACGTCGCGTTTATTTTCATGCACGCTCAGCGCTCTAACTTCTTTATTTTTGGGCGAATTCTTGTCGTTTGAATGAATTCAATCAAACGGAACACGCCCTAAGTAACAACCTAGAACTTACAAACCCCGTCCAAACACACGAGCGGTACACGAAACACAACTCCAACAAATCAAGGGCTGTATCATGCTTGAACAAAAACGAGTCGAAGAGCTAGTTCCCGCCCCGAATCTTGCCGCTAATCAGAACTTTCTGAAAGGTCAGCACAGTCACCTAGGGAGCTTTGATGTAGAGGCTTTTAACCATACAAGAACTTTTCCAATACGTACGCACACTATCAAAAATGAAGAGATCTTTGAGAAAAGTCCCGAACTGGCACCCACCAGTGCCCTTATCTGTGTTACCATGTATAATGAACCTGCCGAACTATTCGAGCAGACACTGAGCGGCATGGTGGCATCCATAGCGTACCTTGCCACCACACCAGATTCTGCAAAACCAGAGAACATCGTTTTGATGTTCATCGTCGATGGCGTGGAAAAACTTCACCCTTCAACGCGTAACGCTATGCTCAGACACAGGTTATTGCCTAAAAATGAAGCTCCCTATCCAGATGATGGCGCGCTAACCCTATATGAAAGCACTCTTTCAACCTGCAACAATGAAGTCCACATTCCCGTCTTTATAGCCTTGAAGCACAGCAATGGAGGCAAGCTGGACAGCCACCGTTGGGTTTTAAAATCTATAGCCCCCGGTCTCAATCCACTTTGCTGGATGCAAATTGATGTAGGCAACGTACCAAACTACCAAACCCTATCTGAAGTAGTAAATATCTTTGAGCAGGACCCATCTGTTGCCGCAGTAGCACCACGCATTGAGCTGGAACCTGTTGGCAGTATTTTAAATCCGCTTTATGCCTATCAGCATGCCTACTTTCTTTTATCACACATGATCAGACTGCCTGCGCTGGATGTCATGGGATACATAGATATTATACCGGGGCAAATGTCGGCAACGCGTTGGGAAACATTCAATCTACCGACGGAAACTGGCGTAACTGTTGCTGATCGTTATTTGGAAGGCCTGCAAGCAAGCACTCCCTATGAAATTATCCGTTTTCTAGCAGAGGACGCAGTCGTGGGGTTTGAGCTGATATGTGCTGAAAAGAGCAATTTAAGGCTGGTGACCACGTACAGCGCAGTTTCTCAGGTCGAACCATGCGAAACACTTATGACGTTGCTCAAGCAGCGGCGGCGATGGATCAATGGCGGTACCCTGTCAAAACTCTATCAGACTTCAAACCTGAAACGTTATTGGCGCTCTTCAGATGCCAGCGTTAGCAGAAAATTACGTGTATCCCTCGCAACTGTCTGGACAACTTTTATCAGCTTTTTGTCCTTGGCAATTGGCCCAGCCATGGCCATTGGCATGATCGCACTTGATAGGTCAACTGCTGAAGCATTTCCCACATCCGAAGTATTACCCTTACTCTCAGTGGTGAACGTTGCAGCAATTTTATTTGCTCTGCCTGCGGCCATAGCAGCAACACCACTTATAAAACGATTATCACCTCAGCACGTACAAGTCCTCTTATCATCTGCCATTCTAGGCAACCTGCTACTTCTTGGCATGAGTGCATACAGGCTCGGCTTCTGGCCAATGCTGGTTGCGGCGCTGCCCCTTGTTTTAATTTTCATTTGTGTAGGTGCTTTGTTAGGTAAACGTACCCTGCGAGTTGTGACACGGTCTGTATGGTCCTACCTATTTCTTATTCTACCCATCAATATGATGTTGCAAGTATATGCAATTTTCAATTTGCATGATGCATCTTGGGGAACAAAAGGAATTAACAATCTGCAGTCAAACATCTCCGGCGCCAACCCTTCCATTGTCACCGCTCGCTTAAAGCGCTTTCGCAATCTGGCGCTTCTTGGGTATGCGTCCATATCAGGCCTATTGGCCTTAATGTTCATTTACGCTCCAACGGTAACAATGCCCGCTTTGATACTGATAGGTGTCCTGCAAATACTAGCATACCTACCGTCTATTGTTAAAGCCGCAGGGGAGAGTCCAAAACCGCAGAAAATTAACAATTTCAAGGATGATAAGTTAAAGGCGACCTAAATGAACGAAAGCGTGGGATAGGCGCATATATTCCGCCCGCGCAGGTTACGCGTATCGCCGCAAAGTGGATGCCACTTCTCGGCGATACGCTTGTCTGATGCCTTTTCTGTGCCTTCAGTAACTATGGAGCACGGCCCACCCTACTGCGGCGGGAGGGCCACAGCAGAGGTCAGATCAGTAAAGACGGGACCGTAAGGGATCGTTCTAGAGTGGGTTCGACCACCATCTTTGCAAAAACATTCTTTTTGCACTGCAGCATAAAAACAGAACCAAAAATCAATTCGCTAATATATACTTCAACTTACAAAGTAATAACAGCGTCAAGCACTAAAGACATTTAAGAGTAAAATTACATAACTTTCACTTTAATTCTTGCTTTTCAGGCGTATATTTTGAGACAAATCTAATGTGCAGTGCAGCAAGAAAGAAGATAACGAAGTAACATCACAAAACACCTTGAGGTTTACTTTCAAGAATTTATGTCGTTTTGGGAGAGTTAAGCTCATAACGGCATAAGCACGATGCTTCCGGCTTGATATAACGCTTCACAACACATAACCCTCGAAGTAGCAAGGTTATTTCAATGAAACCCGCTGCTTCCCAATGTGGCTTCAGCTTCCTTCGTAATGAAACAAAAGAAGTATTTCTAGCCGCCCACCCAAAACATTCTGTCCCGTGTTCAGCACATGGGGCTCACTGTGGAATCTAACAAGTGAGGGAACATCACCATGCTTGAAAAGACACAGCCCCAAAAAACTCGTGGAAATACCTCCAATCAGGATTTCTCTAGTATCACAAGTAACAGGAACCTTCTCAAAGGTCAGTTCAGTCGGCTCGGAAGCTTCGATGTGGAAGTCAAAGAAGAGACAAAGGCGACCTTGTTACGTACACAAACCCTTGCCAATGAAGAGATCCCCTACAAAGATCCTGATATTGGTGATGTTAGCGTTCTGGCTTGTGTAACTATGTATAACGAGCCCTCTAATTTATTTGAACAGACATTAGAGGGGATGGTAGCGTCTATTTCCTATCTCGGCACTTCTCCGGCAACTCCCAAGCCAGAAAATATCATTTTGGTTTTCGTCGTGGATGGTGCCTCCAAACTTGCACCGTCAACGCGTAGCTTCATGAAGGAACGCGGCCTTCTACCTGAAGACGAAGAAATATACCCCGATGATGGGGGAATGACTTTGTACGAAAGTGTCATTTCGCACAAAGACACCTCCAAAAATATATGGGTATCTGTCGCGCTGAAGCATAGTAATGGTGGCAAACTGGACAGCCACCGCTGGATTTTGCGCTCTTTAGCTCCGGGTTTTTCCCCCCTGTGCTGGGTTCAAGTTGATGTGGGCTGCGTGCCCAGCCATGAAGCCCTCGAAGAAATTAGTGAGCAATTTACTCAGGATCCCACCATCGCCGCGGTTATTCCGCGTGTAGAGGTGGAACCTGTCGGGAGCATGCTGGATCCCCTTTATGCCTATCAGCATATTTATTTCTTACTGTCCTACATGGTCAGGCTCCCCGCACTGGACGTGATGGGCAGCATTGATCTTGTACCGGGGCAAATGTCGGCCATGCGCTGGGAACTGTTCAATCAACACACAGAGGATGGGCACACAGTTGCGGACCGGTACCTGGAAGGTCTTTATGCCACCAGCCCCTATGATATCATTCGCTTCACAGCAGAGGACGCCTTGATCGGCTTTGAGCTGTTGTGTGCCGAAAGGAGTGACTTACGGCTGGAAACCACATACAGCGCCATGTCACAGGTCGAGCCCTGCGAAGACCTCATGACACTGCTCAAACAGCGCCGACGCTGGATTAACGGGGGCATCCTGTCAAAATTCTATCAAGTTTCCCATCTGCCCCGGTATTGGCGCGCATCCCATGCCAAGCTGGATAGAAAGCTGCGTGTGACCCTAACCACCTTATGGATGACGTTTACAAGCGTTCTGGGACTGGTCGTTGGTCCGGCTCTGATCGCTGGTTTAGTGTCATTTGATATATTAACAGCAGAATCCTTCCCCACTGCAATTGCCGACCCCATACTTCTGGCAGTTGGGCTTGCCGCCCTGCTTCTTGCCCTTCCCGCGGTGGCAGCAGCAACGCCCTACATAAAACGCCTCACCCCCCGGCAGGTACGGGTGCTTATGAGTGCGGCCACCCTTGGGAATTTCGCTCTTATTGCTTTTAGCGCATTTAAGCTCGGATTGTACACGATGCTGCTTACGACAATGCCAATGGTTTTAATATTCGTTGGAATTGGTCTTTTGCTGGGTAAGCGCACTTTATTTGTGGTCCTGCGCTCCGTCTGGTCCTACCTGTTTGTGCTCCTGCCCTTCAATATTATGTTGCAAGTCTACTCGGTTTTCAATTTGCATGACGCATCTTGGGGAACCAAAGGCATAGACAAACTACAGGCAAAAAAAATAAAAGTGCATCCCTCTGTAGTGGCAAGTCGCCTCAAGCGCTTCAGAAATATCATGCTCTTAGGCTACACACTGACAACAATATTGTTTGCCTCCCTCATCGTGGTTGCACCACATGCAGTCATTCCCCTTCTAGCATTGGCGGGAGTGCTCCAAATCCTGTCCTATCTGCCTGCAGTGACAAAGGCTGTCAAAAATAGCCCCACACAGAAAACGGAGCGCGTTGTCCAGCCAGAAGTAGTGGTAGGAGAAGCCGCAGGAGAAGCTTGAAACAAGGCAAGGAACGTGAGGTGGTGGCTCCGGCTTTCGGGTTGAGGTACACGAAAAAACAATAGCTTACATCGGTGAAGTGTTTCAATGAAACATCTCACTGATCTAAGTCTTTTATAGGAAGGCAAGGCAATGAGTGAGTACCGGATAGACAAAATCTTGGAGTACGAAAAGCATAGGGGGATCTTCAAGCCAATATGTGCGATGCTCGACCAACTCTCAAAAACAACCCCTATTCTCCATTGCGGAAAACAAGATATTTTTAAGGGTCTTGAGCACAATCCAGCGGCCCATCAAGGAAATGGACGTGAAAGTGAAACATACCCATCATGGCCTTTAGAGGACCAGCTCCTCCTGCAGCCACCCTCTTAAAGAAATCCGAATGAAATTCTCCATTAATTTTGTTCTAATTCGCATCATCACAGCGGTTGCCCTGTTTGCGGCACTGGGTAAGGCGAATGAGTGGATGGACACAACCACCAACACCTTACTTGCCTTGGGCTACAGTATCGAGCTGATTTTCCTTCCCATTACCCTTCTTCTGCTAGGCTCCAGAGCCTTGATCTGGGCTTTGGCTGTAATGGCTGCGGGGGCAGCCCTGTTCATTATCACAGACAAGCCGTTTGTTCCCATGGTTGCGGCCTGCCTCTTCGCCTATGGAGCCGCAGTCAGCGGGTACCTCATTACAAATGTAGCCGCTCAAAGTAAGCACGGCGCTGCCAGAAACCTCATGTCTGTCAACGCGGGTGCCCTTGTGGGCGGGGTGATCATAATGTTTCCCTTTCTCACCCCAGTGCTTTTCTTCTGGAGCGCCTCAGGTATCGTGCTTATCTGTCTGCTTATAGCACTCCCATACCCCATCCACATTCCGGAAATTCATACAAAAGTGTTTGACGGGCAAAAGCTCTCCACCGTTCTCGCCTGGGTTCTGATTGGCATAACAATGGGCATGATCATTTTTGGTACATTTTCCGTTCTTCCCCAAAACCTATTGGAAACGCATGCGACACTCCCAAGCTGGTACGGATTTATGATCATTTTAAACTGCTTTGTTATCGTGGTCGCCCAAATGCCAATTCTAAAGTTCATCGAGACAGCCGGACGCTACCGCATGCCTGCCATTTTCGGGCTGATCTTCATGACATTTGGCCTGTATATTCTTATGGATTTCATACCCATATACTCATTCCTCGGCGCGGCAGTCTGGATGATTTTGGTCTCCCTTGGAGAGTGCACCCTTGGTCATCTTGACTACTATTCTACCCGCCAAAAAGTACTGTTTGTAAAGGAAATCAGTATTGGCTTTGGCTCTGGCCTCACTGTCCTGCTCATGCGCACCCTACCTGATGCCTATAATTCAACGCTCATCGCGGTTCTGGGCATCTCGTTCACCCTTATCTGGTGGGCACTCACACACCGCCAGCTACGCCACTACGATTAGGCAAGGCCCTGCACTAGAGCGCGTTCCGTTTGATTGAGTTCAATCAAACGACAAGAATTCGCTCAAAATAAATAAGTTAGAGTACAGAGCGTGAATGCGAATGAACGCGATGTACTCTAGATCTGCAGGGCCGGCAGGCCTTCAAGCCATGCCGAAAGTGAGCGGGTGTTCACGGCAGACCCGTTCAGCTCCCCCTCTCCTCTTGTTTTTTACTGCGCAACAACCGGCACCGGATTACCAGCGGGGCGAACCACCACGTTGGAGCTATTGGGCACCCGGTCATAAAGGTCGATCACGTCTTGATTAAGCATGCGAATGCAGCCGCTGGAAATGGACTTGCCGATAGACCAATCCTCGTTGGTTCCGTGAATGCGGTAGAGCGTGTCACGGCCATTTGCGAAAAGGTAAAGTGCCCGTGCGCCCAGCGGGTTGCCAAGCCCCGGGTCCATACCACCTTGGTATTTCACAAGAGAGGGGTCCCTGCCGATCATGTCTTTGGTTGGCGTCCAGCGCGGCCACTGGCGTTTGTATTGCACGACAGCCTCTCCGTTCCACTCCAGACCGGCCTTGCCAACACCCACTCCGTAACGCAATGCCGTCCCATCACCGCGCACCAGATATAAAAAGTGGTTTGCAGGATCCACCACCAAGGTTCCCGCATGTTCAGGCCCTTGATAGGGCACGATCTGCCGCAGGTATTTCCGGTCGCTTATCTGAGTCAAGTCTATGGCAGGAAGCGGAAATTTCTCGTCGGGCCGCGGGCCGTAGATACTCAGGTAGTATGGGTCTTCCCGCCAGTTTGTCACAGGCGGCTTCGATGCGCCGCCACTCCACTGAGGAATGGTCTGGCACCCCGCCAGAAGGGCAGCTGTTGAAGCGGCCAAAAAGCCCCTGCGCGTAAGAGAAGTCTTTGTCGAGGTGAGTTCACCCCGGTTCCCACTAGGTTTCATAGAGCAAATATCCCGAGTTTCCTTGACGCCTCTTCCAGTGGACACACCCCTTTTGCGCCCGCCCGCCAGAAAAGATCGGCTTTCACCGCCTCTAGCGCTCAAACATGACAGGATCGGGACTGGCTTATGACACAATCATGGCCATCCCTCACACATTTGTCAGGGGACAAACAACTTCTTGATTTGGATAGGAAAAGTTGTGAAGTGTCCGTTTCACACCGTTTTGCGCAGCAGCGTTTCGGCGTGGCGTTTGACCTCTTGGGATGACAAAGGCCCTCCATGGCCCAGATAAAACGTCTCCATACCGCAGTCCAGCAAACATAGCAGTTCTTTAGCCACCCGTTCCGTATCTTCCTCAAACGGCGGCTGCATGGCTTTATCCTTGCGCACGATCCCACCCAGCAGAATGCCAGAGGAAACCAGATCACCCGCAAGCACCTTCCGGTTGCTCAAAATCACGGAGAGAGAGCCTTGCGTATGACCGGGTGTGTGGAACACAGTTCCATCCAAGCCAAACTCCGTCAACGCAAACCTATCATCATTTTGTAGCAAAATATCGGGAGTAAAGCTGGCGTAGGGTGTCTGCGGTCTGCCGGTTTTAAGAAGTAATTTTCCAAAGAGCCCTGTCGGGCAATAGACCATGGGCTTCTCGCGCAAGTAGTAGGGAAGATCAACTGCGTGCGCCAGCACCGGCGCCTGACACAGCTCCTGCAACTTCTTTGCATTGCCTGCATGGTCCCCGTGGGCATGGGTGACGATTATCAGGTCGACATCTTTATAGGAAAGGCCTTGTCTCTTGAGAAAGAGACCAATTTTCTTATGGGAGTTGGGCAACCCCGTATCCACCAGAACAATACTTTCACTGCTGACAATCACAAAGGCATTAATTATACTCATGGGTAAAATGGGAACTTTTATGACATGCGGTGCCATAATGCTGCATCCTTTCCATCGCTTCCCACCTTACCCGCTTGAAGCCCTAGACTAATGCCACTTCATATTTGGCAGGCCCTGCAACTTTTTAGTAAAACCCTAAACAGACCTTGCAAGACGCATGCCTGCCAGCATGCAAACTACAAACACTGCCGCCTCCACAGTAAATAGGCCTAGAGATGTTATTGCCGGCCCCGGACACAAACCGCCAACCCCCCAGCCAATGCCGAAAATTGCCGAGCCAGCAACTAGCCGCCAGTCAGCGTCTATTTTTGAAGGCAGCTTGAAGCCTTCAGACGCCACCGGCTTGTCCATTTTTCTTGCCAACCAGAAAAAAGGCAGAGCCACCCCGATGCCGCCTGCCATTACAAAGGCAAGACTGGGATCCCAAGCGCCAGTTAAATCAAGAAAGTTCTGCACTTTGGAAGGGTTTGCCATGCCAGACACCAAAAGCCCGGCGCCAAACAACAGGCCGGAAAGGAACCCGATGATCATTCTTGTCATAGCTTACACTCCCACCACATGACGCAGAACCCAGACACTGGCAAATCCGGTCAGCATGAACGTGCCAACCGCCACAGCAGAACGCAAGGAAAGGCGAGACAAACCGCAAATACCATGCCCGCTGGTGCACCCACTTCCCAGAACCGTGCCAAACCCGACCAGCAAGCCAGCTAAAGCCAACAAAGGCAGTCCCGCTGTGAATTGCTGGTTAAGCGGCTCCGCCCACCCAGCCCCCATGAACACTAGGGGTGCAGCAACAAGCCCCACAATAATGGCCAAGTTCATAAACCGATCAGCGGAAGCACCGCTTGCAGGCAGCACGCGGTTCACAATGCCGCTCACACCAAAAATTTTCCCATTCAGCACAAACAAAAGCGCGGATGAAAGGCCAATCATCCCCCCTCCCACCAAAGCGCTCAGCGGTGTAAATTCCGTTTCAACAATCATCCTATCAGGTACTCCTCAATAAATATTAGATGTACCTAATATAAGAATTTACTAATGTAAAGGTAAACCCGACCAGCCTCTCCATATGCTCAAGGGAGCCGCTCGCTCGAAGCGGAAGCCTAACATATTGTTTTCATTACAGCTGCGACTATCACCTCAGGCCGATCTTCTTGCACCAAATGCCCAGCATGTGCGATAGGAATGCAATCACGGGCGCTAATCATTCCAGCCAAGCTCACTCCTTTGTCAAAGGGTATCCACACATCCTCTTGCCCCCAAAGGACAGTGACAGGGCAATCCATCTGCGCATACAGGCCTTGCACTTCATCCGTATATTTTTGATCCATTTGCGCAATCTGACGATAAAAAGCAGACTGACCAACAGGTCCTGTCCACGGAGCACAGTAGATTTCAAGCGCTTCTGGAGTAAGTTTGGTGTAAGCGGCCGTTTGCAGATAGGCCTGCAACAAAGCCCGGTGCATATAATCTGGCATTCCGGAAAACGCAGCTTCATGTTGCCGAACATGCTGCACAAACGGAGAGCCCCACGGCGCGAGTGCTACCACATCAAAAATTGTCAGAGAACCATAGCGCAGGCCGTTCAAATAGTAGGCACGAAGCGCTGTTGCACCTCCAAAATCATGAGCAAGAATATCAGGTCTGACCAAGCCCCATTCTTGAAAAAGAGCCGCGAGCACTCTGTTTTGGACAGCTAGAGACACATCCTGCTCCGCGCGCATCTCCGATTGTCCGTAGCCCACCAAGTCAAAATAATAGACCTTCCTGCAGTCTGTAAACTGCGGAATGATCCGGCGCCAAACTTGAGAGGAGAAGGGCGTACCATGAAGCACCACAAGTGGCGGACCTTCCCCACAACTCCCCCAGCGGACGGCATTCCCTTCAATCACAGTTGTATTTGGAAGTTCAAGCATTTTGGTGACTCATATTTACATTTAGCTAAATGACTATATAATAAAAAATATGGATAGATCAATACAAATCAAAGCCATCGCCAGCGAGCCAAGACTAACAGTGCTACGGTTGCTGTCAGAGCCGCAAAAACACTTTTCTCACCAATGGTCGGCCGATCCCGTGGAATTTGGAGTGTGCATGACCTTCATTGCAGACGCACTGGGCGTGGCTCAGCCAACAGCAAGCAGGCATTTGGATATCTTGAAGCAGGCAAACTTTATAAACGTCCGCAAACACCTCAAATGGTCGTACTGCAAGAAAGACGAGAGGAGCATTGAGGAGTTCTTAGGCTGGTTGGGAAAGGAAGTCCTATAGGGTTCAAGAGGTTTGCCGCGCCTGCCCCCCCCCTCTCACACATGCTAGCTCCAAACATCCACTAGAAAATTTAGATCCGCTTTTAAGTCCAAATGGACCCTATCGATCAATCTGCCAATAACTGGATGCGCCTATAGTCCCTCCCGCAGCGCAAATTCAACACTGTTCTGGGAGAATAAAAATGCCGAAGAAATTCAAGATTCTGTCATTTTGTGGCGGTGGAATCCGTGGTCTTATTTCGGCTCAGCTTTTGGTGCGTCTAAATAAATATTACATGGAGACGCTCAAGAGCGAAGAAAGCCTCAGCCAAGCGGGTTGCCTGCTTGCGGGCACCTCCACCGGCTCCATCATCTCCAACTTTCTGGCAAGCGGGCTGGATCCTGAGGAAGTCAGGGACTTCTACGAATTCGTCATGCCAGTGATGATGTCCAAAAAGAATACAGATCCTTCCAAGCCCGAATACGGAACCGCAGACATTATCAACTTCATCACCGAACACTTCCCCCAGTTAGACATTGGCAAGAAGTTTGGGGATCTTCCTGCGGGCAAACACGCGCTCATGACCAGTTTTACGGTGAGCAAAGACACTCCGCAAAGCAGCGGCGACATGCCCACATGGGGGCCGGTTCTGTTCCACAATATGAAAACCGGAGGTGACAACCACCGCTGGTGCGGCACACCCGATGTCTCCATGCTCTACGCGTCCATGTGCTCCGGCGCTATGCCCGGCATGATGGGCTCCATGGATATTCCCGAAAGCAAGTTCTTCGGTATGGTGGACGGAGCCTTCCTCCATCACGACCCTACTTTTGCGGCCATCTCAACAGCCATCGCCAGCGGCATCAGTCTTGAGGACATCACGGTTATCGACTTCGGCACCGGTTTAATGCCCCAGTTTATCAACGATGCGGACGCCACCAAGAACTGGGGAACCAAACAGTTTATGGAGCATCAGGAAGTCCCGGCCGCCAACATGCAGCCCCTGTTCGTGAACTGGCCCCAGCAATCCCCGCTCATGAACATGTGCCTGAACGGAACATCAACGGACATGGTCCCCAGCCTCTCCCAAATGATGCTGGGTGATCGCTATGTCTACCTGAATCCGGACCTTGCCAAACCCATTGCCGAAGATGACACAAAACCTCAGGCAATCGTGGAAATGCTGAAGGCCGCGAACTCCCTCGACCTAAGCAAGGCCGAGGACCTTCTACTGAACTGCTGGTGCGATAGCCCCATTCAAATGGCACAGGACGCCCAAACAACCCAAAGCGGCATCAGCCGCCCGAATTAACTTATCTAGCGCGTTCCGTGTTTCTATTAAAACGCAAACTGCTTTAAAATGCTCAGCTGTCCGGATCTGAGTCCGGTTTACCGGCCAGCTCTGACCGGTGCTTTGAGAAGATGGAGTGGATGCGCTTGCTCACGCCCTCACGCCAGTGTTCCCGGCGAATTCCTGGGAAAATATGGATCTGAGCAGAAGGAGCGTCGCAGCTATACTCTACTCCACGTCGCTTTCTGGTTGCCTGTGTTTGAGCAATAGAAAAGTCTAGGACAGAACCCATAACGTCAACTCCGAATGCGGAATAACCTTAACTCCGAAAATCTGAACTGTCATATTAAAGGGGCAAGAGGGTTAATCCGCTGTAAATCACAGGAATATAAGTTGCCTTTCACTCAAATAAACCGGCTTAAAGCCAAGGAAACTCCTTAGCTTCAGGAGTTCTCAACACAGCACATGCACAGCAGTATTTGAGTGTGTGCCTATTCCCCCTCCCCAACAAGGCTCAGGAAATGACGGGCCTGCTTATCTTCCACTTCCACCACCCAAAAATCAGGGTCCATGCGCGCTTCCCGTTCCAAGCGCTCATCAACTTGCTCGCGCGTACATGCATGGAACAGGCATTCGAACTCCCGATCTTCCGGCTTGCGCTCCTCAAAGAAAGACTGCGGGGCTGGGCCATAAAAATCAAAAGTTCCGTCCAGCCGGTCAATGCAGATAAATATAGCACCGGCTTCCAGCGCCCCCTTGCGGCGCACTCCGGCAAATAGTCCGGCACCAAAAATTTTGCGTGTGTAGGCCGAAACCCAGAATTCGGAGGTTAAACGCATGCTATTCCTGTTCTTGTTTTAAAGCGCATCTGCGAAAAGTGAGCACCTGTATTCAGGCCAGATGAGTGCACCGGCTGCAGGGCAAAGGCGCAAGGATTTTCAACTGTTCAAAGGGCCTCAACGCCGCTCAGCGTTTTGAGTTTACGAATAAACCGATCTTCAACCTGTCCGGTTATGATCAACCCATGATCACGCTGGAACTTACGCACGGCAGCCGCTGTTTCGCCGCCATTTATCCCATCAATCTCTAACGGTCCATACCCCAAGTCCGCTAGCGCTTTTTGTATGTTCTTTACCCGTACGGTAGTGGGGGGAACGGCACGAGCTGAGTTCTGCTCCCGAGCGGCTTCCAGCACCTGCTCGATAGTGCCGGATGCGGCGCGGCTGCTTTGCTTATTGGGGGCCAGCCGCGGAATTGGTGTTTGCTCCATCGCCTCGAAATTCACGTTGCTGTCCATGGTCAGGCGCGCCAGCAAAGCCTCGTTAATTCTGCCGCTTTCGTTTAACTTGCGGCTGCGCTGATAGGCACGTACCGCCTGCTGGGTGGCAGGACCCTCCATCCCGTCAATAGAGCCTGTATACATGGCCAGACGCCGCAGCTCCCGCTGTACATCCTTCACCAGCGTCAGGCGCTGGGGGTCTGTGGTTGCGGCCACCAGTTCAGGAATGTCTTCACGGTAAAACCGTTCGCGCGTTTCAAACAAGGGCGCGGGATGTTTACCGTTTTGGAAAAACGCGGCATTTGCAACAATCAATCCACCGGTAAGCACCATCATGATGGAGACCGTAGAACGGAACGATTTTGACATTGGCCGATGTGTCCTGTCCGGTTCATACTCGACAAACGCACTCTCGTCCTCGTAAATGTCTTCTTTTTCCAAATCCGGACGTGCAGATTTGCGACGCGCCATATACTCGCTACTCCATTCACGCGACATGTTTAAAACTGGCCCCGAGAATCCTTTGAATTTACTTTCCCGTCAACCACTTCAGCAGCTAAAGACCAACCAATCCCAATCTTTTATAGGGTGCCCCACCGGCACAACACGGGAGATCTTTTCCAACACAGGCCCCACCATTATAATCGCCGATAACCTGAATCTCACCCTGATTCCCCGAATATAAGAAAAGCCTAGTTCAACCTGCTTTCAAAAAAGTTCATAACCGCCCTTCCCTAACATAGAGGGCTGGATTGAAGCTTGTGGGAACCATTTGTGGAACTGGGTAGTCGAAATGCCAAGAAAGTTCACTCTGGTTTATGAAAGTTCACTCTGGTTTATGGATGTATAAACCAGAGTTCCCTTGCGCTCTTTCGAAGAAAGATGCATCACATGGCAAGCATCCACAAAAAATAAATACATAAACAGAAATAAGCACACACACAAAAAAAACAAATTATTTAAATTGAAAACAAATATATTAACAATTCCAATATAACAAAATAAATTTATAGAATAACAAACCATAAAACACATAGAAATAATATATTATTACGGATCATCCAATTATTACTGTAAAGGAGTCGATAAAAATGAAAAATATTCTCCTTGCTTCTATATTTTCACTCGCGTTGATTATAGGATTCGCTGGCTTACCGCAGTCGGCTAATGCCTACGATTACTGTCAGGAACCTGGCTATGTGGCAGATAACCCGGGAGCTTGTGGCGGAGGTACTGGAGATGCACCAGTATTACCAATTGCCGCGGGAATTGGCGGTCTGGCTGTTTTGGCTGGTGGCCTTTTCATTGCGCTGCGCAGGCGCAAAGGCTCCAATAAGTCCTGATGGACGCATAAGAATAGCACTACTAACCCCTTTAAACATCAGATTGGGAGCAGAACCACGCCACTTGAGGTATGCCCTCAATAGCGTGCGCTATGCTCCCAATCTGATCATCAAAGTGGACAGATATGTAAACTCGCGCCCTGTAAAAGTCGCAGTGCCCCGCCAGAAAACTTCCCAGTGAACAGATAGAAGTGCGTCCAGCCACAGCCGTATATGAATGCACCGCACATTCCTACTCAAAACGCTTACCCCCCCCAGCCACTATGGTAAATACAACAATAATAATTATGAGGAAGTTGCCTTAATTTAACAAAATTTGCGTAGTTCTTAGAGATATTTAAATCAATTAGTGTTTCACTTACACTGGTGACATTTATATAAAACAAGCTATGTAAGACCAAGTAAGCGTTGCAACCTGGGTGGAAAAGCAACCAAAGAAGACTAAACGGGGCAGACGATGTATTTCCTCTTAAAGGTGGCCTTTTGGCTCTCCCTTATTTTGCTCATAGTGCCAATTGGCATCGGCAGCGATGATGAGGCACCTTCTATTAATGTTGTGCAAGCCTTTGTTGCGGCCCGTTCTGCCATATCCGACATGAGTGGATTTTGCGATCGCAACCCCGACACTTGCGAGACCGGAAGCTCCGTGGCTACCCTCATCGGCCTGAAAGCCAAACAGGCTGCGCGGTTGACCTATGACTATCTGGTTGAAGATGAGGCAACGCCTGATGTTGAGGCACCACAGCAGCATGTTACACCTGTCAACGTCAACAAGGCCTCAAGAGCAACGCTTGCCGCGAGCGAGCCCGAACCAAGCATGACAGGCACCCTCACCAGTACGGATAAGGAAATACCATGGGGACTGGAGGCAGTTGCCGCAGTCGGCTCATCACTTTTGTCCGGCGGGCAAGATGATATAGACATCGCCCCCATCGGCACCTCAAGCCTGCCTTCCCCACACATAAGCGGCATCCCCTTCCCGAGGCCAGACCCAAGGCTGTAACGCCCTCAACAAAGGGCAGACAACCCGCCACCATTAAAACAACTCACTACTCTAACCCATTATTTACTCGTATCTTTATCCCAATACCGGTATCCAGTTTTCAAAGGTACACTCTAGGATAAACAGAATTACCCCATGGAAAACACACAGGAACTCGATGAAAGCCCACTTGGCACACCAAAGCATTTGAAGCGAGATGACTGGGCAACTCGGGACGCGTTTTGGTTCGGCCGCGTAGAGGGCCAAGAGTTGGGAACAAATACCACCATACTCTTTTTCTCAACCGATAAGATCGGCGACGGACCTCCACTGCACGTCCACACCTATGACGAACTTTTTATTATCAGATCAGGCAGAGCCCTTTTCACTGTTGGAGAGGAAAAGTTCACTGCTGAAAAAGGCGATGTGGTATTTGGTCCAGCAAATATTCCGCACAAATTTGAGAATTTGGGGCCAGATCCATTTGAAACGACAGACATCCATCTAAGTGATCGTTTCGAGCAGGTAGATCTTGAGTAAACCACCGTTAAAGAGAAGAGCACCTTAAAGGTGCTCCCCACTTAGTATTTTGTAGGCCTTTAACGCCCATTTTCAAGTGCACCAACAGATTTTGCGGGCTGCCATATTGCCTGCACACCTTGATCAGCTATACAAATGCACCGGAATTACTTTGGAGATATATTTAAATGACAAGCTCTATCCAGGAGATCATCGAGGGTTTCGAGTTTCTTGACGATTGGGAAGACCGTTATCGCTATGTGATCGAGCTTGGTAAGGAACTGGAACCGCTCAGCGATGACGAGCGGATTGATGCCAACAAGGTTCAGGGCTGCGTTTCGCAAGTTTGGCTGTCCCGTCGCGAGGAAAAGCGCGCGGATGGCGCAGTGATCTTGCATTATAAAGGCGATAGTGATGCCCATATTGTGCGCGGGCTTGTGGCAATCGTTCTCTCCCAGTTCTCCGGTATGCCTGCTAAAGACATACCAGATACGGACATTGAAGCCGTGTTCAGGAAAATCGGACTGCAAGAAAACCTCACCCCTCAACGCTCCAATGGACTGCGGTCCATGGTGGAGCGCATCAAAAACGATGCCCGCCGGGTGATGGCAAGCTAACCTGCGCTTTTTAAGTTATTCCGCTTTCTATAAGGTAAGTGATCTCTGCTTCAGAAAAGCCAGCTTCCCGCAAAATCCTTTGGGTGTCAGCGCCCAAAGGAGGGCCGGAGTGACTTTCCGGAAGGCCGGTTGTCTTGATAGGGGTACTTAGAACCTTAAAGGGAGTACCATCGGCAACTTGAAGGGTTTCCACGCGTCCGGTTTCCTCAAGATCTGGGTCATCCATTGCCTCGCGCGGGGTTTTTATGGGTGCACATGGAATCGTACTCCCGAACAGCTCCAGCCAATCTTGCGTACTTCGTGTTTTTAGTGTGGCCTCCAATGTATTCACGAGGGCGTCGCTATTGGTGAAGCGTTTTGGAAAGTCTGAAAAGCGGGGATCCTCCAGCAAGTCAGGGCGCTCAATGAGATTGCACAGCAAGGGCCAGAACTTTTCCTTATTGCACATAATGTAAATCCAGTTGTCCCCTGTTTGAAAGAGCTGACAAGGAACAAGGGAAGGATGGGCAGAGCGAGGAAGACGGCTTGGAGTAATGGGGCTATTGAGAGCCCATACTCCCAGATATGAAAAGTTGGAGAGAGCGGTATCAAATAGCGTCACGTCTATATCGCGGCCCTTTCCTGTACTTCTGGCTCCCATTACTCCTGCAAGAAGGCCAAGAGCCATGTAAGTGCCGGTCATGTAGTCAACCATAGAAAGCCCGACCCGAGTTGGGGGCGTATCCGGCTCGCCGCACATATGAAAAAAGCCGGTACGTGCCTGCATAAGATAGTCGTAGCCCGGCCAGCTTGCCTTGGGCCCAGTACGCCCATAGCCGGAGCAGTGGGCACAAACAATGGCCGGGTTCACGTCTGACAGTGCCGTATAGGTTATGCCCAGTTTATGAGGAACATCACCGCGCAGATTATTCGCGACCCCGTCAACCCCTTTCACCAGCTTGTGTAAGACTTTGCGCCCCTCTGGATTTGTAAAATCAAGACAGAGGCTTTTCTTATTGCGGTTTACAGCTTGAAAAAAGAGACTGGAATCGCTTTGCGTCGCATCTCCAGCGAAATAGGGACCAAGGGTGCGGGCATAATCACCACCACTACGACGGTTTTCAATCTTGATAACCTCCGCACCAAGGTCGGAAAGCAACTGTGTTCCAAAGGGGCCAGCTGCATATTGCTCAATAGCCAGTATCCGTAGTCCAGCAAGGGGAGCTGTCATATCAATTGCCCTCTTTCCGCATTTTATCGGTTACGGCGTGGCCGCGTTTCGTTGCAAAGAAACTGCGGGTAATGTGCATGACATACTCTCCAGACTGTTTTTTGCCTGAATGACACACACGCACGACACCAGCGGTTGGCCGGGATCGGCTCTCGCGCTTTCCAAGCACTTTGGTTTCAGCATACAGGGTATCCCCCACAAATACGGGAGCTGGGATTTTAACCTCTTCAAACCCCAGATTGGCGATCGCTTTCTGGCTGGATGAGCTGACACACATGCCCGCAACGAGAGAAAGCGTGAATGTTGAATTTACCAGAGGTTTCCCGAATTCCGAGGCCGCCGCATAATTATGGTCAAAATGCAAAGGATGTGTGTTCATTGTCAAAAGAGTGAACCATACATTGTCTGCCTCGGTTATGGTTCTACCGGGCCAATGCTCGTAGATATCACCAGCCTCAAAGTCTTCGTAGTAAAGGCCGGGGTCTTCACGAAAACGCTGCTCTCCAACTTTAGTCATTCCCGGCAGGTGGCGGGTCATTGCCCTCTCCTTTCAGTTGGCTATTGGCAAGAATGCGGCGGGCTTGTGCCAGAACCGGCGCATCGACCATTTGAGTGCCGACCACAAAAGCACCTGTCCCGCCGTTTATATGGGCTGCGTGGATCACTTGCTTGGCCCAGCCCACTTCCTGCGCGGTCGGCGCGAACGCATGGTGGATTGGTTTTATCTGGGCGGGGTGAATGGCAATTTTTCCATCAAACCCAATCTGTCGGGCAAGGGTCGCTTCCTTTCGAACGGCCTTTTGGTCTTTAAGGGCAAGGCAAACGCCATCCAGCACGGGAATCCTCGCACAACTGGCAGCATTGACGATGCGCCCTCTCGCCCAGCTCAACGCCTGCTTACCCATTGTCCCACCGGTTTCAGCCATATGATCAGCTGAGCCATAGGCCGTGAGCAGGCGTGGGCCCGAACCTTTTAAAATCCGTGCAGCTTGCTCCACCCCATGGGCGGTTTCCAAAGACGCAAGTACCAAGGGGTCTTGACTGTGCGATGTGGCAAGAGCACGCAGTTGAGCTATCTCTTTTGCGCTTTCAACCTTGGGTAAAATCAGCATGCTTGGCCAGTTTGATACGCCAAGCAGCATGGTCATGTCTGCTATCCCCTCAGGGGAGCTGAGTGTATTGATCCGCAAGGCCAGTTGCTGCAAGCTTGAAGCGCTGGATACTGTCAAAAGCTCTTGCACGGCCGCACGGGCTGCGCTTTTGTTTTTCTGCGCAACACCATCTTCCAAATCCAGCGAAACCCAATCAGCACCGCTGTCGCGGGCCGTGGCCAGCCGGTCAATTCTACTTGCAGGTGTAAAGAGGATTGATCGAAACCTCATGGGCTTCCCTCCACACGTCTTCGCACAACCTTGAGAGTGGGTACAGGTCAGGACACATTTTCAGGTTTACTTTACACCACGTCTTCTTTTGTGGCGAAATATATCCGTCCATATGCTTGATTATCTCTTGGCATATTGCGGATTACAACGTTTTTTGAAGCATATTGGAGCTTGAGCTTGGAAAAGTGATCGGTAACCTGCTCCAGTTTTTTAGCGGGCTGCATACTAGTGGAGCCAGTGTTACAAAATCCGTACACACGGCAATACACAGTGTGTACGCTTGATCGTTCTGATTTTGCTTCGCGGATGCAAGAAAATGCAATTTAAAACATTGTCTTTTCAAAAACTTGCGCGCAGTGCGAATGCAGAAATTGTGCCGCTTGAACACTAAACAAGCGGCCAGTGTTTATGGGCGCAGGTATAACACCATTCACTCATCCATTGGCGAACAGGCAGGCGCTTTACTGTAGCGGCTATGGCGCTCGGCAACTTCCCCGCTTGGCGGATTATAGTGGTTTGCAAGCCGCTCAAGCCCCAAGCACAGCACCACCTTTGCACTGCGTTCGGGCCACAGGCGTTCCCGCTCCACCTGCCCCAATCCTTTCAAGTAGCAGCATACATCCACCAAGACCCCGGCAAGCTCCGGCCCCACACTGTCCAGCGCCTGAAAGACCCGCCGCCGCGCATCCAGCGCGTTGCGGCTTTGCTCCTGCTCGCCTCCAGTGCCAGCATCCACACGCTCCACCCGCCAGTTGGAACGCACCGCGCCCAATAAGCCGGCAAAGGTATAGTCCTTACGCAAGCACTCCCCTGCATCCAGCTGGCGCAGTGTCACAAGCGGTGAACCATCTTTGTTTTTGCGGCGCGAGAGCCACACCAAGGGGCTCTCCTTCTCGTTAAAACCAGCCGTTGCTTGCGCGCCTTTGGGCATATCGCCCCCCTTTCCCCCTTCACTGAGTTTACGGCGCAGCCATGCGCGCCCCTTCTCCGTCACATGGCAAATGCCCTGAGTTTTCTCCCGCACCAGCCCTAGCATGATTGCTTCACGCACAAGCCACGCCTCCACCGAGCCGGAGGCAGAGCCACCGTCTCTGGCTCGTTTTAAAAGAATGCGCAACAACTTCATGAGCTCCTCATTGGTAACTGTGGTACTCCTGCGGGTGGGATTAACGGCCATGCTTCCCCCCTTTCAACAGTGGCAAGGCCAAGACACCAGCCATTTCAATGGCGCACTTGATTTCCTCCTCAATAGTTGTCAAAGCCCCGTCAAACGCCGGATCATCCCGCAATTCTTCAATAACCCGCAGGGCATGGCGGGCCGTGGTCCGCTCCCGCTTCACAGAGGATGCCGCACTATTCTGGCTAAAACCTGCCGCCACATTCAGAAGATACATTGTCGCCTGACGGGCTCTGGCCACATTCGCCGCACAGCGATTTGGTGCAAAAAGGGTAGTTGGCATCACCCCGTAGGCAAGAGACACCCGCCCCGCCACCATCATCACCAAAGCCTCCTGAACCCGCGGACTATCCACGTTCACACTCGGCAGCCCTTCCCCGCTGCCCACCTTTACTGGAACACTCTTAGTTACTTTTGTATTCACCATTGTCTTCCCACCTATCCATTAAAGGAGATCAGTGCTCATGCGCTGACCCACTGATATTTGGCGGGAGATTGATGAGGGGGGATAACTTACTGAGCCCTCCCTGCGGGCTCCTTGGGCTTTTCACGCCTAAAAGCTAGAGTAGGTAACCTGCTCTCCTGTGCATTTAAAACGGATAACAAGCAAAAGCAGGCGCAAAAGTGCAAAAAACAAAAGGGGATAGAAACCCTCACGAAGACACGCAGGGACATAAGCACTTCCCCCAGACGTCCCCTTGAAACAAGCTTAAACAATGAAAAATCTATACTGGCTTGCCCGCCAGTCTTCCCCTTTAAAAAAGGGCATAAAAAAAGCCGCGAACGGTTAACGTTCGCGGCAACCAAATTCCCAAGAGGAAACTTGAATTACTTTGCGGCAGCGCGTTTGCGTTGCTGACCCAGACCCATTTTCTTGGCCAGCTCAGAACGGGCTGCTGCGTAGTGAGGTGCAACCATTGGGTAGTCTGGCGCAAGGCCCCACTTTTCGCGGTATTCTTCTGGCGTCATATCGTAATGTGTACGCAGGTGACGCTTCAAAGATTTAAACTTCTTACCGTCTTCCAAACAAATAATATAATCGTTTGTCACGGATCTCTTAACAGAGACAGCAGGCTTCAATGGCTCTGCTTCAGGTTCTTTCAATGCGCCGCTTGTTTTTTGCAAGGCTGCATAAACATCTGTAATCAGCACAGGTAAATCCGCAGAGGCTACAATGTTATTGCTCACGTAAGCAGAAACAATGTCAGCTGCCAGATCAATCAAGGTATTGTCTGCAGGATTCTCGCTCATTTTTCACCTGTTTGTTTTACTAGTTCACTTGGTAAACACGCTTCTGCTCAGAGCTTTTGTGCGGCTCTTCTTGCGAACTGGGAGGTATCCCAAGAATTCCACCGCAACATTAACTGCTAAACCTAAGCAAATACGTTAGAGCTTCTTATAATGATGCAGTTTTAAGATAACAAGAAGAAATATACAATAAACATGATCTATACTAATGTTTTTTGCTTAATATGCATGGACATCAGCTTACTATCATCAAAAAGTAGAAGTAGTAGAAAAAAAATTCAAGGTTCAGGTCAAGTAAATATGCATTAATGTCTGCCCTTAAGGACTACCTTAGCGTCATCACTTAGACTTACACTTAATCCTCACCTTACTGGAAGCAGGTAAGAAAAAAGAATATATAAAAGAAAATGCTTTACTGACAAAAATAGAAGATGCAATAAAAAAAGCCTACTCTAGGGAAATATGGCACAATTCTCCCCAGCTATTTTACTTAGGTTTATGTACTGCATGAAACATTACTACGTACCTTTACTACTAACATCTTGAGATGAAAGCGGCAAAGATACGCGTAAAAACAATAAGTTAATACAAACACCCGAGCTTTACGGGGAGTTTGTATTTTATTCGCCTTTGCTGAATTTTTCTTGCGCTTCATACAGCGCATCTTGCTTTGTTTCAGGACACGGCCGGTACCCCACCATGTGGGAGGCGCGGGCGATCAGGTGGGCTGCAACGGGGGCTGTCAGCAAAAAGAAAACAAAGCCTGCAACAGCACGGGTAATCACATCCAGTTCCATCACATGCAACCCAAGGGCAAGTAAAAACAGCCCCGAGCCCAGCGTACCGGCTTTTGAGGCGGCGTGTGCACGCATATAAACATCTTTAAAGCGCACAATGCCAATAGCCCCCGCCAGCGCAAACACTCCTGCCACAATAACCACAAGCCCAACCACTATATTCACAATAGCCATTGTCATTGGGACTTCTCCCATTTCTTCTGGGTTGCTTTCACTTCCTGCATGATCACCGGATCAGCCGCCCTGCCCCTGTTGAGAATAAACCTTGCAAAGGCAACTGTTGCCAAAAAGCCCACAAGACCGAGAGCCACCGCGATATCAACATACAGCGGATATCCAGACTTGATGCCGATCACAGCAATAAGCCCAATGGCCACCGCCACCAGCATATCCAGCCCCACCACTCTGTCGGGCAATGTGGGGCCGCGGATAATCTGGTAGGTGATCAATAAAAACGACACCGATAAGAACCCCATGGCGATCCGCACTGCGATATAAAGAAAGTCTGCGGAAAACTGCTCAAAGCCGTTCATCGAAAAGCCTCCATAATCATCCGCTCGAAACCCTCTTTAATTTCACGAACTGTTTCTTCAGGGTCAGGAACATCAATACAATGGACATAGAGTGTCTTGCGATCCTCTGAAATATCCATGCTCAAAGTTCCCGGCGTCAGGGTAATCATGTTCGCCAGCAACGTAATTTCGTAGTCACGGGTCACTGTCAGGGGAACGGCGATGATTCCCGGGTTCAGGTTCATGCGCGGACGCAGCGTAATCAAAAGCACACGCGTTGCGGCAAGCACCAGTTCCCAAAGAAACGCCAGAATCAAAATAACCACGCTGAGCGAGCGGCGCATATAGCGCTGAAACCCGACTCGATTGCGGATAATGAACAGGGCCATGGTCGCCAGCAAAAACCCGAATATCAGGTTGGGAAGGCCGAATGAGCCGGTAATCGCGCCCCATGCCACAGCCATCAAAAGGTTGACGAGAAACAGATCACTTTTCATGAGCCACCTCCAAACACAGCACCGATATAACTTGACGGGTTCATGAGGCTCATAGCGCCTTTATGGGCTGCATCCATCAAGAACTCGGGCTGCAGGCCAATCAGGACCACAAGAGAGGTCAAGGCCAGCAGCGACACAAGCACGCTCAAAGGCATGGCCGAAGCCAGCACCGCACTTCCGTCCTTATTGAGTACAAGCGTACCATCGGGCGTTCCCTCCGGTCCGCCGCGCCAGAAACAGAATATCCAGACCCGGCCGACAGTAATTGCCTGTAAAACGCTGGTCACCAGAATGGTTGCAGCCAGCCAGCCCTGCCCGTTTTCAAGCGAGCCTTCCACCAGCAGCACTTTGGGCCAGAAACCGGAAAACGGCGGCAAACCGGCACCAGCAAGCAAAAGCACCAGTGCAATGGCCGCAAGAAGCGGGCTTTTGCTGTAAAGCCCGCCAAGTTCGCGCAAGGAATAGGAACCGCCAAGCACCTTCATATAGCCCACCAGAAGGAACAGGGAGGTCATGGCAAAGATGGAATGCACTGCATAAAAAATGCTACCTGCCACCGCCACTTGCGAGCCAACTGCAAGACCGGCCAGCATGGACCCTACACCCGCAATCACCATATAGGCGAAAATCCGGCGTACATCTGTTTGGGCCAGCGCCCCAAATGCGCCCGACAGCATGGTGACAATAGCAATAACTGTTATCAGCGGTGTCAGCCATTCACGTCCCTCCGGCAAAATGAGCAGCATTACCCGCAAGAGTGCGTAAACACCTACCTTGGTCAAAAGACCGGCAAACACGGCGGCCACCACAATGCGCGGCGTATGGTAGGAGGCGGGCAGCCAGAAGTTCACCGGAAACGCCGCCGCCTTCATGGCAAAGGCGAAGAAATACATGCCAGACAGCACAAGGATCGGTGTAACGCTTGGCAGCTCCTTCACCTTTTGCGCAATATCGGCCATGTTCAAGGTGCCCACTAAACCATAAAGAAGGCCGGTTGTGAGCAAGAACAAGGTTGTCGCCACAAGGTTCAAAAGGGTGTATTTTACCGCCCCGTCCAACTGTGGCTTTTCGTTGCCAAGCACAATCATGCCAAAAGACGAGATCAGCATCACCTCAAACCACACATACAGGTTGAAGATATCGCCGGTTAAAAACGACCCGCTCACACCGCAAAGCAGCATGATCAAAAAGGGATAGAAGCCATAGCGCCGCTCCTGCTCCGCAACGGAGCTGGTTGCATAAATGGCAACGCATAAAGCAACAATCGATGCGGCAAGGGCAAAGACAACCCCCATGGCATCAGCGGTAAACGCAATGCCAAACGGTGGCAGCCAGCTTCCCATCACCATGGCAATGGGGCCGCCGCGCAGCACATGGTCCAAAAGCGCCATATTGGACACAACCACGAGAAGGATTGTAGTAATGCCGATAACCGGCTGAAGTCTTGTTTTGGAGCGCAGCATCAAAGCGATGGAGCCCCCCAACATGGTCAGCAGCGTCGGAGCCACCAGCAGCCAGTCACTCAAGGCCACCGGAGATTGAACCATGGCTGCCGCCATATCTACAGCAGTTTTACTTGCAGCCATTCCCTAGTACCCCAATGGTGGCTTGGCCTCGCCCTTGGGCTCGGCGACACGCATTTCAAGAACATCATCGGTTCCAAGTTCCTGATAGGCGCGGTAGCCCAAAACCAGAAAGAACGCGAGAAAACTAAAAGAGATCACAATGGCGGTGAGCACCAAAGCCTGCGGCAGCGGGTTGGCCGCCGCCTCCAGCGGTTTATAAAGCCCCTCAGGTATCACCGGCGGCACATCCCGTGTCAGCCGTCCGGCTGTAAAAATCAACAGGTTCACCGCATTGCCTAAAATGGCAACACCCATAAGAACACGCACCAGTTTGTGCGAGAGCATCAGGTAAATGGCTGTGGTGAAAAACAGCCCGATCAGAAGTGCAAAAACAGTTTCCATCAATCAAACTCCCTTTCTTCAAGGGACAGCGCTATGGAGGTGATGGAGCCAACCACCACAAGATAAACCCCGATATCAAAGAGTAGCGGCGTGCTAAGCGAGATTTCCTCACCAAACATGGAAAAGCTCAGCCATTGGCTGGTCATGGTTGGCTCGAGAAAAAACAGGCTGGGCAGCGTGGAAAGGGCTGCAAGAAACAGCCCGAGCGCCGCAACGGACACAGGGTGCACCACCAGCGCCCGGCGCACCGCGTCTACCCCGCAGGCAATGCCGTAGATAGCAAATGCGGAAACGGCAATCAAACCGCCAATAAACCCTCCACCCGGTTCGTTGTGCCCGCGCAATAGCACGAACACCGAAAACAGGACCATGAGCGCTGCAAGATAAGGAGCAATGGTTCGAAAGATAATAGTATTCATCACACTAGTCCTTGGGCTGACTTTGAGCGGCTGGCACCTGCGAACCTGAGCTTGACACACTCTTGCCAATCCGACTTCCCGGTCTCAAGCCAATCAGCGCCAGAACACCAAGGCCCGTGACCATGACAACTGCAATTTCACCCAATGTATCGAAACCGCGGAAGTCAACAAGGATCACATTCACAATGTTACGGCCATGGGCAATGGTACGGCTGTACTCGGTAAAGAACACGGAAAGTGTGTCATCAAAGGGATGCTGCACAATAGAAATGAGAACCAGTGAAATTCCCGCGCCAACCACCACCGAAATGGCGGCGTCAAATGCCATAGCCCCGTAGGAGCGGGCATCACGCGGAGACAGGTTGAGCCGTGTCATAACCAAGGTCAGAATAACCACGGTCAATGTCTCCACCATGAACTGGGTAAAGGACAGATCCGGTGCGCCGAACAAAAGATAGATGATCGCCACAGCAAAGCCGGATATCCCTAAAGACACCAGAGCAATCAAACGGTTCTTGGCAAAAACAACGGCCCCAAGCCCGATCACGGCGATGATCAAGAACGCCCATTCATAGTAACGAAGCAGATCAAATCCCCTAATTACCGGCCAATCTCCCAAAATTGCAGTTGGAATAAAGATCATGAGCGCAAGGGCAAGGAAGGTCATGCGCATATAGGAGACCATATTGCCGTTTTGCACCAAACGGGTGAACGCAGTAGCTCCCAAAACCAGCGCGTTGATGAACTGGTCGAAGCCTTTGTCCGGCCCCCAGCCAATGGCCTTAATCGTGCTATCCACCCAGCCGCGAACGGTCTCCAGCTTCCAGAAGAACACAAGACCAAGAAGTATGGTGATGACAGAAAGCGCCAGCGCTATATTCAGGTGCTTAGGGATAAGATAAAGCTGTGAGGTGTATTCGATCCCCAGTACCGAGGTGATCATGGGATTCACAAACAAATGGCCCGCCTGCACCGCAAACAGCCCACCCATCAAGCCGCCGACTGCCAGCAGGAACGGTCCGGCATAAAGCAAAATGGGGCCTTCATGGGCAGGTTTTGGTGTGTGCTTCAACTCACCAATAAACGGCTTCAAGGCAACGGCCCCGGCAAGCGCAAACATCATGGCATTGCCCAGCACTGCCACAATCGCCCATGCAATTCCGGCGGCGGGGTAGTTCCACGCCCCGTCATAAAGCATTTCCTTGGCAATAAAGCCAAGGAACGGCGGAAGCCCGGCCATGGAAAGACCAGCAAGAACAGCGGCTAGGAAGGTGATGGGCATGGCCCTGCCCAGTCCGCCAAGGCGGGTGAGATCACGGGTACCTGCTTCATGGTCCACGGTTCCGGCCACCATAAACAGACCGCCCTTGAACATGGAGTGTGCAAACAGGTAGAGCACCGCCCCTTTGATGGCCATTGTGTCCGATGTGCCTGTGAGCATCACCAGAAGTCCGAGAGAGGACACGGTGGTATAGGCCAGAATAAGCTTCAGGTCCGTCTGCCGCATTCCCAAAATCGCGCCCACCAGCATGGTCACACCGCCGAACAAAGGCAGCACCGTTGTCCAAATAACAGTATCTCCCAGCACCGGATTAAACCGCATAAGCAGGTAAACTCCGGCCTTCACCATGGTCGCCGAGTGCAAGTAAGCAGAAACCGGCGTTGGTGCTTCCATGGCATTGGGAAGCCAGAAGTGGAACGGGAATTGAGCGGATTTCGTAAACGCGCCGCCGCAAATAAGAATGAAGATCGGCAGATACAAAGAGCTGTCGCGCAGCAGATCACCCGATTGCAGCACCTGACTGAGCTCCATATTCCCCGTCACCATATAGATGAGGATGAGGCCCGCCAGCAGCGCCATACCGCCGCTTCCTGTCACCACCAGCGCCTGAATGGCCGCGCGGCGCGAGGCTGCACGCAAATGGTCGAACCCGATCAACAGGAACGAGGTGATGGAAGTCAGCTCCCAATAAACGAAGAGCGTGAAAATGTTGTCGGCCAGAACAACCCCGAGCATGGCCCCCATAAACAGGAAGAGAAACAGGAAAAAGCGCCCTTGTTGCGGGTGCCCCTTCAAATATCCGCCTGCATAAAGGGTCACGAGCGTGCCGATACCGGAAATCAGTAGGGCAAACAGCGTGGACAGCCCGTCGATATAGTAGGAAAATGTCACTCCGTAGGTGGGTACCCATTCCCAAGCCCCCGTAAAAGTCTGCCCGTTGGAGACTTGGGGAACGAAGCTCAGAAAGTGTAGAAAAATCAAGGCCGGAACAAGAGCCAGCACCCAAGCGGCGTTATGTTTGAAACGCTTCACTAAAGGGGGGCCAAAAACTCCGGCAATAAAAGGGGCAAGCATAGCCCAGAATGTCGCTTCAACTCCTGAAAGCGGCATATGGCACTCCGTAATGGTTTCACTCTCAATGTACAGGGAGCAGGCGAATCGTATAAACAACTGGCTATCTGCCCATTTGGTTACAGACATAGGGGCTACACCTTGAAAGGGCAAGCGGACCACTTGCGATTTTCGCTCGAACCCTATGCATTGTCTGTGTTATTTATAGGCATCCTCCCCTTTGGGGGATATCCCTATTCCAAGCCCCTACGCACTTGTTTTTCGCTGTGGGCCAACCAAGACAAGGCCCAAGGAGAAACAAGGCCCCATGAATAACCCGAAAGACAAAATGAACACTCAGGCAGATAAATTGAAGCTCTCACAAGACGAGTGGCGTGAACGCCTAAGCCCCGAGCAGTTTCATGTGCTGCGCGAACACGGCACCGAACGCGCTTTCACAGGCCCCTTCTGGGATACTTTTGAAACAGGGGTCTATTCGTGTGTTGCTTGCGAAAATAAGCTATTTGCATCAAACAGTAAATTCGATGCAGGCTGCGGCTGGCCAAGTTTTCTGGCAACCGTCAGCCCTGATGCGGTGCGCGAGCTGCAAGACACCTCCCACGGTATGGTGCGCACGGAAATTCGCTGCGGCAAATGTGATGGTCACTTGGGCCATGTGTTCCCTGACGGCCCCAAGCCCACAGGCCTGCGCTACTGCATGAACGGCACCGCCATGCACTTCACCCCCTCCAGCAAGGGTTAAAAAAGGCGCGGAACAGCAAAACACACCGCCCCTGAGACACTGTGTAGCGGGGGCAGGCTGTTGAAACCTCTTGTGAAACGCGAAACACTCCCAAGGCTTCGTTGTTTTACATTTGTTTTGACCGGCGCCCCTTAAAAAGGAACAGGAATGACCAAAGACAAGGACCTGCTGTTTTTACTAGAGCCCGGTTTTGTAAATCCCGCCTATCCAAATCAAAGATTTTATTGCTGGCAGTGCGCCTTGATTGAAGGGGTGCTCATGTCCTTCCCCCAGCTTGGCGAGCATCTGGAAGTCATCCGCATTAACTGGCCAAAGCCGCGCCAGCAGCTCATTGATCTGGTGGGAGAAAAAAACCAGAAGGCCCCGCTCATGGTGCTGCGCGAAGGCGAAACGTCTGCCTACCGCAACGGCATCTACAACGGCCGCGCCTTCATCAACGACAAACACAACATCCTCGCCGCTCTGGCAGAACGCCACGCCTTCCCCCACGCGCACCCTTGAGGCATGAACCGGCCTTGCATGGGGCAAATCGGGCCGGACAACCTGCCCTCCCAAAACCCGCAGGGCTGCTGGACCGGATCAAGTCCGGAGTGACACCCTCAGTTTTTAAGAGGGTCTCCCATAAACAGCCCCCTTCCAACCTCACGTCCGCGCTCATCCCTGCCTCCCCTCCTCCGTCATCCCGCGCTTGATGCGGGATCCAGAAAGGTAGTTCGACGCAAAGAAACCTATCAATGTTTGGTGCCAATCACAGCGGCATGTACTCTGGCTTTTGGTCTACTACTTCCATCGTTTGCCACTGATCATAAGAAAAGAAAGCTTTTTGTTCAGTAGTTACTTCGGAACCGGTAAAATCTGAACCGAAGAACGAAGTACCCTCTAGTTTCGCTTCTTTGAAATCAGCCTCGCCCATCTTGGTGCATACGAACATAGCACCTTTCAAATCAGCACTGCGAACAACCGCCCTATTTAGATTAGCGCATACAAAAGTAGCTTTATGTAGATTTGCGGACGCTAGATCCATACCAAACATATAGGCGCTTTTGAAATCAATAGACTGCAAATTTGCACCCTCAGACGAAATCCTAGATAGGTTCGATCTAGATAAATCCGGCTTCCACTCACCTTCAAGATCAGTATTTCGCAAACTTGTAAAGGCTTTGAACGCCTCAACAACATCGCTGCTGGGTAAAGCACGATAAATAACATACTCCTCACTAGGATCGTCACTAAGTATCCTACCTTCCACCTTCCCCTTATCCTCCTCCCGCCTCTGCTCCGCACTCTTGTCGCGGATGAAGGCGCAGAGCAGTTTTTGCACCGGCAGGTAGTAGGTGTCGGGGTCCGCCTTGGCCACCTCAGTCAGCGCGAAGATACCGGCTTCGCGTACAGACAGGCGCTCTTCGCCCAGCATGCTAGCGGCTTTTTGGAAGCGTTCGGCGTATTGGCCTTTTTGGGCGATGTCCGTTTGCCGGTGGGTGTTGAGGCTGCGCCAACCAAGAAATATCAGGGAAAAGAAACCAAAGAAAAGCGTAATGATCCCCGCAAAGGTCAGGCTCACATTGCGCAGGATGGTGGACTTGTCTGGGAGCGAGGATACTTGTGTACCGCTGATGGCAGGTTCGGCCCAATAGGCAAACGAAAACATGCTGCCTGTAGAGAGAACCCCAAGCAGAAGGAGCGCACCAACGATGCCCCCCATCACAAGGCAGAAGACCACGACAACCCAGCTGTTCCATCTATGATCTGCAATTTTAGGCAATTTCCCAGAGCCCCCAACAGCTACCTTAAGTAACAGTGATTCATAGGCTAATAGTTATGCGATACCCTTCAAAAGGCAACGGGCATATATGGTTTACCCGTCTTAAACCGAGAATTACTGGGAAAAGCAGTTCTCCAAAAACTGGTTTGCTGTGCCAGTCATATCTTCTGGATCAACTATACTACGCTCAAAGACGCCCGAGAACATGGTCGAGTGAGTAAATTCCAGTATTTTTTCTGCACCAACAAGGGCTTGAGTAATTTGTAAATCCAATACAGCTTTTGAGTAAGGCCCATCATCCAGAAACTCCACAGTGGCCTCCAATTGAAACTGCTCTTTTCCATCCACCTCTATTAAAAGCGACCTTTGTCTAGGGGCGCGCATATCCAAACCGTCATTACTAAACTCATATTCGGTCTTTAAGGGGAACAACATAATAGCCTCCCCACGCTTGCATGTTATGGATCCAGCGCGTTGTACAGTGCCGTTGTTTGGCTCAATACCGAACAAAAGCAACAGGTGCATGTCCCCATCACGATCAGGATTTTTCATCTTGCTATGAAAAATAGCAGCGCTCAACGGTACACTGAGCATAAGGGGAGTCGACAGAGCAATGAGAACCCTAAACAATCAAACTTCTCTTACATAAGATCCAAGCTTAGCCATTGGGCCACGATAGTCTTTCCGCTCCATACTGACTGTAATCTTACCACCAAAATCAAATGGAAATAAGCGCTTCCCCTTAGCATTCAACCAGCATATTCCAACGGGCACCCCAGACAATTAACCCCATGAATCTAAATACTTATTTCTCTCGTGTCATAAACAGCTAATTGATCAATCCATTGCGTAGTTATTTCATGGAAGCAATTCTCCTAATCATTGCGAGTGTTGAAATGATACTTGAAGCTATTGACAGTAAGACACGCCAGAGCACTTTGAAGTACTCCATTCTCCCCTTGTTCTGCTTGAGCTTGTCTGTCCCCCTGCAACAGGCAGGCGCAACCGAGACAAACATCTCGGATGCTCAAACCACCACGCAGATTATGTTCGATCAGGATCAGCTCAATATTTTCCCCGAGGGCTCTATCTCCGTATTCTGGAACCCGGCAGTCTTCGTGTGGGGAGATGGGAATACTCTGGTCAACGATGGGATTTTGTCCAGCGTCCTTAGCCACGCCGTCTATATTTACGGCGACAACAACACACTGGGCAGCAATGGCAGCATCTATGCTGGAGGGCGTGGGTTTTATACTCTAGGTTCAAACAATATCATCAACAACTACAATGAAATGGACACCGGTTCTGACGCTTTCTATCTGCAAGGGGATGGCAACACGGTTGCAAGTTCCGGCCCCATCAGTGCCGGTGGCTACGGCATATGGATTTATGGCGCTTCAAACAGCTTCACCAACTATGACATGTTAACCACCGGCTATGATGGGGCGCGGCTTGAGGGGGAGCAGAATTTCTTCGAAAACTCGGGGGATATTGAGGCGGCTTGGCGCGGGGTATACTTGCTGGGCGTTGATGACACAGCCCTTAACAGCGGCACCATCACCGCGCTCACCAACGGCATACAGATGGAAGGAACCAACGGCACTGTCATAAACTCCGGCACCTTGAGTGCCGGTGCGTACGGCGCCCTTATGACAGGGGACAACAACTGGTTTGAAAACTCCGGCCTACTCGTCACCGGCATAGACGGCGTGGCTGGAGCCGAAGGCTATGATGGCGCATGGCTTGTGGGAGAAAACAATAGCTTCATCAATTCAGGCAGCCTTCATGCCAACTGGCGCGGCGTCAGTATCTGGGGAGATGGAGGAACTGCCGTCAACACAGGTGAAATTTTTGCTAATAGCTTTGGCATCGAGCTGCTAGGCAGCAACAGCAGTGCAGAAAACTTTGGGCGTATTGAAGCGGGCTGGAGCGGTTTCAGCATCACAGGAGACAACCATACCAGCCTTAATTCGGGAACAATTCTTTCCCAAGGGGATGGTGTTATCATTGAAGGAAATGGCAATACCTTCGACAATGGGGGTACGGTCTTCGTGGATAATTTCTCCGAGCGGTGGGCCGTTGGCGTGGAAGGACGCGGCAACTCCGTTTCTTTGCTTAATGGCACATTGGTGCAAGGGAAAATCGAATTCATAAAAACCGGTGATAGCGCCAGCCCCAACAATACCCTGTTCATCGACGATGGCTATGACGCCATCTTCACCATTTCCGGCGATATGGAAGGGCTGGACATTGAAGACAACAGCCAGCAGCTTTACATAGTGGATGATAAGGTCATCTCTTTTGGAGCCAGCGGCTTCACCCAGCCTCTGCAGCGCGAGGCCACCACCGACCTTATCAATGATCTGACCCGTTCCTTGCACCAAACCACCACCTTGCGAACCGTGCAGGCCAAGAACAGGGGGTACTGGACAAGTTCCAGCATCATGGGGCAGGTGAATAATTCCAGCGACCCCTCCTCCTATGTTCTGGGCGTGTTCACTGCAGGGGCCGATTGGGTGGTGGACCAAACTCAACTTCTCGGAGTTTACGGCGGCTATGCCTATGGCCGTCTGGACGGATCCGATGATGATTGGGATACGGATATTAAAACCGGATATCTGGGCGGATACTATACCGGCACCATAGGCACCACCTATTTAACCTTGGACCTTCTGGGCGGGGCAAGCTGGAGCGATGCGCAGGGATTGAGCTATCTGGACAACACTGTACGCGGCGGCATCAACACAAGTGATCAGGGCGGGGACACCATCACCGACGGCTTTTTCTCCCCTGCAATCACCGTCAGCCAGCCCTACCTGCACAACGGCGCCTACATCATTCCAAGCCTCACCGGCAGCTACACCTTTTCGCGGCAAGGCTCTTTTGACGCCAGCGGACTGGATTTTGACAGCGCTTCCGCCCACCAGATCTCCTTAAGAACACAACTCTCCGTAGACTGGGAGGGAACCGATTACCTTGGCAGCTGGCGGGTGAACGTGCACGGAGGGCTGGACCTCTATCACAATTGGGGAGAGGACCTGAAGGCGCGTGTCGGCGGTAGCAAGTTCACGCTGGCCGACTATGACAATGACACAGGCGTTCGCCCCTTCGTTGGCGCCGACGTCACTTACGATCTGGGAGAAACCGGCAAAATCACAATCGGCACCAATATGGCCTATGACAGCGAGGACGCCATCAACGTGGAAGGCCGTGTGGGCGTCTTGTGGACGTTCTAAAACGCTCCGGGGCCAACCTCTCAAAACATCTAGGGAAAGAGCGAACAGGCAGACCGCTGCAATTCGCTTTTTCTCTCTATTTGAAACCGCAAAGTAATATTACATAAAAATCATAGAACTACTCTCAAAAGAGTACGTTTACAGAATACATCTTTAATTAAATTTCATATTTCAATTTCGAAATTTGAGATCACCACCTGCAACGTTACTTTCCCTCCTCCCCCATCATCCTGATAAGACAATACTAATATTCAGGGACTTCCTGTCACTTCTCACCGGTCTCACACGCACGTGAGTGATCGGCACTTCTAGTTGATTTGAAAGTTAAAGCTGGCACCAGTACCTCGGTAACTATGTTTTTGAAAGCAACCTTCGAAAACCGAGTTCAGCGAAAAGGTCTTTCACAGAAGTAGAAGCAGAGGCAGGCCCCTCATTTAGAGAACAAAGGAAAGTCCCAATGGTTACGAATACCTACAAAGGTAATAACAACGACAATAGTGAAACTTGGAAAGGCTCGCACGCGGACAGAAACGACACTATTAATTACTATGTTTACGGGTACGGAGGAGATGACACCTTCAAGTTCACATGGACCAAGTCTCACGATTCAGCCCGTTTCCAATCCCTGCACGCCTACATGGGAACCGGCGATGACTTCATTAAGGTCGATCTGGAAGATAAAGTAGAGTATAGCAACTCTCTTGAAATGGATATCGACGGCGAACAGGGAAACGATACTATCAATGTCTCCAATGTTCCCAACAAAGGCAGCAACTCCAATATCATTTTGCGCGGAGGCTCCGGAGATGACACCATCTACGGTACACAAGGCGCGGACACCATCTACGGCGACTATGAAACCTCAGATACGCCACCCATAGCTGAAGTCTCAGTTAAAGACGGCAAGGAAATCCCTGATTATACGGATACCGCCTACAACGCGAACCTTTCCTATAACGATTTCATTCAAGCCGGCAATGGCGATGACCTTGTCTACGCAGGATTTGGCGACGATGTAGTCTACGGCGAGGCAGGCGATGACACCATCCATGGCGGTGACGGCGATGATATGATTTTTGGCGGTGTCGGCAGTGATACTATCTACGGCGGCGATGGCAACGACTACATTCATGTGGGCGAAAGAACCGGCTCGGATGTTGATACGGTCTATGGCGGTGCTGGTGCCGACACCATCATCACCGGAGGCATGAAAGCCGAATATCTTTACGGTGAAGACGGGCAACCCTTTGACTGGGGAGAATGGGGGGCAGAAAAAGGCGCGGAAACCGGTCTGGAAATCGCCCAAATGGGACTGGAAATGGTTGGCATGGCCAACCCCATGTTAGGAGTTATGTTCGGCGTAGCTGGCAGCTTTGCTACCCAAGCGCTGTCAAACGCCATTTCCGGTGACGGTGACAACACCTATACGGTGACCGATTCCAGTGACTATGTCTCCATGAAGGACTTCAATCCGCTTGAAGACCAGTTCATCTACACCGCTACTTTGACTGACGGCGATACCCTTGGTTACTTCAAAGGCATGGTTAACGAAAGCCGCGGCACCTACGAGTTGTGGAGTGATGTGACCCAGCAGGGCAATGGCGGCTTGATCGCCCAGATGCATTTTGACCATGACTTGATTGATTATCTGCAGGAAACGTCGGGTACCGGCGCTTCTGAAACAACCATTGCCAAAGATCTTGCAGCCGGTGTCATGAATACCGGGTTCTCGGTCACCTATCATGAGGGCCACTACCACGATGACGAAGGCGATAGGATCAGTGACGACGCCCTGTCTCAGGTTGTGAATACCGACCCCGACACCGGCGCGGATATTACCTTGCAAGACAGCCTTGACGGCATGGGACTGGAAGATGGTCAGACTATGTTGATGACCGGAGCCTACTCCGGCCAGTTCATGATTGGTCAGGAAGTAGAAGAAGCTGGCGACCTGTATATGGTCGGCACCAACTACGGCGATGCCATGTATGCCAAAAATCCGGTCACCCATGACACGGATGCCAAAGGCTTCATGTACGGCTTTGGCGGCGATGACGTGATTGAAGGCGGCGACGCCAAAGATCATATCTTCGGCGGCGAAGGCGATGATACCATGACCGGATATGGCGGTAATGATGTGTTTGTGTTCGAGACCAATGCCGGCAACGACACCATCACCGACTTCACCGTTGGCGAGGATACCATCAGGTTCTATGGGGATGACTACCCGGACCTGGCCTATGATGATCTGACAATCACACAAGTCGAGGATGACACAACCACATCCGGTTACAGCACCACAGTTGAATACGGAGATAACCAGATCACTTTGGAAAACGTTGCCGCAAGCGACCTGTCTCAAAGTGACTTCATGTTTGGTTAATGTGGCTCAATAGCTTCCCGCCCGAATAATAAATGGGGCGGGAAGCTCCTGCCCAAATACTATTCGGGCAGGTTTTCAAATACAGAACCAAAGCGAACACACCAAGAACCATGACAAACAGGAACCGAGTGTACAAATTGGCAAAAGGGATTGGATCAAAGATTGGCTAAAATCTCTGAGAAGCTTCTTGGGTTAAGTCAATAGCACGTTAAATTGCCACGCAAATCAGCGAGCTATTCCATGGTCCTCTTGCAAATTTTCACCCCAGCCTTCTTTAGGAACAAGTCCAAAACGAGGCTGTGCGCTCCGTATTACTTTTGAAAATTTGGCCAGCCTAAGGCCAGGAAAGGGGAAGCAGATGAGTACCGGAACATACAAAGGCAACGACAACGACAACTCCGAAGTCTGGAAAGGTTCTCACGCAGACCGTAACAACACCATCAACTATTATGTCTATGGTTATGGTGGCAATGACAGTTTCAAGTTCACGTGGACCAAATCACACGACAGTGCCCGTTTCCAATCCCTCCACGCCTACTTGGGCACCGGAGATGATTATCTACAGGTCAATTTGGAGGACAAGGAAGAGTACAGCAACTCACTGGAAATGGACATAGATGGTGAGCAGGGGGACGACTTTATCGAGGTTTCGAACGTCAAAGATAAAGGGGGAAATTCCCATATTATCCTGCGCGGAGGCTCTGGAAATGACACCATCTATGGAACCAAAGGCGCTGATACCATCTATGGAGACTATGAAACTTCCGATAGTCCCCCCATTGCAGAAGTCTCCGTAAAATCAGGTAAGGAAATTCCCGATTACACCGATACCCCTTACGACCCCGCCCTTTCCTATGATGATGTCATTATTGCAGGCCGCGGAGACGATTTGATCTACGCCGGCTTTGGCAATGATGTCGTTATCGGCGATGATGGGGATGATACCATATACGGTGGTGACGGGGATGATTATATCAGTGGAGGCAACGGATCCGATACTATTTACGGAGAGGCAGGCAATGATTTCATCAACGTTGGTGATCGCACCGGATCTGACATTGACACTGTCTATGGCGGGGAAGGAGCCGACACCATTATTTCCGGAGGCATGACGGAACAGTATTCACTCAACGCTCCTATGGAGTTTGACTGGCAGTCCTGGGGAATTGAGCGGGGCGGCGTAGGTGCCGTTCAGATGACGGAGCTCGTTCTCTCCACAGCTGGTGTTGCCAACCCTGGCTATGCTATTGCCATAGGAGCACTGGGATCTTATGCAACCCGTGTTCTGCTCAACTCTATCTCCAAGCAGGACTTTAAATCCCAAGTGATCAAGGACAGCAGTGACTATGTGCGCGTCGCTGATTTTGATCCGCGGGAGGATACGTTCATCTACGCAGCAACCATGTCCGATCACAACGGCCTGGGCTACTTCAAAGGGGATGTCAATCTTTCAGATGGATCCTATGAGCTTTGGACGGATGTAACCCAGCAAAGCAATGGCGGACTGCTGGCACAACTGCAATATGACACAGACTTGATCTCCTACATTCAGCAGAGTTCCGGCTCTGGAGCGGCAAATACGGTTATTGCCAAGGATCTGTCTTATGGATTGATTGCCACTAACTTTAAAGTCACATATTCCAACGGGACCTATTACGACAGCGACAGCAATGAACTGTCCAACGATCTGCTTGGCACTGTTGTTGGGATCGATCCGGACACGGAAGGGGATTTGACACTTAAAGAGTCCCTAGATGACATAGACATGAAAGACGGTCAGACCATCTTGATGACAGGTGCCTACGGAAATCTGCTTCTGGAAGGCCAACAGATCAAGGAAGCCGGAGATTTATTTCTGGCCGGCTCAAACTTTTCCGACATAATATATGCCAAGAACCATCTAGCTTCCAACACGGTTGCCACCGCCTTTATGTACGGGTTTGATGGTGACGACCTGCTCTATGGCGGTGATCAAGCAGACATGATCTTCGCAGGCGAAGGCAATGACACTATGACAGGAAACGCAGGTGCAGACACCTTTGTTTTTGAAGCCAATGCCGGATTTGACACGATCAGCGATTTCACGGTTGGCGAGGACATAATAAGGTTCTATGGTAAGGATTATCCTGACCTAACTTACGATGACCTTTCAATCACTCAGATTGATGACGATGCATCCCATACCGGTTTCAGCACGATTATCGCCTATGATGACAACCAGATTACGTTGACGGGCGTGGCCGCAGCCATCATCACCCAAGATGATTTCCAGTTCTCATAGGACGTGAAAAATCACTCGAAGCCACGCAAGTCAATTCACCCGCCCCGGTTCAAGAGATCAGGGCACATATTAACCATAAAAGGGAAGTATACCCAATGGCTACTCTACCTCCTCTCCCCCCTCCCCGCATTTTGTAACTCTGGAACGGGTTTCAAAGCAGACACATGACAGAACTGCTTAAAAAAGGCGCGGAGTGGCTTGGACACGTGCTGGTCCACCTTCACCAATCTGCTCCGTGCTCTGGTAAAAGTGATATTGTTAAGTGAACTGGTTATTTCAGGAGAAAACACGACCTCGTCCCGTTCGCCCACAGAAGGTGCAGGAAAGTCTTTTCTAACTAAGCGAGTAGAATTTCGTTGAGACAGGCCCTCGTGCCTGTCTAGTCTTTTGAGACCCGAAATAGATACGAGGATATCGTTTATGGTGCCGTTTGTGAGTTTGGTCACTATAGGGGTGCTGCTTGCCCTGAATACTCCCGTTCATGCGCAAAAATCGACCAAGGGAGAGTTTTCTGTGGCACTGGGAGACATATTTGCAGTTCATAAGAATGGAACTCCCTTACCTGACCTGGATCCGGCCTGCAAAAATAAGTACTTTATGATCTGGGGAAGAACAGCAACAGCAAGCTATGAAGTCAGCCCAGCCAAAAGCTCTGCCCAGATAACCTTGTTGAATATAACAACACAACTATCTCCGGTGGGGCATCATGGGCATTACAACTTCATTTCTGATGATACTAAAACGAACAAAGAAGATGGTAGTATTTATAAAACAATCATCCAAATGGACCTGCAAGCAGTTAATCGATATATTTCAGTGGTCGCAAAACTGGATTCCACTACACATTGTATCTTGACTAACGAGCCGTCTTTCTGGGAGCCAAGCTCATAACGCTCCCCACGGCGCACTCATAGGGTTCCCCCATACTCCTCAATGTCTCCACTTGTGTGAGTACGCTAGAGGTGCCGGAAAACAACCGGCCACTTGTAAAGATTGAAAACGCATCACACTCTAGAAGAACCATGGGAAGCCTTTTCTAACTATGCGAGCAAGTTTACATGGAGGTAGGCACAACTTTTACTTAAGCTTCGTCAAAACCCAGAAAAGAGGCTCGGGAGCTGCCCATGAAAAGTCTTTTAAGTATCGTTGGTGCTGGAGCACTGCTTTTTCTAGTCCCCACGTTGGGGGCAACCGAAACACCAGATTCTGGACGCTTCACCGCTCCCATGGATCTTGTTTATGCCGTACAAGAAGATGGAGAAGCGGCACCAGATCAGGACCAATCCTGCGAAGAAAAGTATGCTGACATAATTGGGAAAGTCGCCTCTGCCGCATATGAAATCAACCAGAAAGCAGAAATGGCGGAAGTCAAATTTCTTGGTGTGACAACCAAGCTTTACCCCATCAGGGTAAAGGGACGGGATGACTTCGTCTCCGATCAAATCAGTTTTAAGCTTGCCAGCAACGGGATCTACCGAAAATTCTTGCATATGAACGTTGACGCAAGTCATCAGGGCATTTCGGTCATGGCAGCTCTTGATAAGACAACCAACTGCGTGATCACGAACCGTACCGCCAAAGAAACCAGCCCCGCAGAAAACGAGTAGGTTTCAAAGAAGGGTTAAGGAGCTTTTACTTACAGAGTTTCTCCAAGGCGCGGAGAGTGGTTTTCAAATAATGATCCACACAGACACCTGTTTGACATCAACAACAAGAGGCAAGGAAACTGCCCATGAACAACCTCAGGAAACTAGCTGCCATGGGGGCGTTGTTTGCCCTGTCCAACCCCGCGTTCGCAATGGAACCTGCAACGGGAGAGTTCTCCCTTAAGCTGGGAACTGTTTTTGCCGTTTCCAAAAGCGGTCAGCCTGCAATGGCCTTCGACAAGGCCTGCAAGGAAAAGTTTGCGAACATGGTCGGACAGGAGGCACAGGCCAAATACCAGATAGATCCTCAGGTCATGGAAGCACAACTAACTTTTCTTGGTGTTCCCACCAAGCTCTACCCCATGGGCATTCAGGGACGCCATGACTATATCTCTGGGGATGTGGCGGAGCCTCTTGTCAAGAAAGGGGTCTTTCGTGAGATCCTGCACATGAATATGGACTTTACGACCAAAGACATTTCAGTAATGACAGCACTGGATCAGAAAATTAACTGCGTAATTACTAACCGGCATCCTGAACAGCGGTGAAGTTCCACAGATGTCCATCGTTTTTGACTGCCTTGTGAAAGTGCGACCCGAAGCATTATAGGTTTCAAGCCACGAACCCTTTAAAGCACATCGCGTTCATTCGCATTCACGCTGTGCACTCTAACTTATTTATTTTGAGCGAATTCTTGTCGTTTGATTGAACCCAATCATACGGAACGCGCTTGTCTTATGCTTTTTTAGTGCCTTCTGCGAATATAGGCCAATGGCCACCGTATTGAGTCGGGAGGGCAGTGGCGGTGGTCGGATCGGGACGCGCTAGGTCACAAGGGACCGTTTTAGAGTATGATCGGCCACCGTCTTCGCAACAGGCCTGAACGGATACGCAGCAGCCCAAAGCTCTGCACGACAAGCATAGGATACTTGCGAAGATGTCTGAGGTTACCATTGGTGTCGATATTTCGAAAGACCATCTTGATGTGTACTGCCTGCCGGATGAGCAGAGCAAGCAGTTTACCAATACAGCTGCAGGGTACAGACAGTTAAAAAGCTGGCTGAAAGGCCTGCCTGTCGCTCGAATTATTTTTGAACCCACAGGTTCTTATCACGGCGCTTTTGAGTTGGCATTGTCGGGTTCCTATCCTCTGAGCAAAGTTAACCCATGGCAAGCACGCCGGTTTGCACAGGCCAAAGGCAAGAGGGCGAAGACGGACCGGATTGATGCGCGCCTGCTGGCCCAAATGGGGCACGATTTCCAGTTGGAACCAGACAAGCCAGTCGATGCAAGCCTATGTCATCTCAAAGAGATACGCGTTGCACGTCAAGCTCTTGTAAAAGAAGCCACGCAACTGGAGAACCGGTTGAAAACACAACGGGTGAACCTGGTTCGCAAACAGACACAGCAACGCCTGAAACTCGTGCGAAAGCAATTGGAGGCCCTTAACGCCGAAACTCAAAAGCAAATTGAGCAGAGCCCTCAAAGGGCGCGGGCAGCAAAGATTTTACACTCTATTCCCGGGCTGGGACAGGTCGCCGTCGCGGCGCTGGTGATTGAAATGCCAGAGCTTGGACAATTATCCCGTAAACAGGCCGCTGCTCTGGCGGGGCTGGCCCCCATGACCCGCCAGTCAGGACGCTGGCGGGGCGCTGCTTTTATTCAAGCAGGGCGCAAGCCGGTACGCGATGCACTCTACATGCCTGCCGTTGTTGCCAGCCGTTATAATCCAGACCTGAAAGCCAAATACAACCAGATGCGAGCGGCTGGTAAGCCTCCCAAAATCGCCATAATAGCTCTCATGCGTAAGCTAATCGAACTGGCAAACGCTCTCATAAAAGCGGACCGGCAATGGCAACCAAAAACGGCTTGACCAAGACGGATACTCTAAAGCAGTGAGACGATTTATTGAAACCGTGCACTGCTTTAACTTTTTGTTTAGCCGCATGTCTTTGACCGAAAGCCGGTATCCACTTTTCGGAGATACGCTTTAGGAGAAAACGAAATCACTTTCAGAAAGTGAGCCTGAAGTAACGTCTTCCAAAGTGATCTGGTTATCTCCGTATTCAACTGTGGTGCTGTAACCGGATGTGGTTGTGTCATCCTCGACTTGTGTGATTGTCAGATCATCATAGGCCAGGTCCGGGTAGTCATCGCCATAGAACCTGATGGTATCCTCACCAACGGTGAAGTCGGTTACGGTGTCGTTGCCGGCATTGGCCTCGAATACGAAGGTGTCAGCATCACCGTATCCGGTCATGGTATCATCGCCTTCGCCGCCGAAGATATGATCTTTGGCGTCGCCGCCTTCAATCACGTCATCGCCGCCAAAACCATACATGTAACCTTTGGCTTGAGTATCATGAGTAACCGGATTTTTGGCATACATGGCATCGCCGTAGTTGGTACCTACCATGTAAAGGTCTCCGGCTTCTTCCACTTCCTGACCAATCATGAACTGGCCGGAGTAGGCTCCGGTCATCAACATAGTCTGACCATCTTCCAGTCCCATGCCGTCAAGGCTGTCTTGCAAGGTAATATCCGCGCCGGTGTCGGGGTCGGTATTCACAACCTGAGACAGGGCGTCGTCACTGATCCTATCGCCTTCGTCATCGTGGTAGTGGCCCTCATGATAGGTGACCGAGAACCCGGTATTCATGACACCGGCTGCAAGATCTTTGGCAATGGTTGTTTCAGAAGCGCCGGTAGCCGATGTTTCCTGCAGATAATCAATCAAGTCATGGTCAAAATGCATCTGGGCAATCAAGCCGCCATTGCCCTGCTGGGTCACATCACTCCACAGCTCATAAGTGCCGCGGCTTTCGTTAATCATGCCTTTGAAGTAGCCAAGGGTATCGCCGTCAGTCAAAGTAGCGGTGTAGATGAACTGGTCTTCAAGCGGATTGAAGTCCTTCATGGAGACATAGTCACTGGAATCGGTCACCGTATAGGTGTTGTCACCGTCGCCGGAAAGGGCGTTTGACAGCGCTTGGGTTGCAAAGCTGCCAGCTACGCCGAACATAACTCCTAACATGGGGTTGGCCATGCCGACCATTTCCAATCCCATTTGAGCGATTTCCAGACCGGTTTCCGCACCCTTTTCCGCACTAAATCCCCCCCAGTCATATGGCTGTCCATCTTCACCGTAAAGATAATCGGCCTTCATGCCGCCGGTGATGATGGTATCAGCCCCTGCACCGCCATAGACCGTATCAATATCCGAGCCGGTTCTGTCGCCCACATGAATGTAGTCGTTGCCATCGCCGCCGTAGATAGTGTCACTGCCGACACCGCCGAAAATCATATCATCGCCGTCACCGCCATAGATGGTGTCATCGCCTTTGTCACCGTAGATAGTATCATTGCCAACGCCCCCGTAGAGCGTGTCATCTCCCTTCCCACCGTAGATAAGATCGTCACCAAACCCGCCATAGACCAGATCATCTCCAGCGCCTGCGTCTATGAAATCGTTATAAGAGAGGGATGAATCGTATGCAGTGTCTATATAGTTAGGAATATCCATCCCGCTTTTGACGGATATTTCTCCAAGCGCAGGTGTGTCGGAGGTTTCATAGTCGCCGTAGATTGTGTCAGCACCTTTTGTGCCATCAATAGTATCGTCACCGGAGCCGCCGCGTAAAATGATGGTCGAATTGTTGCCTTTATCCGAGACCGCAGAAACATCGATGATATCGTCACCTTGCTCTCCATCGATATCCATATCCAAGGAAGCACTGTAATTGCTCGGGTCACTCAGATCGACTTCTATATAATCGTTTCCCTCTCCCATATAGGCATGAAGAGATTGAAAATCTGCTGCCATTGACCCACTTGGTGCCATCATCCAGGAGAATTTGAAGTAGTCATCTCCTCCATACCCATAAGCATAGTAATTGAGGGTGCTATACTTATATCCGTCTGTTCCCGTCCACTCGTTGAAGTCGTCTTTATTATCGTTGCCTTTATAAACTTTGGTAGCCATGGTTCTGTCCTTTCTGTTATTCTTTTAAAGACAATGCCGGGGCAAAAGCCCGCAGGCTTGCACAACTTTCCCGTACTTTCACTGGGGAAAGCTGCTCGGGCTAAGCCATTTTTTTTGGATGAGGACCAATTTTCCTCTGGGATAATCCATAGATAATGAGGGGGAGAGGACCGATCAAATAACATAAACAAGGACCACTCTCACGCGGGTGTGACAGGTCCGTGAACACAGATGGGTAGCGCAATAAATTTACTTTAAATTTTGAAGTCTTAGTATCTTAGCTAGTCAATAGTTTTTGAAGTAACTAAGATTTTCACCCCTAAAGATTACTAATAATTAAAGGTGTCGACATGCATCACATATTACTAAAATTGAGTTTTATGACCTAACAGTAAGTACTGGGCAGCCGCGAGGGGCCATAATTCGGATAAAAGGAAAAGCAAACTCGCGCGCGCCCGCAATAGGTCGCCGGTGTGTATTCGTCAGATCCTCCTTTTGAAAGGCTTTAAAATCCACTTCCCCCTAAAAAGGATAGTTAAGTTTCCCATTGGGATAGCCTCCAGCGCTGGTAATTCGAGTGGAAACATCCTAAATTTCATTTCAAAGACAACAAACCACGGGAATCCCAATGAGTTCTGAAAGAGCCCCCTTTGCCGAGAAGCGTCCTGAAGTTCTAACCCAGCACGGGATCGAGCGAACGGACAACTATGCCTGGCTGCGTGCGGACAACTGGCAAGAGGTCATGAAGGATCCCGGTGTACTGGCCGAGGATATTCGCTCTTACCTGACAGCGGAGAACGATTACACCAACGCGCAGATGGCCGATACGCAGGAGCTGCAAGAGGTTTTATTTGCGGAAATGAAGGGCCGCATCAAAGAGGATGACAGCTCTGTCCCCTCTCGCGATGGCCCTTATGCCTATGGCCTGCGCTATGTTGAAGGCGGTCAGCATCCCAAGTTTTATAGAACCGATGCACAAAGCAGCGATGCATCTGAGGAAATTTTGCTCGATGGAGACAAAGAGGCCGAAGGCAAGGCCTATTTCCGCATAGCCGGAGCCTCCCATTCAGACGACCACACCCGCTTGGCATGGGCAGCAGACGACAAGGGATCTGAATATTTCGGCCTGCGCATTCGCGATATTGCCAGCGGAAAAGATCTGGGAGAGATCATCCCCGATACCAGCGGCGGCGGCGTCTGGTCTGCCTGCGGCACCTATATGTTCTATGTACAGATGGATTCCAACCATCGCCCCTCAAAGCTGTTCCGCCACAAAATTGGTACGCCCATCAGCGAGGATGTACTGGTCTATGAAGAAAAAGATGCGGGTTTCTTCATGGGTGTTGGCCGCAGCCAGTCGGGCCGTTACATCACCATAGACATTCATGACCATGAAACCTCCGAGGTTCACCTAATTGATGCCAGCGCACCTCTCAGCGACCCGATCCTCATAGCCCAGCGTGAAACCGGTGTGGAGTATTCCGTAGATGATACGGGTGATACCCTCCTCATCCTCACCAACGCTGACAACGCCGAGGACTTCCGAATTGCTCAGGTCTCCTTGAAAGAGCAACTTGAAAAGTCAGGCCGTGAAGACTGGGCCGATCTTGTCCCCCACCGTTCGGGATGCCTTATCCTGTCCATGACCGCCTACCGCAACCACATGGTGCGTCTAGAACGCGAAGACGGCCTGCCACGCATTGTGGTGCACCGCTTGAGCGACGGACAAGAGCACTCCATCGCATTCGACGAGGAAGCTTACAGCCTTGGCCTGTCCGGCGGTTACGAGTTCGACACAACCTTGATCCGGTTCACCTACTCCTCCATGACAACCCCGTCGCAAACGTTCGACTATGACATGGAAAGCCGCAAGCGTGACCTGCGCAAAACTCAGGAAGTGCCTTCCGGCCACAACATTGAGGATTATGTCACCCGCCGCCTTCATGCCCCCTCCCATGATGGCGCTCTAGTGCCCATCACGGTATTGCATCACAAATCCACCACGCTGGACGGATCAGCACCGTGCCTTCTTTATGGATACGGCTCCTACGGCATTTCAATTCCGGCAAGTTTTTCCACTAACGCCCTGTCACTGGTTGACCGTGGTTTCGTCTATGCCATCGCCCACATTCGCGGCGGCAAGGAAAAAGGGTTTGCGTGGTACAAAGCCGGTCGGCGAGAGTACAAAAAGAACACATTTTCGGACTTCATTGCCGCAAGTGTCCATTTGGTGGAAAAATCCTATACAAATCATGGCGCTATCGTGGCTCAAGGTGGCTCTGCCGGTGGCATGCTCATGGGGGCGGTTGCCAATATGGCCCCACAGAACTTTGCGGGGATAATTGCAGAGGTTCCTTTCGTGGATGTGCTCACCACAATGCTCGATGACACTCTCCCGCTGACCCCGCCGGAATGGCCGGAATGGGGTAATCCTATCACCAGCAAAGACGCTTACAGCTACATTGCCAGCTACTCGCCGATAGACAATGTAACCGTGCAGGACTACCCGAAAATTTTCGCTCTGGGCGGCCTCACAGACCCACGCGTCACCTACTGGGAGCCCGCCAAATGGGTAGCCAAATTGCGGGAAAAGGCCAAAGGGGATAACCTCATCATGCTGCGCACCAATATGGACGCAGGACACGGCGGAGCTTCCGGCAGATTTGATCGTTTGAAGGAAGTCGCTCTGGTTTATTCCTTCGCACTTCAAAAAGCAGTCAGCTAATAAAGCCAGCCTAAATAACTGTAGTATCTAAGATTATTAACGGAGGTGCATAGAGTGCCTCCGGTTTTTATTTGGCTCACCATTTGAGCTCCCCCCGACATTTATGGAAAATTGTTTGAAAGTTTGCCTTAACCGTGATGCAAACTGCTGCTCTCCTGTTAGGGAGTTTCTTTTCCTTTCTCCTGTAGAACTAAATCAAACAGAACAAAGAGCCGGAGGCGAAAACCGCCGGAGGTTCCCGCCCCTTTCGCAGGTAAAAAAAACAAGACCAAGGCTTGTGGGAGGGGTGGGACTTATTAACCGGCCTCGGGGGAGTTAAAATGCGGATCTTCTTTGCCATTTGCTTGGCCGCCTCGTTTCTATTTCCAGCTTTCACAGCAAAAGCTGAGCTTGTTCAAAACGCTCGCTACCCTTTCAACTTCCTTATTCCCAATGACATGCATTCTCGCCCTAAAGTGAGCGGCACTCAATACGATTGTAAAATTCGAATTGCTGAAGATGGAAAACCAAATGTATATCAAGCATTTGTAAGTGGCCGCTTCTATGATCCCTCCCGCCCCATTTCCAGCGTAGCCTGCTTTCAGTCCGCTAATATGTGCCAAAGATACCTGTATTTCATGCGCGGATATCTAGACTACACACTCTCAGCCACTTGCCAGAGAGGCTATGCCAGCCTGTTCTAATCGGCCAGATAATCCCTAGCTGCTATAAAAAACGCTCTCATCTGCGAGATAATAAAAATGATAGGAAATCGCGGTTTCGCATTACTGTGCGGGATACTGGTCGTTGCTGCCTGTGCCCGCCCCCCCAGTACAAACTACCTTGAACAACGGCTTATTCCCGTAAGAGGGCATGTAATTCCAAGAGTAAACGGAACTCAATATGATTGCCGAATAGCCTCTTCCGAGCTTGGACCGGAAAATGTCTGGCAGGCAAATGTCGCCGGGCGTGTTCTAACGGCAGAGCCTTCCTATATGGTCTCCACAGAGGCTTGCTTTTCCTCTCAAGGCATGTGCGAAGCCTTTTTGTACCTGATGAACGGATATCTGGACCAGATTATTACATCCCGCTGCCATTTAGGCCGCCAAAGACCTCTTTTTGGATAGAGGCACGCGAATGTATCGCCGAAAAGCGATACCAGTTCTCGAGTAACAATACGTGTTTATGCAATAGGTTAAAGCGCTAAGATGTTTCAGTAAAACATCTCAGCGCTTTAGAATAGTATCTCTTTTAAAGACACAAAAAAGGCGACCATTGGGCCGCCTTTTCATAACCTCTAGTAAAGAGCTGTCTATTAAAGTGCTTTAGAAAGAAGCTCTTCAACGTATTCCCAGTTCACCAGATTATCGACGAATGCTTCCAAATACTTTGGACGCGCATTACGGTAATCGATGTAGTAGGAGTGCTCCCAAACATCACAACCCAGAACAGGAATACCACCATGCACCAACGGGTTTTCGCCGTTTGGTGTTTTCATCACTTCCAACTTGCCATCTTTAACCGCAAGCCATGCCCAACCAGAACCAAACTGCGTAAGGCCAGCGTTAATGAAATCAGCACGGAACTTGTCAAAGCCGCCCAAGTCCTCATCAATTTTCTTGGCAACAAGACCTGGAAGGGATTTACCGCCACCATTTGGCTTCATCCATTTCCAGAAGTGCAAGTGGTTCAGGTGCTGGCCAGCATTGTTAAACAGGCCAGGGTTTTTGCCATAGCTCTCTTTTACAATCTCTTCGAGGGTTTTGCCCTCAAGACCAGAGCCTTCCAGCAACTTGTTACCATTGGTTACATATGCTTGATGATGCTTATCATGGTGAAATTCAAGAGTTTCGGCGGACATATATGGTGCCAGCGCGTCATAGGCATATGGCAGATCTTCAAGAGTAAAAGACATTTTGGCCCTCCTAAGGGAGTATAGAAATGGGGTTGTTGCACGGTAAATCCAGTCTTTTCCCTGCAACGTATGGTGCAAGATAGGTGTGTTTGCCTATAGCTGCAATGCCCTTTTTGCCAATTTACAAATATTTTTCTTACTTTTTAGTTCCAAGAGATTTAAGTTCCAGTAAAACCCGAGCTTTAGCGACTGTAAACATCCCCTCCCCCAAGACCTTAAAGCACTTCAAAAATTACGTTTTTTCTTTCCACCACAGCCAGTCTGACCTCGGCATCTTTGCCAGTTCTTAGAGGTCGAACCTCGCCAATTCGCAGTCCCAGCCCCTTTCCTTAACAACCTTTTAGGAATTAGAGTCTCCAAATCACTACCTAATTCTAATGGATTTACCAGCAGAGGGTCATAGGTAATTACGCAGGCGGTTAGAAAGGAGAAGAAGCCTCACCTGTCATCGTCTGAAAAGGGGGATAACGGCCTTCCACCGCTCACTCAGAGCATGTATCCGAAAGGAAATACCGGTAGACACGCCCTATGGCTAAAAGACTGCAGGCCCTCTCATCATCTTGTCCTAATGCACTGAGAGTAATCAGTATCTCTCAGCTTTCTCATGGGCAAACTCCCAATAGAGCGAGCGTGCTAGATTGGTTATCTCCCCCACTTTCAACACTCGGTCATCCAGCCGGTTCACTGGACCTACTTTCGCATAGTTTCCAGTAGAGAAAATCTCGTCGGCTCCATAAAAATCGTCATAGCTCAACGTTGCCTCATGAACCTTTATGTTCTGCTCTGTCAGTAGTTTAATGATGCGCTGGCGCGTAATTCCGTTCAAAAATGTTCCATTCCAAAATGGTGTAAATACTTCACCGTCTTTCACCATAAAGACGTTGGCTGTGGTCAGCTCCGCAATGTTGCCAAGCATGTCCTTCACCAGCGCATTATCAAAACCGCGTCCCGTCGCCTCCACAGCGGCTCTGGCATTATTTGGATAAAGACAACCCGCCTTCGCATTTACAGGCATGATCTCCATTGTTGGTCTTCGAAATGGAGAGAGTGTCAGGCTCGAACTTTTGTCTTTCGGGGGGAGCGGAGCTTCGAATAAGCACAACAAAAACCGAGTGGAATCAGGGTCAGGGTTTATAACCTGCGAACCATCTGCCTCCGCCCAATACATAGGGCGGATATAAACCGCCTCATCCCCTCCAAACTTACGCATCCCTTCACGCGAGAGCTCAACGATTTCCTCGGTTCGCATGGTTGGTTTCATACCCAAGGCCACGGCTGAATCGTTTACTCTACTGCTATGAAGCGCAATGTCCGGCATCATACCATCGAACCCTCTAGCCCCGTCAAAGACGCTGGAACCCAACCAACTCGCATGGGTTCTAGGTCCCCAAAGAGAAGGATTTCCTTCCAGCCACTGTCCATCAAACCACGTCCAGGTTTTGGAATACTCCGCCATACTGCCTCCCAAGCTCATACTTATTGTGTTTATTGTTTTTACTCTATTGGGCAGATTTCAAAATGAAACGGCGCTTTGGTCAACCTATTCAGTCGATAAAGAAAATTTCCGCAATAAATTGACTTATATCATAAAATGTTCACAATCTGTTCCGTTAAATCTACAGAATTTAGCAAGTTTATACCGAGACTAAAATAATTTTTGTAAATTCAACGGGAGACAAATAAAAAACTACGGATAAAGTCCACCGATTCTCACGCACCTTTTAACCTAACCGTCCCCTCATCCCGCTGAGAGTTCTGTAACTTTTGGTAGTCCATGACCAATTTTCCCTCAATTATTGAGCTAAATCAGCTTGCTAAAGGAAATTATTGTGCAACTATTATCTTTGAGCACCTAAAATGGGCTGCAACGACTTGACCAGAAATGAGCCAGAGGTTTTAAGCCTGCCTGTTTAAACTCTGTCTGGAGATAACCATGCACCACTCCGTTTATGTATTCGATGCTTATGGCACACTATTTGATGTGCATGCAGCAGTAAGACGGCATGCACCCGAGATGGGACCGGACGCCGCACGGTTTTCTTCCATTTGGAGAGAAAAGCAACTGGAATATTCTTGGGTTAGAGCCCTTATGGGTCAATATAAAAACTTTTGGCAACTAACTGAAGAGGCGCTGGACACCGCTTTTGCACTCGTACCAAGCGCTGATAAGTCCCAACGTCAGACGCTTTTAGATTCCTATTGGAAACTGGACTGTTACCCCGAGGTCCCACACGTTCTCAAAACTTTGAAAGAAAATGGGGCGCGCCTCGCCATTCTTTCAAATGGTTCTCCGCAAATGCTGGAGGCTGCAGCAAATGCCGCTGGTATCTCTGATTATCTGGATGAAATTTTCTCTGTAGATACCATTCGTACCTACAAAGCTTCTCCTGACGTTTACGAAATGGTTACAACGCATTTCCGTCTCTACCCGGAAGCCGTCTCCTTCCAGTCCTCCAACAGGTGGGATGTGGCTGGCGCTACTAAATTTGGAATGAGAACAGTCTGGATTAACAGAAGCCAAATGCCGGATGAATACGCAGACCTTCCTCCCAAAGCAGTTCTTCACAATCTGGAAGGTCTGCCAAGGCTTACATGAATTCTTAGAAGTATAATGGGGTAATATTATCCCAACTCTTCAAAGCATTAGAGAGATAAAGGAGAAATCAGGTTTCCCCTTTTTTGATCCATTTGTGCACCTTCGGAGGTACATAATCTCTAAATCGATCCAGCAGCCGAGTTGGATCAGTTTCTACAATCAGAATTTCTCGCATTTCCGGCTTAATCAGCTCTGCTTGAACCATTTGATCCAGAAAGGCAATCAAATGATCGTAGTAGCCAGCAATGTTCAGGAGCCCGCTTGGCTTGTTGTGATACCCGAGCTGCGCCCAAGTCCACATTTCAAACATTTCTTCCATGGTACCCGCACCACCAGGTAACGAGATAAATGCGTCTGATAAGTCATTCATCAGCGCTTTTCTCTCATGCATTGAGCCAACAATATGCAGTTTGCTCAATCCAGTATGAGCAATCTCTTTCTCCGAAAGCGCTTCAGGCAAAACACCAATAACCTGTCCATCTTCGCTCAAGGCTCCATCGGCTACCAAACCCATCAACCCGACATTTGCTCCGCCATACACAAGTGTTTGCCCTGACTTGGCAATTGATCTACCTGTTTCAAAAGCAATTTCACCAAATTCCTTGCGAAGACCAAAACTGGACGCGCAGTAAACACAAACTGCAGACATAACTTCACCATTCCCAAAAGAACAAAAGAGACTATGTGCTGGAAACACTCTCTTTCCAGCACATCTAGTTAGGCGCGTTTAGACTAGCCTTTTGACAGCTCATGGAAAACACGGATCCACGAACGGATACCGCGATAATAGCTATTGAGCTCATATTTTTCATTGGGAGAATGAATTTGGTCTTCATCAAGTCCAAAGCCAATGAGAAGAGAGTCCATATTCAGAATTCGTTTGAAACTACCAACAATTGGAATAGACCCACCACAGCCAACCAAAGCTGCCTCTTTACCCCATTCATCTTGAAGGGCTTTTTGACCTTTAAGCAAAACAGGTGAGTCAAAATCCATGCGTAAAGCACGGTCCCCACCATGTGGGTGTAAGACAAGCTCAAAGTCTTCAGGGGTCTTAGATTTCAAATAGTCATGGAACGATTGGCGAACTTTTTCTGGGTCCTGATCCCCAACAAGGCGGAACGACACTTTGGCATGGGCTTCTGATGGGATTACCGTCTTAAATCCTTCACCAGTGTAGCCCCCCCACAATCCGTTCACATCGCAAGTTGGACGTGTCCAAACCTGCTCCAATGTTGTTCGGTCCTTTTCTCCTCCGGCAGTTTTAAGTCCAATCCCGCCAAGGAATTCCTCCTCGGAGAACTTCAGGTTCTCCCACATCTTTTTAACGGTGTCTGGCGTCTCAACAACGCCCTCATAAAACCCCGGTAACGTGACCCGACCCGTTTCATCTCGTAGGCCAGCAATCATATCACTCAGCACGTGCAAAGGATTCCTCGCAGCACCGCCGTACATTCCAGAGTGCAGATCCTTGTCCGGTCCGCGAAGCGTTATTTCTTCGCCAACCAAGCCTCGCAACATAACAGAGATCGCAGGGGTCGTTTTGTCCCACATACTTGTATCGCACACCAGCGCTAAGTCGACGGACAGTTCTTCCTTGTTTTCATCTAGGAAGGGCTCCAGAGAAGGAGAGCCACTCTCCTCTTCTCCTTCCAGCATAACACTGAAAGGCAACGGCAAATCACCGGTTTCTTCGATCCAGGCGCGCGCCGCTTCAACAATTGTCATCAACTGACCTTTGTCATCATTAGCACCGCGCGCTACGATCATTTTTGAGCCGTCTTCACGCTCTACAATTTGAGGATCAAATGGATCAGCATGCCACAAATCAATTGGGTCCACGGGTTGAACATCATAATGCCCATAGAACAATACGTGCGGTCCTGATGTGTTCTCTCCAGTACGGTGACCAACAACCATAGGGTGGCCTGTTGTGTCGCGAACTTCAGAGGGAATACCAATTTCCGAAAGCTCTTTTGCCATCCAGTTTGCCGCTGTACGGCAATCATCTTTGTAATCCGGATCTGTAGAAATACTCTTGATCCGTATAAGTTCAAAAAGTCGCTTCAAGCTAGCTTCAAAATTTCTATCTGCACGTTCTAGAACTTTATCAACTTGGCTCATAAGTCTCTCACAATCTTAATCATTGAATTTTGTTGCTGCCTAGCAAGCCAACCATAAGCTCCAAAGCTTGAAAGACGAAGCACGTGGCTTTATTCGGCAACACTTTAGTCGCAAATATCACGTGAAATCAGTCTTGATCACTTTTTTTTATTGCAATTTGCTCGCAGGAGCATTTATCCACCACTACGAGCGAAACACACCATAAGGGATTGCTTTAATTCCATATTAAATCACGATACCTTAACTAGGTATTCAAACATCAACGAACTCTATGCCTCGCTTGTAAATATAGTCATACGGGCATAATTTATAAATTATAGTTTGAGAACTTTGGATTGCTTAGATTTTACAAACTGGCTTAAAAGTACAATAGAGAGATAGCCAGTGGCAATCCCGATACTCAACGCTTATGGAGAATGATATGCATCGTTTGATTGATCGGATTGTAGAAAAGACCGGTCTGGAAGAGGAAAAAGCCAAGTCAGCAGTCGGTGTTATTCTCAACTTCATGGCCAAGAATAGCAGCAGAGAAGACATGGATACTCTCTTCGAGGCTTTTCCGATGGCAAAAGACTTTTTTGCTATTGAAGAATCTAAAGAAAGCTCGGGTCTGTTCGGCGGTTTGGCAAGTAAAATGTCAAGCACCGTAGGCGTCCTATCCGCTTTAAATGAAATGACAAGCCTTGGGCTGTCTATGGGACAGATACAGGCTGTTGCCAAGGAAACAATCAAATTTGCAAAAGAAAATGTTGACCCGTCAAAGGTTGACGCAATCATCGCAAAAATTCCAGGGTTAAGCCAGATAAGCTAATCTCAGCCAACTACTGGCAGTACGAGTTAGTTGAATTACACAACCTACTCTTTCCGACTGAAAGACTGCTTGTGGTAGTGCCGACAACGAAGAGTTGGCACTACTTAGCACTCTACATGTTAACTTACCCCATCTTGGTACACATGGACTCCAAGCCGGTTCAGGCTGGATAAACTTCTCAAGCCCTACTAAATCCTGATCTGTCCGTATCTTAGCGCTTCGACGACAGTATGTGTTTTATTGGAAGCGTTTAACTTTGCACTTGCATTTTGAAGGTGCGCGTGAACAGTTCTCTGGGATATTTCGAGATATTCAGCAATTTCATGGGCTGTTTTACCCAGTGCAGTAAGCTCGAGAACCCTTCTCTCTCGAGTTGACAGATCTCCTGGCCGTTGATCCGAAATTACGCCTAATTCAAACAGCCGCCTAAACGCAGCAGCCGATACAATCTCCAAGGAAGCCAGATCATAGGTTACTGCTGATATTCCATGTCCGGCACCAACCACCATGGCCTGAAACGGGTGTAAAGCATCAACCGGAATCACCATCACCTTGGCGCCTTCACCTATTGCAGAAAACAGCTCTGAGTTATTGACGTCGCTTTCCCCTACATTCCAGAATATAGGCCTGCTGCCGGAAAGGCCAAGCATAAGAGCGTTATCGCCCGCACTCAAAGATGTTCTTTCAACTCCTCCATTGCGTTCATCAGGCCAACGAAATCGATGTACCAAGCTATCAATCGTACGGTTAGGCATTGGCAACCCAGTTATGAGGATGTGAGATGCACCCAACCTACGAAGATAGGATTCAACTATATCTAAAACAGGTTTAGCAGCTCGTGCCTCCGATATCGCCTGAACTTTGGCTTCAATATCTGCTGTATCGTTCATCTTGCCTCGCCTTCCCGGTCCATAAGTTAGACGAAACTGGGTGAAAACACCCACCTACACTCTGACGTATAGAGTTCTCGTCCGAGACTTTTCGATCTTTTGGTGCCATAATAACTACCTAGATCTCTTCAGCCGATTGAGGAAACGGTGGAATCTGATTACCACCCCTGTTAGTATGAGAGGGGCATTTCTCAGTCCCAACACTTGTACCTCCGCCAAGAAAGATGAGCCGTCACAAACTCATGATGACTATCTCCCAAGGTCCTCCGAGTGTCTGAAAAGCAGTTGATAGTTAGCAACTCTAGACAATAGTAACAGCCTTATGTGCCGTAGGGTCAATTACGACAAGTTTTAGATAATTAAGTCTATTGCAATTTCTACTTAACGACACAAAGCGGGAAAACCCTAGCCACAAGTACACTTGCAAACGAAGTTCTGTCTAAACAATAGTGCAATAGCATAGCTTGTAGGGTGATGCGGAAACTACGTATAAGAGGAGTGGAAGGAAGAATTATGGGACCTCATCATCTTGAAATTCCTAAAATATTTTTAGGAAACACCTACTCTGACTGGGAAGACGCCGCTCAACGAGCTCTTAAAGGGAAGGCTGTATCAACCCTCGACACGAAGGGTGATACGGAAGGCATCATACGTGCGATCTATGAAAGCACTTCTCAACACCCTCCTCAGCAATTAAGGGATTTAGAAACCCCTTGGTCTATTACTCAACGCAGTGATCACCCTGATATAAGGGAGGCGAATAAACAGATTCTGGAGGATCTGGAAGGAGGCGCTTCTAGTATTGATTTGGTCCTGCCATCATCTCCCCAAGCTAGAGGACATGGTGTTCACCTAAATACCATTGATGATATAGCTCGTTTATTCGACGGTGTTCACTGTGACCTTATCGAAATTAGACTCGATAGCGGACGCTTGGGTAACGCTGCCACAGCGCTCTTTTTGGAGGCTTCCCGAAGAAAAGATGTATTGATTGGAAGCCCAAATTTGAATGGCCCCATTGATGTTATTGGACCTTGCGCCAGTACAGGCAAGCTGAATTTTAACGTTCACTCTGCTGAACAGCATCAAATCAACTTCATCAAGACCTTGATAGAACAAGATATTGCAATTCGAGCTTTTAGGGCTGATGGCCGTATTTTCCATAATGGCGGAGCAACGCCAGCACAAGAACTTGGTATCGTACTCGCCAGCCTCGTATACTATATGCGCTTGGCAGAACAGGCAAATATTCCATCAAGTCAGCTACCTCAATTAGTGGGAGCTGTCCTTAGTGCAGATGCAGACCAGTTTACAACATTAACCAAGGCACGCGCTATGCGCTTGTTATGGTCCTCGCTTCTTAAGCACTCAGGTCTAGAGCAAGACCACCTTAACTTACACATGGAATCTTCTTGGAGAATGATGACCAAATATGATCCATGGGTGAATATACTAAGGGGAACAGTGGCCGCACTCTCCGCAGGGATGGGAGGTGCAGACAGCGTCTGCACATTGCCATTTACTGCAGCTTTAGGCCTCCCAACATCTTTTGCACGAAGAGTTGCGCGCAACTCTCAGGTTATACTTCTTGAGGAAAGTCACATTGCTCAAGTAAGCGACCCAGCAGCAGGATCTGGTCTGGTTGAAACGAGAACAAAAGAGCTCGCGGATTCAGCTTGGAATTACTTCAAGCAAATTGAACAGGCGGGTGGCATTCTTGAAGCCCTAAAAACCGGTATGTTATCTAGAGTAATCCAGGAAGCCGACCAATTGGAGAGACAACGCATCTCCGTTGGCAAGCAGATAATCACAGGTACCAGCGCATTCCCGAATATTCATGAGAAACCTGTCGAAACTGTAGATGTTAAAAAAATGGTGTCACTTGAATACCTTAAAGGTTCTTCAACGCTGGACCTTAAAATAGACGATGCAAACTTCAAGCGTCTAACTCAGGCATTCTCCGAGGGCCAAGGCTTAGATACTATTAATCTCAATAGCTCAACAGACAGCGTAGAATTTTGCCCACCAATTCCTAGCTTCCGCATTGCTGAACCTTTTGAAATTTATAGACAAAAATCTGATATTTACAAAGCAAGAACAGGTAAAGCCCCAAAAGTATTTTTAGCAACGTTGGGCGGAGTTGCCGACCATACGGCTCGGGCTACTTATGCAGCTAACCTCTACGCTTCCGGTGGCATAGAGGCCACTCCAGCAGAACACTACTCTTCTTTAGACGCCATGATAGACAGCTTTAACGAGAGCGAAGCCCAACTGGCTTGTCTCTGCTCTTCATCTACAATTTACCAAGAACAGGCGAAGTCTGTTATTGAAGCGTTTGGCAAAACCGAAATTCTACGTTTAACTCTTGCAGGTAAGCCTTCTGAACTCGAAAGTACTGCTAACGCCTCCAAACTGAATGGGTTTATCTTTACTGGTTGTAATATTCTGGAGGAGCTAAAAGCCTGTTATACATTACTTGACAGATCCGATGAATACAAATTGGAGGCACGGATATGAGCCAGTTTCCTGACTTCTCACAGCTTGATCTAATAGATCAACCTTTACAGGCAAACAGTTCCCGTCCCTCTCACTGGGAAACTCCAGAGGGGATTGCAATCAAGCCAGCCTATGGTCCTGAAGATACCTCCGATTTGCCGCAGTTACATACTTGGCCGGGCCTTGCACCCTTCATGCGCGGGCCATACCCAACCATGTACGTCCAGCGACCATGGACCATTCGCCAATATGCGGGCTTTTCTACTGCCGAAGACTCCAATGCGTTTTACCGACGCAATTTAGCTGCTGGGCAAAAAGGCCTTTCGGTCGCGTTCGACTTGGCAACCCACCGTGGTTACGATAGCGATCACCCCCGGGTTGCCGGTGATGTTGGAATGGCAGGTGTAGCAATTGACAGCATCTATGACATGCGTACGCTCTTTGACCGGATTCCCCTTGATAAAATGAGCGTTTCCATGACCATGAACGGTGCTGTTCTGCCCGTGCTTGCGCTCTATATTGTGGCTGCTGAAGAGCAAGGCGTTTCCGCTGAACACCTATCCGGGACAATTCAGAACGATATCTTGAAGGAGTTTATGGTCAGGAATACCTATATCTATCCACCAGCTCCTTCTATGCGCATTATTTCGGATATCTTCAAATATACATCGAAGAACATGCCGAAATTCAATTCCATTTCAATCTCTGGCTATCATATGCAAGAAGCCGGTGCTACAGCAGACCTAGAGCTTGCATTTACGATTGCAGATGGCATCGAATATGCCCGCGCAGGTGTTGCTGCTGGCATGCATATTGACCAATTTGCTCCTCGACTTTCGTTCTTCTGGGCCATTGGAATGAACTTCTTTATGGAAGTCGCAAAGCTGCGAGCTGCTCGTTTGATCTGGGCAAAACTCATGCAGGAAAACTTCCAACCACAAAACCCAAAAAGTCTATCGCTACGTACACACTCGCAAACCTCAGGCTGGTCACTCACAGCACAAGATGTGTTTAACAATGTAACGCGGACAACTGTTGAAGCTATGGCGGCAACACAAGGGCATACCCAATCATTGCACACCAACGCCTTAGATGAAGCCCTAGCCCTTCCAACAGACTTTTCTGCACGTATTGCCCGAAATACCCAGTTATTCTTGCAGCAAGAAAGTGGAACTACCGCAACCATCGATCCATGGGGTGGCTCCTATTATGTAGAGAGTCTGACGAATGATCTTGCAGCGAAAGCCCTTAAACATATTGAAGAAATTGAAAGCTTGGGCGGTATGGCCAAAGCGATTGAAAAGGGCATACCAAAACTAAGAATTGAAGAAGCTGCTGCAAAAACGCAGGCTCGCATTGATAGCGGAAACCAGAGTGTTATTGGCGTTAATAAATTTCGCCCTAAAGAAGAAGAGCAGTTAGAAGTTCTGCACGTTGACAATGCAGAAGTACGTGCAAAACAAATTGAAAAGCTGAAACGCCTTCGTGAAGAGCGGAATGAAAAAGAGACACAAGCAGCACTAAAAGAATTGGAGAATGCTGCACGTAGCGGGAATGGCAACCTTCTGGACCTTTCAGTAAAAGCCGCGAGAGCCTTAGCTTCAGTTGGCGAAATCTCACTTGCTATGGAAAAAGCATTTGGCCGTCATAGAGCAGAAATTCAATCCATAACCGGCGTCTATAAAAGAGAAGTTGGCGCAATGTCTGATAGTGTTACTAATCTCGATCATCTGATTGCCAAATTTGAAGAAAATGATGGACGCCGCCCGCGCATTCTTGTCGCCAAAATGGGGCAGGATGGCCATGATCGAGGGCAGAAAGTCATTGCCTCAGCTTTCGCTGATCTTGGGTTCGACGTGGACATTGGCCCACTTTTCGCAACTCCAGAGGAAGCAGCCCGTCAAGCTATTGAAAACGATGTGCACATAGTTGGCGTATCGTCTCTTGCTGCCGGACACCTCACACTTGTCCCTGCTCTGAAAAAGGCCCTACAAAATGAGGGAAGAGACGATATAATGATCGTTGTTGGAGGTGTCATTCCTCCGCAAGATTATGATGCGTTATACGCTGCCGGTGCCAGCGCTATCTTCCCTCCAGGTACAGTTATATCAGAAGCAGCAGTCGAGTTGGTACATGACCTCAACTCGCGTCTTGGCTATGAAGAAAACATGCCCCCACAGCAGGCTGTAACCTAATTATATGCGGGAAAAAGAACCTTCTCCTGCTTTGGCTGAAGGTTCTTTTCTATCAAACGCTCCATTACATAATTGAGGTGGCGCTCTTCCCCAAGCTCAAAGTATGTCTCTCCAATCACTCCAAATTTAACATTCTCATAAAATGCAATAGCTCTTTTATTACTATACAAAACATGCAGTTGAAGAGATCTCCCCCCTTGCTGGGCACAATATCGGATGGCCTCCTTCATTAGTTTCTGGCCGAGCCCTTTACCTGTAAAGCTCTCCTTCACATAAAGAGTTTGGATAATGAATACCGCGCCTTTATGGCTTGGCAGCGTGGCATTCCCATCCAGCCGGAGGTAGCCAACAACCCCTACATCTGTTTCCGCAACGAATATCTTTTGATTTGGATTTTCAAACCAATCAGTAAAGGCTTTAGGAGTGAAAGTAGATAGGGCATATTCAGCATACAGCTTGTTTACGCCATCTTGTGCATAGGTTGTCATCCATACTTCAACGGACAATGCAGCCAATACAGCAACATCCTCACCGTTATAGTCTTGAGCCTTTATACTGAAACATATCCAGCTGCCTTGAAGTAATTCCAACACTCTTGGGGTGTGAACAGATCGCATATGTCACCCAGAGCCTTTATCAAGGTCTCAAAGGTTCTGGCTTTCATTCTGCGTAGGTGTGCTTTGAGCTTGGAAAACGCCATTTCGATAGGATTGAGATCAGGAGAATAGGGCGGCAGAAAAAGGAACCAACACCCGCTTTGTCTGAGGGCCCTTGCGGCTTCTGGAACTTTGTGTGTGGACAGGTTATCCAGAATGACCACCGTTTTAGGGTGCAAGCATGGAGCCAGTTGTGTCGTGATATAAGTGGTGAATGCCTTGCCATTCATGGCCCCGTCCAGAACCCAGGGCGCAATGAGTCCCTCGTGGGTCAAACCGGCGATAAAGGTCTGGTTCTGCCAGCGTCCAAACGGCGCTGTGTCAAGGGCTCGTTCCCCTTTAAAGGCTCGGCCTCGCAGCCGGGTTAAATTCGTTTTAACACTGGTTTCATCGAGAAACACCAGTCTCTCAGGCAGATCACGCATTATAGGCTGACGGGTGTGGCGCCATTCATCTCTGGCATTTTGTACATGGAGTTTGCCACGCTCGGTTGCCACCAACGATTTTTTTTATAGGTGTAGCCAAGACGGCGCAAAGCCTTGGAGACGGAAGTATGGTGAACCCTCACTCCCTCAGCCATGAAAAGTGCATCACATAACTCCATCAACGTGATATCTCCGTCTTGATTGACCAGCTCGCGCAAGAAGGAGAGGTAGGGCTCCAATTTTCCGCCTCCCTTTGGGCGCCCTGTCCTGACCGGGATTAAACTCTGCCCCTCCCGAACTTTACGGGCCAAGCGAGATCCTGATGCTGGAGAGATCAGCAGGCGGCGTGCTGCTTCACGCCCGCTCATCCCGGATAAAATGAGCCTTTTAAAGCGAAGGCGTAAATCAAGTGAAAGTGGCCGGCCCATGTGATCTCCTCCCTAAAAGGAGTGAATCACAAATCAACCTGATTGGGAATCCCCAATCGATTCAGCGTTGCGCCTCATTGCTTTAGCCCCGCGAATACTAATTTCCTGCAAACTAATCACTCCGCTTAGTAGCCCCAAGCACTTTGCTTTTATCTCTTGCTCTTAATGCAAACTACTTATCCTCACCTGCATGGGGAATTGCAATTTGAAATTGAAATTCCAACCCCGTTATTTGATGTTCTCTGGAGATGGGCTGTTATTGATCCTATTGGCCTGCTTGCGTTTCAAGTCAATATGGCTGAATTTCTATCCAATTTTCTTCTTCTTGACGAGGCCGGTAATGAAAGCGACGAACCCCAAGCCACCAATGGACCTCAAGGAGCTTGCCACGCTCATCATAGAAGGAAACAGGTCTGCATTGGCCCGCGCTATCACACTCGTTGAATCGAAAAACCCTCATCACAGAAAACAGGCGGAAGAGCTTCTCTCTCTTCTAATGGGTAACTCTGGTAAGGCGTTGCGCATAGGAATTACTGGTGTTCCAGGAGTTGGAAAATCAACGACTATAGACAGCTTTGGATCCAATTTGACAGCTGCAGGCTATAAAATCGCAGTCTTGGCGGTAGACCCCTCCTCCACTCGAAAAGGTGGTTCCATATTGGGGGACAAGACCCGCATGTCACAATTAGCCCACGATAAGAATGCGTATATCCGGCCGTCTCCCTCCTCTGGAACCTTAGGTGGCGTTGCCGCTAAAACCCGAGAGACAATGTTACTATGCGAAGCCGCTGGCTTTGACATAATCTTGGTCGAGACAGTTGGCATCGGGCAATCTGAAATAACAGTAGCCCAAATGGTTGATTTATTTCTTGTTCTAATGCTGCCAGGCGCTGGTGACGAACTGCAAGGAATAAAGAAAGGCGTTTTGGAAGTCGCTGATCTTATCGCTATCAATAAAGCAGATGGGGAGGGTGACGTACGCGCAAGAAAAGCTGCCTCCGAGTATAGAGCTGCATTGAACATTCTCGCACCGCGCTCCAAAAACTGGTCTCCTCCTGTTTTGACCATATCCGGCTTAAACAACCTAAGGTTGAATGAGCTATGGTCAGAAATTCTAAGGTTTCAAGAAACTATGAAAGCCACGGGAGAATGGGATCAGCGCCGATCAGAGCAGCAAGTTGCTTGGATGTGGAGTCTACTTCAAGATAACTTGATTTCTACGTTCAAAGAAAATCAAAACGTACGAGACCTTTTACCTAATTTGGAGGAATCCGTAAGGCATGGGCACGTTCCAGCATCAGCTGCCGCCTCTCAGCTTACTGATGTCTTCTTTCGCCAGATTGCTAATACGGCTATATAGGTAGCTATTGGCTCAAAGAGCTCAATCTAAGTACCTCCGAGAGTTAAATAACAACCTCTCGGAGATACTTTCTAACCTACCGCCAGCACCTTTAAGCTGGAGCGTTGCCTTTGCTTAGCTCAGTGCCAGTATAGTCAACTGCCACTCCATAAGTCGGATCCTCATCTCCAGCCAGCTCAACCATTGAACCAGCCTTCTTAAGGAGCTTCTGACAATCTGGGCTCAAGTGGCGAAGGTGTAATTTTTTTCCTGCGGTCTGGTACCGTGATGCCAGACTATCAATGGCTTGTAAGCCAGAATGATCAACCACACGGGAGTGTATAAAGTCGACGATCACTTCTTCAGGATCGTCCTCAGGACTAAAGATTTCAGCAAAGCCTGTTGCACTACCAAAAAACAGGGGCCCCTCCAGTTTATAAACAAGGGCACCATCGGCGCTGTGGAATTTGTGCGCACTAATTCTTTTGGAGGTGTTCCATGCATAGGCTAGTGCCGAAACAATAACTCCAACAATAACAGCGACCGCCAAGTCTGAGTACACAGTGACTGCTGTCACCAATGCAATTACGACAGCATCTATCAAAGGGATTTTGTGTAGTATCTTGAACGTATTCCAGGCAAATGTTCCGATAACAACCATGAACATTACGCCAACAAGAGCAGCCAGCGGAATTTGCTCAATTAAACCAGATGCAAACAGAATGAAGGACAGCAAAAAGAGTGAAGCAGCTATACCTGCTATACGTGTTCGCCCACCAGATTTTACATTGATCATTGATTGACCAATCATGGCACAACCGCCCATCCCTCCGAAGAAACCAGTCACGACATTCGCTGCACCCTGTGCGACACACTCCTGAGAGCTTCCACCTTTTTTTCCAGTCATATCGGACACAAGATTGAGCGTCAAAAGGCTTTCAATAAGACCAATCGCAGCTAGAATCAGTGAATACGGCAGAATGATAGTCAGTGTTTCGAAACTCAAGGGAACCATTGGGATACTGAATTCAGGTAGGCCACCCTTAATAGAGGCCATATCGCCAACAGTACGGACATCCAGTCCAAAGCCAATTACAACAACTGAAACAACCAAGATACCGGCAAGTGGCGCAGGCACAATAGAGGTCACTTTTGGCAGCCCCCAGATAACAAGCATAGTGAGACCAACCAAACCCAGCATCAAGAATAGTTCCTGACCGCCCAGCCATTCAGTTGCGCCTGTTACTTCATTGGTAAACTGGAACTGCCCAAGTTGGGCAAGGAATATTACGATCGCCAAACCGTTTACAAAACCAAGCATCACAGGATGAGGAACCAGCCGCATAAACTTACCCCAGCGCAGGATACCAAACACGATCTGGATAACGCCCATGAGAACAACAGCCGCAAAAAGATATTCCACACCGTGTTGAACAACCAAAGACACCATAACAACGGCAAGGGCACCCGTTGCTCCCGAGATCATTCCCGGACGCCCACCGAACACCGCTGTAATTATTCCAACAATAAAGGCGGCATAAAGGCCCACAAGTGGGTGAACTTGCGCAACAAAAGCGAAGGCCACAGCTTCCGGTACGAGAGCAAGAGCCACAGTAAGGCCGGAGAGGATTTCTGTTTTTATGATGTTAATTGAAAAACCTGACGATGCAGGGGCAATAGTATGCGCAGACGAGTGCAAGGGCTGCTCCAATCGAATTAGTCTAATATGGGTTAGATCAGCTAGAGCAATAAGATGCAGCTAGCTTCATAGAAAACATCGCGCCAATTTTTCCATGGCGAATTAGAATCCCACTCCAGTTTTCTATAGTGCTGTATAGCGGATTGGTTACGCCAAAGCCTCGAAACTTAGTTTGGCAGTACACCTTCAAAACAGGTCATTTACATTTAAGTTCAAAAACAAGCAAGTAGGAGAGGCTAACTTTCTCGATAAATGAGAAAAAGACAAGCTGTATCTTCACTAACTACCACCACAAATAGTGGGAGATACTACTCGGACTAATGAACTATAAAATTAAAGCAAACTCAGTCGACAAAAATCCTTTACAAGAAAACCAGCTATAGGGTAGGCGCTTATGAAACAAAGAGTTTCAACTCACCCTGCAAATCATTAGGCAAGAGTGGTTAAAGACCCAATGGACAATCCGGTTTTGGTGGAAGTTACACGCGGTAACCTCATAGAGAGTAGGCATCGCGGAAGTATCGCTATTGTTGATGAAACAGGCCACCTTGTATTCGGCATAGGAGACGTGGAGCAAGGAGTGTTTCCACGTTCAGCCATCAAAGTACTTCAGGCTCTTCCATTAGTCGAATCGGGAGCGGCAGACGCTCTGGATTACGATGAAGCAGAGTTGGCACTTGCTTGCGCATCTCACAATGGTGAAGAAGTCCATGCAAAAACAGCCAGAATGATGCTTCGAAAAGCGGGCTTATCTGAAGATAGCCTGCTATGTGGTGAGCAATGGCCCACCCTCATGCATGACATTATTCAGCTCATCGAGAATAAAGAAAAGCCCTGCCCTCTTCATAATAACTGTTCAGGAAAACATGCAGGTTTTCTGGGCCTTGCAAGAGTAATGGGCATTTCCACTGAGAACTATGTTGACTACGATCATCCGGTTCAAAAAGAAATCCGGAATGTACTGGAAGCCATGACAGGTGAAATTCTTGGCTCCGAACACTGTGGAACTGATGGATGTTCAATTCCGACCTATGCGATTGCCCTAAACAAAACCGCCAGAGCATTTGCCTGCTTTGGAACTGGTGAAGGCTTAGACCCAGTACGTGCGAACGCAGCGGAAACGCTTTTTGAAGCCTGCGTTAATGAGCCATATATGGTTGCTGGAAAACAACGTTTTTGTACAGATATCATGCACGCCTTTAAAGGGAGAGCCTTTGTAAAACATGGCGCGGAAGGTGTTTTCTGCGCATCTATTCCCGAGCTCGGCTTTGGCGTCACTTTAAAGTGTGATGATGGTACAATTCGTGCCTCCGAAGTTATGATGGCCTCGGTTCTAGACTCTCTTCTGGATACCAATGATGAAGAAACAGCAGGCCTGTCACCATGGCTTACACAGCCTCTGGAGAGCCGCAGAGGAAAGCAAGTAGGAGAAGTACGTCCGGTAAAAGATTTTAGTCAGCTACTTAAAAATCTGTAGGCCAATTTCCGTATATACCTCTGATTTTCTGACCAATGTCAGACATATTAGTTAACTAGCATATATCTGACATCGAACTCTCCAGCAAGAGAGTTTGATGTCAGATTCATCTTCCCAATTTCATATAAGGGTGCACTGTACTGCCCCGCAACCGAGCAAGCACACAACTAAATGGGGAGCGAGATGATCACAATCAGACCTTTCCCAGCCCTATTATTTTTCAGGTTAATAGTGCCACCATGGGCACTTATGATATTTCGGCAAATTGCCAAACCAAGGCCAATTCCACCAGTTTTTTCATTTCTGCTGGTTTCTAGGCGATAAAAAGGTTCAAAAACCTCTTCTCGTTTTTCCTCTGGGATACCCGGCCCTTCATCTATAACCTCAATAACGATACGTCCCTTTTCCTCAGCAACTTTAACTCTTGCACAAATTCCATACCGTATCGCATTGTCAATCACATTACGCAGAGTCCTTTTAAGGGAGGAGATCCGCGCAGAGATAACCGTCTCACATGTTTGTACCAGTGTTACATCTTTGCCCATGGCAACATAGTCTTCAACGATTGTTTCCACGAGTTCACCTATATTGACGCGGCGCACCTCCTCCAAAACAACATTGTCTTTCGCGAAAGATAAACTAGCTTCAGTGATGGCCTGCATCTCATCCAAGGTAGCAATTATTCGCTTTCTATCCTCAGAGTTCTCAATAAATTCAGCGCGGATTCTTAAGGAAGTTATAGGGGTTCTCAAGTCATGACTAATTGCAGCAATCATGCGCGTTTGGCTTTTAACAAAACTCGAGAGGCGCTCCTGCATTAAGTTGAAAGCAGCAATAGTTGTTTTGACTTCGAGAGGCCCACCTTCCTTCAAAGTTTCGGCTTTATGTCCTCGCCCGAACTGCTCGGCAGCCTTTTCCAACGACCTTAGGGGGCGAATAAGCCGCGCTATAAAGACCCAAATTACGAGAGTAATGAGTGTGGCAAGAATTATTACTGGCAATAAAGCAGGTAAGAGAGGCCTTCTAGGTGGATTGAAATGGCTAACAATATTCAACCATCCGCCATTTTTCAGTTGTACCGAAATGTAAATCTGTACTTCCTTCAGCCTGTACAAGCCTAGTTTTCGTTCGACCTTACGTAAACTATACCCTTCTCTCTTTTGAAAACGCTCCCGCTGAGAACGATTTTCATCTCGAAAAAAATGAGAACTCTCTCGATTTACTGAGACAAATATGGGCCGTTGCCCGTCTAGTGAGCGGTTCAAGCGCCTCTTCAAGGCCTGCTCTAATCCTTTATCACCAGACCTTTTAATTATTGGCTGAGTATCGATGAAGTATCGAGCCCGCCTGTTGGAGATTGCCTTCAAAACCTTTGCTTGAAGGCTCTCCGGCGTGTCTTCAACGAGTTTTACAACGGAGGCAGATCCCCACAGGGCGTTTTCTCTAACCACATCAACCAAGTCATTGCTGTGCTCCCCCCTGAACACCATAAAAGTTAAAAACTGAGCAACCAAAACAGTGGCCAGAATTATCAATAGAAGCTGTCCTACCATTCGTTGTGGTAGTATTTTTGTAATCCATTTCATTTCATGGCTCGGTCACTTTGGCAGTAAAGGTATATCCCCCACCCCAAACTGTTTTAATTAGTATGGGCACTTTGGGATCAGCTTCAATTTTACGCCTTAAACGGGAAACCTGATTATCGATAGATCGGTCAAAAACCGCAGGAGATCGACCCGATGTCAAGTCAAGAAGTTGATCTCGAGACAGCACCACATTGGGCCGCTTTAAAAATGCCACTAACAATTGGAACTCACCGGTAGATAGAGGGATTACGACGTCATCCCCTTTAGTGAGCTCTCTGCTTGACAGGTCAAGCACCCATTCCTCAAAGGCCAGTTTTTTTCTCTGTTCAGGATCTCGCTCTTTTGGCAACTGCGCCACACGGCGGAGTACGGCCCTAATTCTGGCCAATAGTTCCCTTGGATTAAAAGGCTTCGTCACATAATCGTCAGCCCCAATTTCCAATCCTATAATACGGTCTGTTTCCTCAACCATTGCGGTCAAGAGAATAACTGGAACCTGCTGAGCCTCCACCAGACTTCTGCATAATGAAAGGCCATCCTCACCCGGCATCATGATATCCAGTACTACCAAATCAATAGAGGAGTTGTTTATCGTTTTGCGTGCTTCTGCCGCGCTTTCAGCTAAACTGGTTCGGAAATTATTTTTCTGCAGATACCGCGCCAACGGTTCTCTGATGTCACGATGATCATCAACGACCAATATATGTGGAGCTGCCTGCAAAATACTCTCCTAGAATCCAACACTTGATATGCAAAGTGACTTTGCCTTTACTCTTAGTTGACCACCGATAATGGAACTAAAATGCATTTTATAGGATCCAACAAAAGATAACAGAAAAAGCATGTATCAAAATGTGACAGGAAATCGGAAGAAGCAGAAAATTTACGCTGAGAAAAGTAAATAGGGCACCTCAGGAGGTGCCCTAAAATATTGATTAATGGATATCTTTCTTGAACAGAAGACGATAGCTATGTAGCAAAGGCTCCGTATAACCGCTTGGTTGCTCTCGACCTTTTAATACCAAATCGCAGGCGGCCTGATAGGCAATAGATTTTTCTAGGTTAAGTGACATTGGCCTGTAAGAAGCATCTGAAGAATTTTGCTCATCAACAACCTTTGCCATCTTTTCAAATACTTTCAAAACCTGCTCTTTCGTACAGATTCCATGGTACAACCAATTCGCAACATGCTGAGATGAAATTCTGAGAGTTGCCCTATCTTCCATCAGCCCCACATTGTTGATATCTGGTACTTTGGAACAACCAACACCATTATCAATCCATCGAACAACATACCCCAGAATACCTTGAATATTGTTTTCAAGCTCTTCCTGTATTTCCGAAGGTGACCAATTAGGACTGTCGGCAACCGGAATTGTCAGGATTGCATCCAAGCCAGCCCGTTCTCTGTTTTCCAAACTTTCTTGCAGATTCGGAACATTGACCTGATGATAATGAAGCGCATGCAAAGTCGCAGCGGTAGGTGATGGAACCCAAGCCGTATTTGCACCGGCTTTTGGATGGGAAGCCTTCTGTTGCAGCATTGCTTCCATGAGATCAGGCATTGCCCACATCCCTTTGCCAATCTGGGCTTGGCCTCTTAAACTACACTCTAGACCAATATCGACATTCCAATCTTCATAGGCATTGATCCATGCAGTAGACTTCATATCCCCTTTACGGACCATCGGCCCCGCTTCCATTGAGGTGTGTATCTCATCACCTGTTCTGTCCAAAAAGCCGGTGTTAATAAAGCAGACGCGTTTTTTCGCAGCACGAATACACTCTTTCAAGTTAACGGTTGTGCGTCTTTCCTCATCCATAATACCCATCTTGATGGTATTTGGTTCCATTCCGTAGGCAGCTTCAACTTTTGTAAACAACTCATCAGCAAAGGAAACCTCTTCGGGCCCATGCATCTTAGGTTTTACCACGTATATGGAACCTTCTCGTGAGTTTGCATTCCGCCCAGAAGTAACCCCGCTCAAACCAATATCATGCAACGCAATCAAAACCGTGATCATGGCATCCAAAATACCTTCAGGTGCCTCGCGACCGTTTTCCAGCTGTACTGCAGGGTTAGTCATAAGGTGACCTACATTCCTGACAAGCATGAGAGAACGGCCTGATAGCGAAAACTCCTCGCCTTGCGCATCAAGGTATTTGCGATCCGCATTCAAAGACCGTGTAATAACCTTTCCTGCTTTCTCCAGCTTGGTATTTAGGTTCCCTAGCATAAGCCCAAGCCAGTTCCGATAAACTGTTACTTTATCATCAGCATCAACAGCTGCAACAGAATCCTCACAGTCCATAATCGTGGTGAGTGCAGATTCCATGTTTATATCGGAAATCCCTGCCCTATCCATTTTCCCAATTCGGCTCTCCCGATCAAGGACAATTTCAAGGTGTAAGCCATTCTTGCTCAACAACACCTTGTCGGGGCTTTCTGTTTCACCCACATAGCCGATAAATTGCATTGGATTAAGAAGGCCGATTATGTCGTCGTTCTCTAGTATGACAGCAAGTGAGGAGCCAAAAACAGAGATATCCTTTACATCCGCCCATTTTGCCTGATCCAGCGGTACTGCCTCATCAAGTTTGGACTTTGCAAAAGCAATAACTTCTGCACCCCGTACACTATTAAACCCACCGGATGACGGTAGGCTTCCCATAGCATCGGTTCCATAAAGGGCATCATACAGCGATCCCCAGCGGGCATTTGCGGCATTAAGAGCATAACGCGCATTCATGACGGGCACGACAAGCTGAGGCCCAGCGATAACAGCAATTTCCGGGTCTACATTTTCAGGGCTTATTTCAAACTTCTCTCCCTCAGGTATTAAGTACCCGATTTCTGTAAGAAAAGCCTTGTAGGTTTCTAGATCAACAGGTCCGGAATTTTCCTTATGCCATACATCGATTTTTGCCTGCAATTCCTCTCTCTTCGCAAGCAACTCCTCATTTCTAGGAGTCATATCATGCAGAATTTGTGAAAGGTTCTCCCAAAAAGTAGTCGGGCTCACACCAGAGTCTGGAAGTGCTTCATTTTCTATGAATTGAAATAGAGAGCTGGCTACTTTGAGGTTTGCAATACTAATCATTTCTGACATGATACATCCTAGGCTGTTTTATTTATCAATCTTCTATTAGATTGAGGAGTTTCACTACCCTATTAAGTGACAAAAGCAATTACTGTTATCAATTGCGATAATCAACAAGCAGTTTTTCCTTTTTGGAAATAATCAATAGAACTCCAGAGGTTCCAAACTCAATCCAGATGGCTTCAATTAACAAGAGAATTCCAATACCAATAAATGCTGTTCAAAATCCGTTTCTACTCCTATTGCTGGCTACAGCGTTTTGGGGTGGAAACATCGTTGCAGCAAGGTTTGCTGTTGGGGAAGTATCTCCATTACTAATTGTTTTCCTGCGCTGGTTTATAGTTGCAAGCCTCTGCATTTTTTTATTTTGGAAAAATGTAAAACGAGATTGGCACCTTCTTCGCCCACAAATCATGATGCTTACTCTCATGGCGGCATTTGGTTTCACTGGGTTCAATAGTCTGTTTTATTTGGCAGCCCATGAAACAACAGCATTAAATATCGGTATTATACAAGGCGCTATACCAATTTTCATTCTTATTGGCTCTGTTTTCTTCCTGCGCACTCAATCCAGTCTCCTACAGCTAGTTGGCATCTTAATAACAGTGAGTGGAGTTGCTATTATTACCAGTGAAGGTTCTTTAGAGCGTTTGCTAAGCCTGAATTTCAATAAAGGTGATATTTTTATTCTTCTAGCCTGTTTATTCTATGCTGGATACGCGCTTGCATTGCGCAATACACCTCCAGTTTCAGCTATTTCTCTCTTTACAGTTCTTGCTAGCGTAGCAATGCTAACGTCTCTTCCCCTTCTCTTTATGGAAGTAAGTACATCCGGCCTACAATGGCCTAGTCCAAAAGGCTGGGCTATCTGTCTTTATATTGCTATTTTTCCTTCTTTCCTTAGCCAAATCTTTTTTATGAAAGGAGTTGAGGCAATTGGCCCGAGCAGAGCCGGAGTATTCATAAACCTCGTCCCAATCTTTGGTAGCCTACTATGCATATTGCTTCTGGAAGAGAAACTATACATTTATCATGGTGCTGCTTTGTTTTTTGTTTTAGCGGGAATTTGGATCTCAGAACGGACAACTAACAAGATTGAAAGGCCCGCTTAGAAGTATTGGCATTGAGCTTGCTGCAAGCTTCTCAAAAGAGGAGGCAATTAGTGGCAAAGGTTTGGCAGTTTGTAGATTCCGGTGGAATTGGAGGAATTGAAAAGCACATTCTAGTACTAGCGGGTGCTTTGAAAGAAAAGGGATATGACTGTAACATTGTACTTTGGAATGACTACGTCAATAACCTTTGGCTTAATCAAATCAAAGACGCTCAAATCTCCTACAAGAGTTTGCAAGGCTCCTTTAAACACCTTTATAAAACTATAAAGTCAGAGCACCCAGCGATAATACACACTCATGGCTATAAAGCGGGCATTTTAGGGCGTGCAGCAGGGGCAATCACGAACACGAACACAAAAGTAGTTTCCACTTTTCATGCTGGCGAAATAGGCAATTTTCCCCTCAACCTCTACCAGTTTCTGGACAATGCCTCCAGCATCCTTTCCTCTCGAATTTCTGTCAGCAAAGATATAGCAAACTCGCTATTTTATTCGAGCGACCTAATTCCCAACTTTATTGAGGCTCCAGCGCAACCGCCCAACCGACCTTTGGGAAAAGAGATCGCTTTTATAGGAAGGTTATCCTATGAAAAGGCCCCTGACATTTTTTGCCAGTTAGCCAAGAGTTATGAAAATGATGGCTATAGCTGGAACATATACGGGGATGGCCCTATGGGGCAGGAGTTGAGGAGAGATTTCTCAAGTAATGTCCAGTTCCACGGAATGACAGCCGATTTATCTCAGGTTTGGCCTAAACTAGGACTTGTCATTATACCATCTCGAGCAGAGGGGCTTCCTTTGGTAGTATTAGAAGCGATGGCTTCTGGCATCCCTGTTATTGCAGCAAATGTTGGCGCTTTGCCAGATATTATTTCTAGGGGAGTTGGCTGGGTTTTTCACAGTAACGACTTTCCATCGCTACAAACAGTATTCACTGAGTGGAAACATTCGACTCCAGAACAATTGATGATGAAACGCCAAAAAGCCCTTGCATTAGTAAGGGAGAAATATTCCTCAGCAAAATATGTTCCAAAGATAATTTCAGTCTATGAAAAGGCGGGCCTCCCACCAAAACCCTCCGAGCACCCTATCAATTTAAAGAGCAACGCATAAGATTAATCAAAGTCCAGTCATCTTCAGGCTCAGGACCAAGTTCAGCAACTACATCTTTTCGCAGTTCACTCATGGAAGGCAATTTTTGGGAGCCCAAATGCTTTAGCAGCGCTCTCTCAAGCCATAAAGGCACATTTTCCCCACTGGCCAACCCTGCTGGGTCAAGGCCATCAGTCATTAAAATCAGCTTATCATTTTCACCTAGTATCATTTTGGTAAGAGGGAACTCTTGACCTGGCATCAAAGCAATAAGCCCGCCTGAGACAGGGAGTTGCTTTAAGATACCTTGCGATATTATTACTGGTTCAACGTGCCCTGCCGAAGCTATCGAAACTTCACCTTGAGGATAACAGTCAACTACAATCAACGTACACAGCAGACCAGAAAAGTTTATATCTCCTAGGAGGACACTGTTAACCTCCTCCAAAAACCTATCCGGCCCTAGCTCCTTGTTGAGCGCATGCACTGTTCTCAACATTGCTAGAAACGCAACACCACAGGCTTGAGCAACAATCCCGTGGCCAACCATATCGACCAATATCACTCGATCAAATCCGGGTCCATGGCAGACAATGAGTGCATCACCCGTTCCAACATCAGCAGAGCCACCTTTTCGTTCCAATGAGAAGCCGTTTATTCTGGCTTGGTCACCTTGTGAACTGCCCAACTCTTGAGAGACTACCTCAAAATGCCGTAATAATCCCGTTCTTTGCCTTAAAGCTCGGCGTAAAGAGTGTCTAACGGCTCTACGAAGAGCTTTGGGTGCTACTGGCTTATTTAAAACACTCTCAATACCTAAATCTTCCAGCCTTACTTTTAAATCTGGATCTTTATCACCTGTTATCATAATAACAGGTGCTGGTACTTTCCCCACATCCTCTTCTATAATTTGAATAATGCCCTCACCGGTCCCCTCATCCAAATGATAGTCGGTCAGTATTATGTCCACTGGATATGACTTAGCGAAATTCAAAGCATCTCTTAATGTAGTTGCAACTTTAACTTTATGATCTTTTCCTAAAAAAGCAGCATAAGTATTTGCAAGAGTTGGGTCATCATCAACCACAAGTACCGATGGTCTTCGGTCAATTAACTGCCGGTGTAAGACTAAGCGGTTCTTATACCCACTATGCGCTTGGCCAGCTTCATAGGAAAGCCCATCAACCATAGCCACAATAAGCCCTTGCCCGCGGCCTCCCTCCCTTTCAAAAGGGTTTTCATCCAAAGCGCTATCTGCAGTAACTTCGCTAATTCCATCGTAACTACTGCCATTATCTGAAATAGTTAGCGTTAAGCTCGCCCCTGTCATATCCAAGGATATTTCAATTTTGCTTGGTTTCTTTTCAGAGTGTCTGACAAGATTGGCCCCCCATTCAGACACCACAAGCTGAAGATCGTCCGAGACTTCCTCCGCCACCGCTAAGCTTTCCAGTCGCCTTCGCAAACCACGCCTCATAACAGAGACTTCTTCAAGAGTTGCTTGACGGGCATCAGTGTAGAGATTCATGCATAGACCTACTTAATTTAGTTAGCTTGCCTGTTTTCTCATCAAATAGTTTTTAGCATCAGAAAGTGCCGCGATTGCTGTACGCTTGTCAGGTTGAAGAATAAGAGCTTTAAGGTGTTCACGTAGCGCTTCTGACATTGCACCTTGATCTCGGTAACGTTCTGCCTTTGAAACGGCCAGATTGGCATTCGCTTTCCTCAAGCCCCTTTTAATTTTTGGTGCCGAGTTCTCAGAGTAGCGCTCCAGAATCATTTCTACAGCCTGAATTCTAGCATCTTTCTTCTGCGTCTCACTTCCAGGCCGCATAAGATAGTCCATAGTAACACACCCAGAAACACCAACAGGGCCCATAGTGGCAAGCTTAAGCCACAAATCCCAATCCTCGGCGGAAGGCAGCTCCGTTGCAAAACCATTTGCATTTCGCAAATATTCCGAGTTTGCAACTACTGTGGATGTTCCAACTATATTTGCAGCTAAAATTGAAGACTCAGCATTCACAAGCTCACAGAAGCTCTTGCTACTTGGTATGTCGATGCACCTTCGCCAGTAGTCAAAACAAGTTCCAAGGTCATCCCCGCACGGATTCACATGCCGATAATCGGTAAAACTGAAAGCAGCTTTGGGGTGGTGAAGATGCCACTCGACTTGCATCACCAACTTTTGAGGGTACCAAATATCATCGGCATCCAGAAAGGCTATCAATTTCGCTTGAGAGTAGTCTATCGCTTTATTTCTTGCAAAGGCTGGGCCTTCGCCCAGCCCCTCCAAAGCGACAATTCCCCCATGCCTTTTTTTAAACTCCTTCAAAAAAGCCTCTGTGCCATCGTCAGATCCGTCATCTACAACAATAATTTCAATATCCGGCATATCTTGAGCCACTACACTTTGCAGAGCGTTCTCAAGATAATCTAAACAGTTCTTTGTTGGAATAATCACAGAACATACAGGGTTCACACTCATTCGATGTTCTCCAAGTCGTCAAACGTCTGGCACTTCGCTTGCTCCTACTAAACGTGACCTTGCAGCTTCTGAGCCAATTTTTGGCCAAGACTTTTCAACCCAGTGGAGCAAACTTAACAGGCGTCATTTCGGCTCACTTAGCAGACAACAGAAAACCAACTGCCAAGTATTACAACAACGCTTTTTTGAGATGGAACTCTCGTGTATTTTGGGTGTCCTAAACAATGGCTCTAAATGGGATTTTTAAAGCTTGGCCTTACATAGCCAGTATCGTTCTCACAAAAGGGCTATCCGTCGTAACCATACCTGTCCTAACCGGGTATATGAAACCCGAAGACGTTGGCTATCTTGATGTTATTGCCTCCATCGTAGAATTTATAGGTTTGATCTGCGCTTTGGGACTCGCAGATACGCTCTTCCGATTTTCTGGAACTCAGAGCTCAGAGGCAGAGCGCAATAAAGAGACTGCAGCAATTACGGGAAGTGCGCTCCTAATCACGTTCATCTTGGGAAGTGCTGTTCAACTATTTCTCCCGCTTATTGTCTCCGCATGGAACCTACCAGTAAACATTTATGCACTCCGGTTAAGCGTCCTCGGTGCTACTTTGGCTGGCTTGATAGAGCTCCCTCTTGCTTGGCTTCGACTTGGAAACCGGCCCCTATGGTTTTTCTTCTTCACCGCATCCAGAGGAATACTTCAGGCCATCGCAATGGTTGCCTTTCTCATGAATGGCTATGGTCTTGATGCAATTTTGGCTGCAAATGGAACTTTGGATATCATCCTCACGGCAAGCCTATTGTTTCTGCAAATTAAAAAATCCGGCGCTCATCTCTCCAGAAAAGGATTTCAAAGAACGTTCCACTTTGGGCTTCCTTTGGTTGGCGGGGCACTTGCGATGTTTGCTCTGGGCTCATGTGACAGGTGGTTTCTTGTAACAGCCATTACTCCAGAAACACTGGCACACTACTCTATTGCAGTAAAACTGGCGCTTGCTGCACCTATTCTTTTACAACCCTTTGGTCTTTGGTGGCATGCTAAGAGAATAGGCGTTTTAGAACAAAAGAATGGTTTAGCATTCTCAGCGGATGCGACCTTGCTCGGTTTCTGGATCCTGATAATAGGTGCTTTGGGAACAGCTCTGACTGCACCAATATTTATTATCTGGTTTCTTCCCGAAAGTTATACTCCGGCGATTGCATATATACCGTGGCTAATCCTTTGTTTTTCAATGAATGAACTGTGCTCCCTTTTCAATGTAGGCAGCTATCGAGCGCGACATGGCTTCTACGTTCTCATTGTAAACACGGTAGGCGGTGGAACCGCAATTGCCGGTTATGCTCTTCTTGTCAGCAGCTATGGCGTAGCAGGTGCCATTGTTGCGACACTTCTTGGCCAAAGTGTACGTTTTACTTTGTTTATATCATTCTTCCATCGCCGGGCCCCTATTCCGTACCGCCTTGGCTTCATGAGCATATTTACACTACTTGCTGTAACGGCAATCGTGTTGCAACCAGCATATAGCACACTTCCCATTCAGTTTGCCTACGCCATCGCTTGGGGGCTGATTATGTTAGGTGCGGGTTTGGGAGTTGCCTTCAAAATAAAAGGTCGGCATGTATTTAGCTTATCCGGAGTTGGAACATGACGCGGCTCCCGGAGTTCCCACGACAACAAAAGAGAATAAATCACATTGCTGTAGCCCTCATTTCTTCATTAATTGTTGGCTCCACTCTTTTTAATCCAATCCACCCTCTCTTGGTGGTTGGTGTTGCACTCCTCCCAATTTGTTTCTTAATCGCCGTAAACTCCCTTTTTTATTTGTGTCTGGGTTTTGTAGTGTTTTCTTTTTTCCGCATACACGAAGTCTTCCCTGTTTTAATGCCTCTACGCATTCCCATACTCCTCGCCCTTCCCACATTAGGGCTTCTATGTTGGCAAACGATGTGCGTTAAAACACTCAAAGTATATTGGACAAGAGACTTAACCGCTTTCGCAGTCTTCTTTGCGTTGGTTACTATCGGTTTGTTCTTGTCGATGAGTAAGGGACTCGCATTTTCCTACTACACTTCTACATACAGCAAAATTGGTATTATGGTTTTGGCCATCAGTTGGATAATGAAAAAGCCTGAGGACTTTGCTTTAGCCGCTCGTATTTTCGTAATTGCTGGAATGATCGTAGCAGCTGTTGCTGTTTCTCGAAAAATGCAGGGACTCGGTCTTGTTGAAGGTTCCCGGGTAACCATTGGGCGCGATTACGGGTCAGTACTCGGGGACCCCAACGATTTGGCTCTGGTTCTGGGATTTCCTCTAAGCTTCGCAACAGCTTTGGCAATATTTAGACCAACTCTCTTTGACCGATTACTGGGAGCTATTGGCACACTTCTAATTTGTTGGGGCATTATCGCCACTCAAAGCCGTGGCGGCTTGCTGGGCATAGTGACTGTAATGGGAATTGCGGGCAACCGCGTTATCAAGAACAAAGTTATTCTTGCCGGTATAGGTGCAGTAGGGCTTGCGGGATTGATGGTCATGGCAGGCATCAATGATCGAAAATCAGGGGGAGCTGCGGAAGCAGGTATCGATGAAAGTGCAATGGGACGTATCTATGCTTGGCAGGCTGCATGGCGTATGGCTGTTCAGCGCCCTCTTAACGGTGTCGGGCTCGATAACTTCGTTGATAATTACTTCTTCTTTTCAAGCCACTGGGACGGCATGAATCATGCAGTTCATTCAACTTGGCTAGGTGTCTTGGCAGAAACCGGATTTCCCGGCTTTATTTCTTTTGTAACCATGGTTGTTTTGATGGTTTTGACCAATCTTAAATCAACGAAAATACTTGATGAGACAAACGCTCCCACAAGTACAAAAGCCACAGCCTTGGCACTTGTTGGAGGAATAGCTGGGTTTTGTGTATCTGGAACTTTTCTCACGCAGGGCTTTACTTGGCCAATTTATATCCTACTCGCTCTGACGGTAGCTTTGTCACGTTATACGAACACACTAGTTCACATCAAAGCACCCAAAAAGTCCCGATCTGACTCTTCCACCACACTAACGAGCATTAGACGCCTGTCTCCTAAAGCAAGGCGTCGATAGTCTCAAACCACCCTTGAGAGAAAAGTTATGCAACAACTACAACAGTTTAAGGAATGGCTAAAGAAACAAGATCATCCAGCCGCTGCAAAACTTTTTAAAATTGTCAAGCTTATCAAAAGTGCATCCGTGCCAACCATCCCTTGGCTACATAACTGGTTTTATCAACTAAGCCGCCTACTGAAGCACACCTTCTTCGGATTTATTCGCATTTTCTGGACGACACCACTCTTTCAAAGTCAATTGACTAGCCCCGCGCCACAACTTTTCATTTATGGCGGTATGCCTCTGGTACTAGGAAATCTTAATATGGATTTTGGCAGGGATGTACGTATATCCGGTCAAACAACATTATCAGCTCGTTCTGGAGGACAGGGAACACCTCAACTATCAATCGGAAGTAACGTTGATATTGGATGGCAAACAACAATTGCTGTTGGTCGGCGCGTAAAGTTGGGTGACAATGTCCGGATGGCTGGCAGAAACTTTCTTGCTGGGTATCCAGGACACCCATTAAATCCAGAGGACCGAGCAAAAGGTCTACCAGAGACCGAAGATCAGGTCGGCGACATCATCCTTGAAGATGGAGTTTGGCTTGCTACAGGGGTTATCGTCTCTGCAGGCGTCACAATAGGTGCGGGCACAGTTGTAGCTGCGGGGAGTGTTGTAACGAAAGATTTACCACCACGAGTGCTTGCAGCTGGAGTTCCTGCAAAAGTTATTCGATACTTAGATGTAGGTAAAGCAACGCAAGTTCAAAATGCTCCACCAAGCATGATTGCCGAGCTTCCAGAAAAGATAGCAGTTAAAGATATACCTTCCCTACCACCGGACACATCCAGTGGAGAACACTCGAACAAAACAAGTAATGGGTCCAGTCATGAAGCATGACATGGTTGTTTTTGGTGAGGACTGGGGTCGTCATCCATCCTCCACGCAACACCTCATATCTGCTATGACTGATCGCCAAAAGGTGCTTTGGGTAAACTCAATAGGCATGCGGCGACCTCAGCCAACAATAAGAGACTTTAAACGAGTTCTAGAAAAAGCAAGTTCATTCTTACATACTAAAAAGAATAACATCCGTGATCCTATTGATAACCATAGCAATATTTCTGTTTGCTCTATGAAAATTATACCGTGGCCTGGAAACTCCAGGGTACGTCAAATCAATAAAATTCTATTGGGAAAGCAACTCCGCTCAAAGAAGAAAGAACTAAACCTCTCTCACCCAATTTTATGGACATCGTTACCTACAGCGGTTGTTGCTCTAGGAGAGCTGGAAGAATATGCGGTGGTCTACTACTGCGGCGATGACTTTGGCTCTTTAGCAGGTGTGGATCATGGCCCCGTTCTTTCTATGGAAAAAGAATTGGCAAGCAAAGCTGATCTTATCATCGCAGCTAGTGAAAACCTCACGAAACGCTTTCCAGCTGACAAGACTGTTCATATTCCCCATGGTGTTGACTTTGAGCTTTTCTCCAGTCCCCAAGGACGCCCGAACGACTTACCGGATGGCCCTGTCGCCGGTTTTTATGGATCAATTGCTGAATGGGTAGATTTGGAAAGTATCGCTATCGCTGCCGATGAGCTTCCGCATTGGAATTTTGTTTTGATAGGGAATGTGGAGTGTGCTGCGACCACTCTCCAAAACAAGTCAAATATATTCTTGTTAGGCCCTCGCCCTCACCACCTTCTGCCAGCCTACTTGCAGCATTTTGATGTCTCATTACTCCCGTTTAGAGACAATGATCAGATTAGGGCTTGCAACCCATTAAAGCTACGGGAGTACCTAGCAGCAGGTAATCCAATCGTCTCCACACGGTTTCCAGCTCTTCAACCCTACGAGAAGCTCCTAACCACTATCCCTAGCGGCGATCAGTTAGCAGCGGGAATAAGGGAGGCTGATGCAGATACTTTTCGGAATACTCAACGACAACAAGCTGTTCAACCCGAATCTTGGACTGCACGGTCTCACCGGATAACCCAACTAATCAATGAACTTTGAGGCAAGCTATGCCACGACAGAAAATCTGCTTTACTTGGGCGCTAATTCTCATCGCTTTGTTAGCTTGGAGCAAAGATGTAAAGAGTAAACAGTTGGGCGAAGGAGCACTCCCCATTTACTACCGCCAAGTTGGAGCATTTCCCCTCCCCCAATCGGAGCAGATAGTTGTTTCTGGCGAAATAGCCGGTAGCGTACCAATTACTCTACTTGTGCGCATAGATGATGCTCAATCTAGCAATTATGCGAGCCGATATAATTTGGAGCAGCAGCTGCCTCCCGGTCCGTTCGAGCTACGTCTACCAATAAAAGGCATGAGGACCACATCGGGGCGCTTCCTTGATACAAACGAGATAACACAGATCATTATAGACTCGACTGCAAGAACACGTACAAGAGTTGAACGTTTTGTACTGCAGCCTACTCCACAACTCCCAACAGGGAGTGTCGGCTATAGTTTTGGAAATGAAAAAGCCCCCATTTTCCCAGGTTTTGAAAGGGTACTCCCATCCGATCAAATTATCAGCGGCGCCAAGCCAACAGCCGTTTATAGACCTGGAGTAGATAACCTTATTGCCTCAGGTATCAAAGGCGCAGAGCGGATTATTTTGCCATGGCCCAATGGTAAACCAGTAACAGTCCATTTGTGGACGGAAGATCCTGGTGAGTGGGAAACACTCCCCTACCCTCTGGAGCGTAGAATAAATATCAATGATAAAACAATTCATCTAAGAAGAGAAACCATTGATGAGTGGGTAAAGCGTCGGTATCTTGCGGGCAAACGTCGCGAAACTAAAGGTGTTGGAGATCCCTGGACAGATATTGCGCAGTACAGAGGAGGGTATTTTCAAGAAAATACAATCGCCGGACCGGATGGTATAAAAATTGACCTAGCGGGAAGCAGTCCAGATGCTACATATATTTCGGCTGTTCTTTTATCTCCACCTGAAGATCTGACCGCTCTGGACTTTGTCAATTCCGAGCGTGCGCGCGCAGTTCGATCCCAGTGGCCAGTCAAGCCTCTCCCACCAAGAGGCTCCAGTGATTTAACTGTTCAGCTTACTCAGAACAAACAAAAACTTACTTCCCTTGGCTTAAGCATTCCTGCCGGATCAGGATCCCGTACAGACATAGATTTGGTATCAATAAGCCCCACTAAAATAAAAACGATTCAGGCTGATTTTAACTCCGATCTTATAAGACCTTATATATGGGCTGCCTTAAGAACACTAGAAAGATTAAAAGCGAACAGCAACTTACTACAGATCTCGGAGACTCGGCTCGTTGAAGATACTACTGACCTGCCAGTTTCATCACCTCACCCACGTCGCTTAGTGCTCTGGATCGATATTAGTTCTCAAATTCCGCCAGGCAAGTATGAAGGGAATATCACCATCGGCTGGGAAAACGGATCGACAACTTTGCCGGTTTCTTTGACTGTTCCCAATATTAGCTTGCCCAAAGCAAAATATCCCGCCGGCTTTTATCTTGATGAAATGATCCATTTAACTTGGGCCTTCCAAAGTCCCTCTCGAAGGGCTGCTCAAATAAAATGTGATCTGGAGTTTATGACGACACTTGGACTTAGTTCCCTAGCTCCCCCCTTACAAACTCCGCTTGGAGCCAAAACTCAAGAGTTTATGTTGGATTTGAAGGCCGCGACTAATATAAGCCCTCAAAGGGGGCAGGAAATACTAGCCTACACACCAGCCAAGCGGCTGAAGCAAAACTTAGGTAATCAAGCTGCCGCTTATAGACTTAACCAACTGATAGAGGATATTAATTCACAAGGCTTAACCGCGCCGTACTGGAGCGTTGCTGATGAGCCCTCCAACCCACATCTGGGAGATGGTAGTGTCGAAAGCTGGATTAAGGTACTTCGTGATAACTCAAAGAATATAAAACTTGCCGCCCAACTTAACACCCCTAAAGATATTGAGCTGGCTAGCTTGTTCGATCTTGTTCTAATAAATGACGGTTTCGACCTTACGCCGCGCACAGTCCAAGCATTCAAAAGCAAAGGCCCGGAAGTCTGGCTCTATAATACTGGACGTATAAGGGAGACAGCGGCAATTGGAATGCGCGTAACAAAAGCTACAGCTTATGTTCAATGGCATGCACGTATGCCAACAGCTGACCCTTTTGACCCAACAGATGGAAGAGAGGGAGATGTAATGATGCTACTTCCATCTGCTGAAATCTGTAAGAAGCAACCCGATATCAACCTTGCACTACTCCATATGGCTGAAGGACTGGTCGACCAACGTTGGCTGTTGCTCCTGGACCAGGAAAAATCACGGGAAGCTCAAAGTCTGAAGAGGAAACTTTGGAAAAGTTCCCAAAACATCTGGTTAAAAAAAGGTAAACGAAACAATATTAATTTAGATTCGATACGACTTAAAGTTCAACAGTACTTCAGCAAACAGTAACAATGTAATTTTGCTGCATTACCTTTTTCCATTGAGATATGTAGTGATGAAGTTTGTATCATTTTTTTCTATTTTAGTTGTCTTATCTGGTTGTATTTCAAATGAACCTGATGACTTACTTCCTGAGTATTTAAGTGCCACCATTCCTAAGAACGGAAATAAACCCACCCATAATGGAAATAGTAAGATTGAAGAAATGTTATCTCAAGCTCGTTCTGAGCTGGCAGCTCCCTCTTTAACTGATACACCATCACTAACCGCAAGTAGTGATGGCTTTAAAAGCCTGACAAATAAAACTCCACCCCGACTAAGCGCTGATGAGCTATTTCGAGAGTTTCTTAGTTCTGCCCCAGCACTTCTGACCGCACATAACAATATAAACAGCCCCGCAAAAGGCTCTGAACGCCGGTTAAAAGGGCAGGTATTGAACAGAGCGGAACAGTTTGGCAGAAGCCCCGTATCAGATCAGAGATATGTCGCTTCTCGAAGAAAACTCAAAACTACTTTGGACTCGTACAAGCAGCACGCAGAAAAAACTGAACAACAAAGGCAAAAAGTCCAGAAAGGAAGTTCCTCTAAACAAATTCAGGTAACAGAGCTCGTAAGCGGCTCCCCAATTTCGCAAAATACGCAGGCATCTTTAAATAACTTGTCACAAATAGCTATATCGGAACAACGAACAATTATAATAACTATAGGTCTCTCTCAAAAAGAAAAAGCGTACGAGCGCCTGCTTCACGCTCAAAAGATCTATAAAAATATATTAACGCTCTTGCCACCGAATACTCGTACTCAATTAGAACTCTCCAAGACATTGCCTAGAGGTACCATTTTTCTTGGTTTGATATGATGCAAGAAAATCAATTAAATAGGTCTAGGATAAATTAGGAGTACGCTAAACTATAAGACATACTATTGAAATTCGTTTAATACCGTCCGATCAAGACAATTTAAACATGAGACAGCCATGATCCGTTCGCCGATTGAATTCGTAAAGATGATATTGGACGCAGCTTGGCGGCGGCGGTACACCATATGTATTCCCCTACTTGTCCTTCCACCAACAGCTTATATTGCCGCAGATTATGCCCCAAAAAAGTATCAGGCCCATATGACCTTTCTAGTTCAAGAGCCTGCAAGTCTAAATCCTTTTCTGGAAGACTTGGCAATCGGCCCTAATCTCAAGGACAGGATGCCAGCTCTTAATGCCCTTTTACATAGTGAGCACGTGCTCGGAAAAGTTCTTGAGGACGTTGGGGATGTGACCACCGACACCTCTCCGCGTGAAAAGGAGTTCAAAGTTCGAGCGTTATCAGCAGCCATTTCAGCAAGGCTTGTCGGAGCCGATCTTGTTTCACTCAATATAATAGGAAGCTCCCCAAACGGATTAGCGGCAAAACTCGAGGCTGTTAGTCAACGTTTTCTGGAACGCATGCTCTCACCAGAGCGCTCAGCAGTTGACGAAAGTGGGGCATTTTTGCAAAAGCAGTTAGATCGACAACGCAAAAATTTACAAAAGGCAGAAGACAAGCTTTCAGAATTCAAAAGTCGAAATGCGGACAACCTCCCAGCCGTCTATACAGCAAATGTCACTCGTTTAATTGGGCTTAAAGAACAGTTTGATACCAAATCAGCGGATTTAGCAAGTCTCGAAGCTTCCCTAAAGCTAATGAAGAAACGGCTGGCCAGTACAAATCCAGTTGTAGGCCAGCTCGAAGAGAAAATCGTTGAAATCACGGGTCAATTGGCGTCATTGAGAGCACGATATACCAACAATCACTCTCAAGTTCGCGCTGCCGAGCAAAGACTGCAACGACTGACTGAAGAGAGACAACTTCTCTTCAAAGAAAGCTCCGAGATTACTAACGAAGATATTGACCGTCTATGGAATATTGCAGCGGGACAAGCTGTTGGAGAAAATCAGAAGAATGTCCCTCTTTTGGTATCCCAGATGCAGGCTTTGCAGGAGATTGAGTCTAAAAGAGAAGCCCTGCAAAAGGATGTAGACCTACTTGGAAAAAACATAAACAAGCTGGAAAGTAATATTGCTCGGTTTGGCCCTATAGAAAAGGAAGTCAATCGCTTAAGCCGAAATGTGAAGCTGGCACAGCACACTTTTGAGGAAATGACCAAACGCCATGAAATGGCTCAAGTAACACAAGACCTTGGAAAGCATGAAGCGCCAGAGCGCGTCAAAATTATTGATGCTCCAGAAGACCCCAAAACCCCTGTAACACCGGGAAAGTCAGTTTACCTTATTGGGGGTATCATTGGTGCAGTCTTTTTAGGCATAGGCTTGGCGGCTTTGCTTGAATTTTTTGACCCTACTTTAAGACGAAGAGAAGAGTTTCAAAAAGCAGTCAAAAACTTACCCATCATCGCTCGTATTCCTCGAATTACTCAAAAAACACACCAGAAGGCAAAAAGGAGAAAAGCAGCGTAACCCTACTACCTGTTCCTTCTAATAATTGGGAACAAAATCTACATTTTATTTACATTCGCCGCCACTTTCTTGCGTTCTTCTTCCCACACCTGCAACCTTCTATAAATTGTTGAGGGGCTAACTTCCAAAGCTGCGGCGGCCTTAGGAATGCTCCCATTATTACTTCTAATTGCACGTTCGATAGTTAATCGTATGACTGTTTCCAACGGTAGGATATCCTCCCGCTCAGATCGAGCGTTCGGTTGCCTAACGCCGTCTTCTATATCTGCAAATTTTCGGTAGGGTTGAAGTGATAAACTGCCTTCAAAAATAGAGTGATCACACTGTGAAACAGTGGCTTCCTTTTTCGAGTATCTCTCACTTTGATAACTTTGGGTACTCCTTACATGAGAGCCACCAGCACCGTCTGTCTCTACCGGTAAATCAGTTTTCTGAGATGAAAAGAACATGTCCTCTGGCAACATATAATCATGCATGACCTCCCCGTCATTCAACACAACTGCATTCCGTATTGCATTTTGTAGCTGCCTAATATTTCCGGGCCATAAGTGCTGAGTTAACCGCCTCTTAGCTTCTTCACTGAAATCCAGAAACTTCTTTTGTTCCTCAATAGAAAATTTTCTAAGAAAGTATGCCCCAAGCAAAATCACATCACCGTGCCTTTCGCGTAAAGGAGGTAGGTTAATTGGGACAACATGCAGTCGATAATATAGATCTTCCCTGAAACGTCCCTCAGCAATTTCTATTAGGGGGTCTCTATTTGTGGCACAAACAATCCTGACATCAGCCGATCGCAGTCTGTCCTCTCCAACTCTTTGCACTTGTTTTTCTTGAAGGAAACGAAGGAGTTTGGATTGTAAACCCAAGTCCATTTCACATACTTCATCCAAAAACAACGTACCTTTATCGGCGCAAAGGGCTGCCCCTTTTCTATCCGATGAAGCGCCAGTAAAGGCTCCTTTTATGTGTCCAAAAATTTCACTTTCCAAAAGGTCTTTGGGAATGGCGGCACAGTTTATGGTAATAAATGGATGATGACTTCTTTTTGATGCTTTGTGGAGAGCTATGGCACACAGCTCTTTACCCGTACCACTTTCACCTCTTATAAAAACTGCTGCTGAACTTGGGGCTACACTTGTTAGTATTCTATAAACTTTTTGCATTTTCTCCGAGTTTCCAATTATATCGGAAAAAATACCGTCAGGTACCGTATTTTCTGCTTTAGCTTGGGCGTGTGTCAGGGAATATCTCTCAACAGCACTCTTTACAGTCGAGCGTAGTCTTTCAGCTGAAAAGGGCTTCATAATAAAATCAAAAGCACCCATTCTCATAGCTTCGACAGCCAGTTTTACAGAGGCTTGTCCTGTAACTACAATGACCTCACTATTGATATTGGAAGCTTTTACTTCCCTTAGTATATCAAGGCCATACATATCAGGTAGGTTCACATCCAGAACAATAACTTCCGGCCTTTGCGATCGTAGTTCTTCAAGGGCGAGCTGACCAGTTCCTACTGTCGAAACGGAATATCCATCTGGGAGCAGGTAGGCTTTGTAAGCCTCCAATAGGGCATAGGTATCTTCAACCAATAGAATTTTTGACCATACCTTTGCCATACAAATTACCCACGCTCACTTGACTTGGCTGTCCTAAGCCAAACAAATAATAAGTACCCACTTTATAAAGACGCGCTCTTGGTCAATGGCGGAGGTCCTCCCAAAGGCTTTTCACGAAGTTCTTGAACTGATAGCTCTGCGATTTCTAGCAGTTCATCCACCAACTTCAAGGCACTATCGAGGTCAGTTTCAACTTCCAGAGAGCTGGCCAAACAAGATGCATCAATTGCTCCAAATTGAGAGAGAAGACCAGAGAACCTATGCGCAGTTTTTTGAAGTTCATCTAACTCCCTCTTGCTGGCATTCTCTTTTATTTGGCTAAATAATTCGTCAGCATTTTCAAAAAAAGTTGAAAGTAAGGACTTAAAAACATCTTCACCTACAGCTTCAACCATTTCCTCTATAGTTTCTCGGCTAAGATATGACCTCCCATTTTCAATAGAACCACCTACTGTACTAACAAAACTACCATTGTCTTTTTCATCACCTGAGAACTCGCTATTCTTTTGAGATATTAATTGATTTTCGTCCTCCGTTGGTAAGGCAAACACATCTGGTTGTTTTGTTTTACCTCCTTGGTCCTCATGTCCGCTTTGATTATCTGGAAGTACAATACCGGATGCCATAGTGTTTAGATAATTTTCCGCACTCGCCTGACCACTCTTCTCAGAGGAGATAGCGTGAAGGAGTGTATCCAAATCACTCCAACGAATTGGTTTCGTTAGATACCCAGAAAGGCCTGCAGAAAAAGCGGCTTGTTTGTCAGAATCCATTGCCTGTGCGGATAATGCAAATACCGGAATATCACACTTTGGAGCCACCATTTTGCGGATATGACGTGTTGCAGTCATCCCGTCCATATTTGGCATTTGCATATCCATTATGATCAAGTCAAAATCTTGAGATAACATTGTGTCCACGGCCTGAGCTCCATCATCAACAGACACAACTGAATGCCCTCGTTTTTCTAGTGCGGTCTTAATAACCATTTGACTTGCTGGCGTATCTTCAGCCACCAACACCTTCAATCTACTAGATACTTCCGCATCAAGACCTTTACTTTCTCCAGTCTTACAGTCATGTTTTAAATCTGTTCCAGCCACAGAAACATGTGACGGCAGCCTACCTTCGTAGACCTTAGCGTGAATACGGAACCAGAATCTCGACCCGAAGCTCTCAACACTGCTAAAGCCAATGTCCCCATCCATTAAATCCACTAGTCGTTTACAGATAGAAAGCCCCAAGCCAGATCCGGAAGCGCTTTCAGCATTGTCAGTGGCTTTTCTCTCAAAAGGTTTAAAGATGTTCTTTTGAGCTTCCAGTGAAATACCCTGCCCAGTATCTGTAATAGTAAAACATAACTCCACAGTTTTTTCTGACGAACCAACTACCTCTATTTGAAGATGGACACTTCCTCTACTTGTATATTTCACTGCATTACTCATTAAATTGAGCAGTATCTGATATATTCGATCAGAATCCGAAATTATATTTTCAGGAGTACCTTTAAAGATGTCTACACTGATTTCGAGGGGCTTGGAACCAGCAATGACTTTCACGACATCAACGCAACTGTCTATCATCCTGACCAAATTGAATGGCTTAGCCTCTAGCTTGATTTTACCAGATTCCAACTTAGAAAAATCCAGAATATCACTAATCAAAGATAGTAGTCTTTGAGAGGCTTCTTCAATCCCAATAATAAACTGACGGTTTTCACCTTTGAGGTCACCTCCTAGCAGAAGCCCAGCAAAACCAATAATCGCATTCATTGGAGTACGAATTTCATGGGACATGACCGCCAGAAACTCAGACTTTGCACGGCTGGCAGCTTGGGCTTCTTCTGCAAGATCCCTCAAACGAAGAGCTTGCTCTTCAAGTGTACTATTGGCTTCCTGTATATCTAGAGCTTGTCTTTTGGCCTCCGATATATCAGTTAGAATACTGACCGTACCAGCGTTGCGGGTAGATTTTGAAGAAACCAGAAGCCAACGCCCGTCAATGGTTTGCTCCTCATATCGCACCATTGAAGAAGGATCATTTTCTTTCTCCTTTCGCCTAACCAAACGAGAGGAAACAAAGTCATCTTCATCTAACCCTTCCGTATTGAAAGTTCCACTAAGGTACATATAGCGGAGAACCTGCTCATAGCTAATTCCCGTAGATATATTATCTCTAAGCTGCTGGAAAAGCCCTTTAAATCTGCTGTTACATAAAACCAGCTTATCTTCTTCATCGAAAAGAACAAAACACTCATTTAAGCTTTCTACGGCACCAAAAAGGGTTTCTCTCGCTTTTTCCGCCTGTTCAGCAAGCGTTGTCAGATCAACTGCCTGTGCTTCAAGAATGGATTGAGCTTCTTGTAAAGCCGCTTCCCGTTTTTTTAGCTGACTAATATCGGTTTGAATGCTAACTGTACGACCATCTTCCGTTCTCCGGTCTGAAACTTTAATCCACCGGCCATCAGATAATCGGGTTTCATAGGATGAGGATTTATTTTTTCTTTCAGCAAGCCTTCTTGTCAACCAGCTCTCTGTTCTATCCTCTTCCAGCAGGAACTCACCATTTTCCAACCCATACCTTAAGCAACTTATGAAGTTAGACCCCGGAGCCATAACCTGCGACATGACAGGGTGATCATTCAAAAAACGTTGATTGCACAAAATGATGTCATCTTCTTCATCACACAGGAGAAACCCCTCATTTAAGCTCTCGACAGCATCAACCAGTTGTTGCCGGGCCTCATCCGTATTCTTTTGTGCGTCCAGAGTTTCCCTCAAAAGTCGCAGAGTTCGTACCTCTGAATAGACAAGGGAAATCATCAGTCCCAAAAGGGAAACCATGCCCAGCGCCCCAAAGAGAAAAACTCGGTTGAGCAGGGATTCAAGGTTGTCCCTGACACGCAATCGACTTTCGGTGTCCTGCCTTAAACTTGCGAGAGTGATGCTTCTAAGCTTTTCCTCAAAGGGATCGAAAAGACTGCGGATTTCTTTGTAAGCTTTCTTATTTTCTGGGGTTACCTGCTTCACAAGAGGTTCTGCCTGAGCAATGGCCTTACTCAAACCATCCACGGTTCCAGAAAATCCAGTTTCCTCTTGCTCTGCACTTTGATCATGACTTTTCTTGAACAGGTTCACTCTACTCCACAAAACATCAAAGCGGAGAGTGACGCTATTGCGACTAACGTTGTCAACTTGCATCATATAGGCATCTAAGGCATTCAAAAAACGATTAAATTCAATCTCTGTCTGTGCAGAGGACCAAACTCTATTGTCCGAAACTGACTGCCTGAGTTTGGCTTCATTATCTGCATATCTTAAAGCCGAAATCGCAGCGAGAGATATCAAAAGGATAAACAGGACAAACAAGACTAGTATTGCCGCACGGGATCGGAGAGAAAATTGCCGTACCATCAAAGCTTAACTCCTTGAATACCTCGAGCAGTGCTTGGCAGGAACCAAGCGAGAAACCGGCAGTTATAACTCAAGTTAACTTCAGGCTACTAAACAAAACCGGCGGTAGCCGCTTTACTGTCCTTTTCCTGTAACCATAACAATTACTGTTCTCAAAATTATTGAGAGGTCTGTCTTGAACCAATCTACCGGCTTTACCAAACGCATTGCATAGACGTGATCATGCATAACCTTTGACCGAACATCCTCGATATCTTCATCATACCCCTGCTCAACCTGGGCTAGCCCTGTAATTCCCGGCCTAAGCCCGTAAGTTCGCTCAATATAAAAGGGTATTTCATCTTCCAGTTTTTCGAAGAATGCCGGACGTTCCGGTCTAGGGCCAACAATTGACATATCTCCCAGCAGAACATTGAGACATTGCGGCAGTTCATCAATGCGGGTTTTCCTCATAAACCGTCCAAAACGTGTGGCCCGAGGATCATTCTTTTTTGCCCATTGTGCTCCACTTTTTTCGGCATCGACATGCATGGTTCTAAACTTCTTCAAGAGAAAGAGTTTAGTCTCCGTAGGAGTTCTTTCGCCAACACGAAATTGCCGGTAAATTATGGGGCCTGGGGAGTCCAGTTTGATTATTATGGCAATTGGAACGTAAAGTATGATCATTACAACAAATGCTGCTGTGCCACACGTAACGTCCAAAGCACGTTTTCCAAACCGGGAGAGAGGGTGAATGTAGTCAGGCTCGCCCGAGTTATCAGCGGCGCGCCGCCATGGCCCCTGCCTGCCCAAAAAAAGACGAATAATCCCTAAAAGAGATGCTGTCTGACCTCCAATAGCATAACCGACTACAGATAAAGGTTTCAGAAGTTTGGGAGGCTTTTGATGTGTAAAAGCTTCATAGGTATTAACAGCCAAACTACTTACCACTGCAAGAGTGACGGCCATTGCAAACGGATTTCCCTGAAACGCCCAAAACACACAGGCAATAATAAACATGATAAGGAGTATGGGAACAAAGGCCCTAAGTCCTTTTCCCGAAAGGAAAATAAGCGCCATATAAGGGTTCGTTGGTTTGGCCAGCTTCCAAAGCCATACGACCTGCTGCAGATTACCCGCACCTATCCTCATCCTGCGACGAAGATCCGTTCCTCTACTTGCTTTTTCTGTTTCTATGGCCTGAATGTCCGTATCGTAGACAGACCGGTAGCCTTGTTCGACGATCCGCATAGGAATAATAACATCATCGTTGATTGTCTCTATTGGAAGAGTATCCCAAAGCGACCTTCTAAAAGCATAGAATGCACCATGGGCACCAAAGGGAGATGCAAGAGCCCCTTCAGCCTCCTTGACCCAAGTCTGATAGGCCCAGTAACTCAGCTCACCTGTATCACCCGATTGCAATTTGTAGGTGCCGCATACAACCCCTACTCCAGTCTTAGAAAAGTTATCGGCAACCCGCCAGAGCGCCTCTTTATTAACCGTTGCAGATACATCGGTTAAAATGACAATTTCCGCCGAACTATTGGGCACGGCTTCATTAAGAACTGCTATTTTTCCGCGATTAAGATGGCGGTGGACAAAGTTAAACCTCTTCCGATCCAGAACTTTTTCATCCAAAGTCGCTAATGCCACTTCATAGGTATTGTCCGTGCAGCCATCAAAAATAAACGTATATTTTATCTTTTCTGCGGGATACTCCAACTCATTACAATTTAAAAGTTTTTCCTCAATATCTGCGGCCTCATTATAAGCGGGAATAATGACTTCAATACTTGGTGCCTCGGTAATTGACAGGTGCTTGGGGGATGAGTGTGCTTTTGGCTTTTTATTCGCCAAGTGCTTGAGTATCCAAGGATACGCTAGGCCATGATAGGCCAACAACGCACCTGAGGAGATGGCAAAAAACTCAGGCCCCATACTCTACTCCATTTGATAGCTTTTCATAGGCGTTTAGCGTCGTCTTCCAAGAAAACTCTCGTTCAACGAACTGTCTCGGGCTGATACTTGAAGGATTTGCCAAGCATTCAGTGAGAGCATCAGCTAGTGCCTCCGGATTATCTGGAGGCACTAACCTACCGGTTTCATTACATAACCCATCACAGTTCGCCCCAACATCTGTGGCAACAACCGGAATACTCGCGGATTGCGCCTCTATAATTGACAGAGGCAGTCCCTCATTACGGGATGGTAGGGCAAAAACATCAAAGGCAGGATAAAGAGTTTCGATTTCAGAAAGATTTCCTAGAAAATAAACTCGATCCTCAAGGCCCTCATCTATTGTTAGTTGTTTTAGCTCCCGTTTTTGCGTTCCATCTCCTGCTACAGCAATACAGACTTTTTCAGGGAGATACCCCAACGCCTTGATGAGGATATCAAAGCCCTTCACGTTCTCCAGGCGACCTACACCTCCGATCACGACCATATTCTTTGGCAACCCAAATTTTGAACGAGCATCCTCTGAACTTCTTGGAATAAACTTGGACGTATCGACACCGTTGGGAATAACGGCAATTTCTTTGTTGCCTGTAATTTCTGAGACCTTCTTGGCCACAGACCGGCTGACTGCCATCAAGTGAGGTTTAGTCAATTGGCAAGTCATGACTGTTAGGAATCTTTGCCTGCTATCATCCAAGTGCCAAGCATCATGCTCAATGTGTGCAACTATCGGCACCCTTGCCAAGCGCGCAGCAGTCGTTCCGTACAAAAGTGGCCCAATATGATGGGTAACGACGAGATTAGGGGCAAGTTCCTTCAGTTTCTTCCGTAATCGAAATATCAATGCCGGATCAAGCCCACCTTTTTTATCAAAGGAGTAGAAGTTACCATCTAAAAGGTTTTGGTGAAGGCTTGTCTCTCCATTATTTGAGGCTGTCTTTTGAATTTCCGGAGTTTCCAAGGAAAAAATGTATACAGGCTCCCTGCACTCATCCGCCAACCGGCGTACAAGAAGTTCTATTCCGCCAGGGGCCATTTTTTGCACAATGTGAATGGTCGGCTTTTGCATTCCAGTTGATATGCCCGCAGTTCCACTAGGGTTGTCACCGTCCTGACAAAGGACTTTGTTTTCTTTGAGGGTATACGCAACCTATGTGCCACTAACGCAGCTTTAACAGCTCTGGATTTATTGGAATGGACCATCAAAATCTTTGCAATTTGCGAAAACTTCTTTGCGTTTCTGGCAAAGGCATATCCTCTAACCTCAAAAAGCAAGAGGTGAAGAAGGCACGTGACTTGCTTCATAATCAGAACTCGACTCATCCTGTCCATACTGGATGGAAGGTGGCAGCTCTGGAGATTTTAAGTATGGCGACTCTGATGCAAATGCCGAAAGATATGGATGCGGCAGAAATGGATCGTCTTCGGGCCCAATTTGATGACTTTGCTCAGTCCCGTGAAGACGTAGAACTGGATTTGGCGGAAACCACGTTTATAGATTCATCTGGCATCGGAGCAATTGTCTTCCTGTACAAAAGATTAAGCGTAACGGGAAAGAAGCTGAAACTTATAAATGTTTCAGGACAACCATTCAAATTGCTGAAGCACCTAAAAATGACTGATATTATTTCAAGCGAGGGCGGCGCTGCCGCGTAAAAAACATTCATGAGAGGGATTTATTTTCCTTTCAGCTCCCTGTGTGTTTTAGGGCTCTGTTACATTTTGAGTAGCTGTACATGGTGGCCAGACCATGGGACCGGAGGCGCTGCAGAACGTTATCCTTCGGACCAAAGGGCTGTACGCGCATTCGAAGTCATGCTTGCAGATCTGGAACGCAGGGGCGCAGAGCAAGTCGCCCCTGCGGCATTAGAAGAAACCCGCCTAACACTTATTAGAGTAAAGAGAGAAGCCGCAGGCGGACTTGGCTATGATGCCGAAGAAGACATGGCAGAGTTATGGTTCAGGATCCAGTCACTTGAGGATAAGCTCAACCGAGCGCACTCACTAAATAAGGGTGCGACAAGTGGGCCATAGAATAATAATAGGAAAACACACTTCTCCGAGCATTCAGTTGGGGTGGTTGCTCTGCATAATCCTACTGTATTTGTTTCTCTTTATGCAAAGCGGACATGCGCAAGTCCTCTCCCCCATAAGTAAACCTTCCCAAAGAAGTGTCATTTTTCCAGAAGAACGTGCGCTCCTGCTTTCACAGACAGCAACCTCTCAACCCACAACAGTTTCAAGCCCAGCAGTCAATCCAGCTCCGAGTACTCCTTCAAGCCCGGACGACAGGAAATTGCAATTTGGTGATGAAGTGAAAGTCACTATGCCCGGAGAAGATGGGTTTGAAAACCCGTTTCCGATTGATCAGCATGGCAACATAGAGCTGCCGGAAGTTGGTTCGGTCAACCTGATCGGCTTAACTCAGGAAGAAGCTCAAAACAAAGTGAGAGAGGTCCTCTCGCAAGCATTCAGAAATCTAGACCGCCTAGAGGTCTCTCTTGGGCGAAGGCAGCTGCTCATTACTGTTTTAGGTTATGTGATCAATCCTGGACAAGTCATTCTTCCTGAAAATGCCAATGTACAAACTGCAGTGACAGAAGCTGGTGGTATTCGACAAGGCGCCCAGTTGGATGCCTTTCAGTTACGCCGGGACGACAAAGTCATTCGTTTTGACTTTAAAAGGTATCTTGATACTGGTGACCCTAAGGCTCTGCCAGAACTGCAATCATTGGACACACTTTTTATCCCAGCCTCTCCGCTCATTGGCAATGTTGAGGTAAACTTTGATGGCCGTTGGCTCGCGGAAGCTGGGGACGGAGGAGATGAAGTCGCCTCGATCAGGGTGCTAGGGGAAGTCAATAACCCTGCAAGCTTTGCCTATAAAGATGACTCTAACATCATAGATTTCATAATGCGTGCAGGAGGTGTGACCAGATACGCCAGCGTGGAGCAAATTCGTATAATCAACAAAGGGGACCCAGTTCTTTTCAACCTACAAATGTATCTTGACACGGGCAATCCTGACCTCCTTGTGAAACTGGAACCCGGGGCAACGATTTACGTACCTACACAAAAAGACGAGATCCAGGCGGGCAAGAGTACAATTTACATTATGGGCGAAGTCGCAAAACCCGGAGCCTATGAAGGAAGAGAGGATGCAACCTTTATTGATATTATCGGGAATGCTGGAGGTCCTACGCGATTTGCCGACACTCTCAACATTCGACTGATTAAAGCCGATGGAACGGTCGAGATGATTAATCTCGCCGCTTATACGGAAGGGAAGGTCGGTAAACTACCGCAAATTGCAGGCGGTGATGCTATTTTTGTTCCGGAAAAGCTTCAGAACAATGAGCCAAACTGGTTACGTATCCCCCCTGACAAGGCAGTCGAAATTATCGGCGCAGTCGCAAAGCCTGGCCGCTATGAATGGTCGGACGAAATGAATCTTTTCAATCTGCTTGCCCACGCGGGAGGTCCCACAAGTGCAGCGGATACCAGCAATATTCAGATCTTGCTGAAAGAAGGCGATTGGGCAAAGTCCGTTCGCTTCAATTTAAAAGGTTTTCTTGAAAATGGCGGGAGCATGTCCGAGGTTCCAAGGCTTCGTGCTGGAGCAGTTGTTCTTTTGCCGGACAAAGGAGCGCAAGAGACAACTGCAGATACAATTTCTGTTACGCTTTTGGGTTACGTACAAAAACCCGGCGTTTACAACCTTCCTTCCACCACCAATGTCCAGCTAGCAGTCACAGAGGCAAGTGGATTGAGACAAGGTGCTCAGCTAGATTCTTTTCAGCTAATTCGAGACGGGAAAAGCCGGACGTTCAGTTACAAACGCTATCTGGATACCGGAGACCTTAAGCAACTGCCAGAACTGCAAGATGGTGACGAGCTTTTTATTCCTGCTTCTACGGTCCTTGGGAATGTTGAAGTCAATTTTGATGGTCGGACCCTGATGGAGCAAGGAGATGGCGCAGATGCGAGCACCGCGATTTCTGTTTTCGGCGAGGTCAATACGCCCGCCCGCTATGCCTTTGAAGAAGGCCAAAGTGTAATTGATTATCTCATGCGGGCCGGAGGGCTGACCCGCTATGCAGGCCTTCAGCAAATAAAAGTAATCAATGGAGGGACGCCAGAGCAGTTTAATTTAGAGCATTATCTGGAGACTGCGAATGAAGGTTCCTTGATTAAGGTGGAACCGGGGGCAACCATATTTGTACCTCAGCAAGTAGATGATATCCGCGCTGGCAGCAATACGGTCTATGTCATGGGAGAAGTGGCAAAACCGGGAGCCTTTGAAAGCCGCGCAAATGCTAGTTTTATTGAGATTATTGCAAACTCCGGCGGCCCTACCCGCTATGCAGATACCAGCCAGATACGTCTCATCCGCGGAGATGGAACAGTTGAGACAGTCAATCTGCTCGCCTATACAGAGCAGAGGATTTCGACATTACCAGAAGTGGACCCTGGGGATGCCATTTTTGTTCCCGAAAAAACAGAAATAGAGGAGCCTTCCTGGCTGCGGGTTCCACCAGAGCGTTCAATAGAAATTATTGGAGCCGTCATAAAACCGGGCCGTTATGACTGGTCGGACGAGATGACAATTTTCGACTTGATCGGTGAAGCCGGGGGGCCGAGCGGAACTGCCGATACTTCACAAATCCAGATACTTGACAGAACAAACAATAACGCTGTTGCGACCAGATTTGACCTTAAGAAGTTCATGTCTCAGGGCGGACGTTTGGCAGCTGTGCCAAAGTTGAGTGCAAACACAACAATATTTATACCAAATAAGGTTGAAGACGAGGATGATGAAGATACCCTGAACATCAAAGTGCTCGGCTTTGTGAATAATCCGGGCTTATATCAGGTTCCGGAGAGCACCAATGTTCAACTGGCAATCGCTCAGGCAGATGGACTCCGCTTAGGTGCCCAATTGGATATACTACAGATTAGAAGGAAAGGAAAAACTAGAGTTTTCAACTACCGTGAGTATCTGGACACAGGGGACGAGGTATATCTTCCGCAACTACAAGATGGTGATGAAATATTTGTTCCCTCCTCCACGCTCCTTGGTAATATTGAAGTCAATGTAAACGAGAAGGATCTCATCGAAAAAGGAAACAAAGATTCTGTGAAGGTCTTCGGAGAGGTTCAAAGCCCCGCACCTTTTCCCTATCAAGATGACCTGACAATTCTTGATTTTATCATGCTGGCGGGTGGTATTTCCAAAGATGCGGACATTCAGGAAATTCGGGTTATCAATGACACAATTCCGATAATATTTGATCTGCAAAGGTATCTGGATACTGCCAACCCTGATGATTTGGTCAAAATCGGCCCAGGGGCCACCATTTTTATTCCTCCAATTTCGGACAACGTCAAATCAGGTGACAACTTTGTCTACATTGTAGGAGAGGTCGCGCAACCTGGAGCCTTGGAGACGAAGCCCGAGACATCCTTCATGGAAATTCTGGCGACTGCAGGAGGCCCAACCCGATTTGCGGACACACGTCAAGTGAAAGTGCTGCGCGAAAATGGCGATGTAGAGGTCATCGATCTGCTGACATATACCGAAGGTGGGGACGTTGTCCTTCCAGAGATCGAGAGTGGGGACACGATTTTCATTCCCGAAAAAACCGAGGTCAACGAAGTATCCTGGCTAAAAATTCCACCAGAACGAGCTATTGAAATTATTGGGGCAGTTTACAAACCCGGGCGCTATGAATGGTCCAGCGAGATGACCTTCATTGACTTGTTTGCGGAAGCCGGCGGGCCAACGGCTACCGCCGATATTTCTAGTGTTAATGTTATTTACCAACGTGGAGACCGAGCAGTTTCTATCAAGTTCGATATCGACAAATTCATTCGCGAAGGAGGAGATTTATCACAACTTCCCAAATTGGAGGCGGGTGCTCTTATCGTCGTCTCAGAGCTTCCAACGGACCCCACGGACCAACGCGCCATCTGGTTACGCCAAGCATCAGAAGATTCCATTTATATTATGGGAGCAGTGGGAGCTCCCGGCCGTTACGCTTTTAACAGCGATATGCATTTTCTTGATATCGTTTCAGCTGCCAATGGCCCAACGGTCTCCGCAGATATGAGAAACATTCGTGTTACACATAGAGGAGAGTACGGTTCTCGGGTAAGTAAAGTTAATTTGGCATTGTACTTTGAAACCGGAGATGACTCTATTCTTCCACGTGTTAAGAATGGAGATGTCATCTATATTCCAGATCAAGACAGGGAATGGCTCGACCTCTCCAAGGAGAAGTCCGTTCGTGTTCTGGGAGCTGTGGCAAAGCCCGGACGTTACGAATTTAGTGATTCCATGACCATACTAGACCTTCTGGCTGAAGCCGGCGGGCCAACCAGCAATGCGCTTGTAGAGAAAATACTAGTTGTAAACTTGTCGTGCTGCCGTGATCAGGCTCAGCTTTTTGACCTACTGGACTTTGCTAAGCGCGGAGATATGAAGGATTTACCTGTGGTGCGCGAGGGCGATACTGTCTATGTTCCGGATATCTCCAGAAGCAATTGGAGACAAATCTTTGACAAGTTTCAGGATATAGTAGCAGCTATTAGTGTATATGCACTGTTCAGTGCCATATAAGGCCCGAACCAGCTGAAAAGGTATCCCTTGTAGATGCTTGCTCCCTCCTCCCTAGAAATAGAACGTATTTTTGCCGCAAGCTTAGGGAACGGAATACGCACAGTCGGGTTTGCTGCGCCTCAATGGGATAGCGGGACAACAAGCCTTGCAAAGGCCCTTGCGTCACGCTCTGCCCTTGCTGGCAGAAAAACACTATATTTGGACCTCTCAGGCCCAATCATTGACGATACAAAGAGTATTGTAACCGGGTGGCAACCTCACTTGATGGGGCCGGGGCAAGCGATAGAAACCAATCCAAAGACACCATATGACCAGCTTGTTCTTAGAGCCAATGAAGCAGACGCCTTGGCTATTCGCGACGCTGACAAACTAACGGCCGCATTGAATAGTGATCTTGTTCGTTACCGCTCCATCATCGTAGATCTGCCTCCCATTCCCAAATCCGACCCGGCGGCCCTTCCCTCCACCATTGGGGCAGCAGCCTGCGATGGAGTTTTCCTGCTAAGTATGGTTGGAGGCGTGACAAGCGAAAATGTAATGCTTGGGCATGAAGCCATTGAGGCAAGTGGGGCAACGCCACTTGGGTTGATATTGAATGACCGTGATTACCCAACTCTTGGTCAGGAAATGGCAAGAGAAGCCTTGCGGCTACGCAAAGTATTCCCACGGCTTGCAAACGGCTTGGCGCGGCGCGCATTGAACTCCAGATTTTTGAACTCGCGCCTGTGAACCACTCACTTTTGCTCGTCTCTTTCTCTTGATCTACTTCCCACACCTAGACTAGTTTACCTATAAAACACCGCTCAGGAATGATGCCAGCCACCGCCAGCGATATCATGAGCCCTTGTTGTCAGGCAATGTATGGATCAATCCACTTTACAAATGAATGGAATAAAAGCTCTTTCCAGCTCTGCCCCTCCGACGGAGTCGGGCATCCATGCCCAGTTCCTTCATCTGGGTACCGGCGCTGCTGATAGCTTCTTTCCGCTTTTGGAATCCAGAGGCTTAAGGCCCGCATTGGCAAATGTGGTTCAGGCTGAGCTGCGCGACTTTTCAGGGTTTGCTGAGAACCTCAAAACATGGGCGGCACCAGGTATCAACTACTTCAAAAGTGAACGCGGGGCCCCGACTACAAAAGTCGCGGCGTCGCAGGTTCTCAAGTTTCTGGCGCAATCCGTGTTTAACAGGCTCTCAACCACTTACCTTTTGACAGGAAGAGCCGCTCGTTTAGAGGAATTACGCTTTCTGCCACGCGGAGACAGTCCTTGGGTGGAGCTTTACCTTGATCCCAGAATTGCCGAAGAGGACTTTCAGCTGGACCCTGCAAATGGTCCTTCCGAATTGTTCGAATTGGCAATCACAATTGAAGAACTGGTTGAGGCAACCTATGCAAGTCTGGGACGTAGACAAATACCGCCCTCAGTGTTCTATTCCAGCATCGCAATAGGATTAAGTACGCCTTTCCTGACCATGCGCCGGCACGGTGTCGCACCGCAGTCCGTTGCGCCGCTCATGCGATTGTTTCTCACCAGTTTTGGTAAGAAGATTAACAGTGGGCTTGTCTGGAAGCAGCGGGCCGTTGAAGGTTGCACTGAAATAGCACCAAGGCGGAAAGCTTGCTGCCTGAAATACGTCCTCAACAACAAACCACATCTATGCTCCACGTGTTCGCGCCACAATGAAACATTGTTTTTCGAGCAAGTTGCTCAAATTGGCGGACATGATCAGAGCCCGCAGCAATCACATCTGGAAATAACGAATTTCTAATACTCACCCAAGAAGTAGTGAAAGCCTCAGCCTAGACGGGCTGCAGTTTGTGTTCCCAAATCTGGCAAGGTTACAATCCTGTTTCCTCTCAAATCACTGGCGCATATTATGAACCCTTGCTCCTCCATGTGGGTAAGCAGCCATCTGGCCCTACCAGGTGAACGGGTTCCATAGGCTTTTGCGATATCCATATCTGACGGGCAGGTCAGCCCTGACATGGCTGCTTTGGCCAGCAACAAAAAGACGCCGCGCATTTCCTCTGGAAGTTGCGAGGCAACCAGCTCAGCACGGCTCCAGTCATCCGGCTGAACCTCTGTTTTATCAACACCGGCCCTTGCCATAGATAAACGTTTGCGGAACTGTACAAGATCCGGCGCCTTCAAACGCTTGATCCGGCAGCGGACCTGAAAATCCTGATAGAGCTGGGAAACCGGTTGGAAAGCAGCTTCCGGCTCTTCCATCATTGCAGTGATAATTTCATCAACCTGCTGGCTTTGGTCTTCCAGTTCAAACAAGTCTTCGGGCTCTTCAACCTCCTGTGCCTGTGTCTCCAAGCGCGTTGCGGCTGCTTGAGTGAGTTGTTCCATGACTTCTTTGGCACTGGGAGCTGCAACACGGTTATTGTTGAGCACTGGATCGTTATCTGAAGGTGTAAAAATTAGCTCAGCTGCGGTTTCTCCGCCTTGGTTCGGCAGTGGCATCAGTTTAGGAGACCCACCGCGCCCTGCTGTCTCCACAGCGCCAATCTCAATTCTTAGGGGACGACGAGACATCGCGGGGCCCAGCGCTATAAACTGGCCTCTATTCAAGTTACGAAATTGCTCCGCCTGCCGGCGTTCCATGCCCAGAAGATCGGCGGCGCGCTGCATATCAATATCTAGAAAAGTTCGTCCCATGAGAAAGTTGGAAGCTTCTGCAGCAACGTTTTTAGCCAGTTTTGCAAGACGCTGTGTGGCAATGATGCCAGCAAGGCCGCGTTTACGACCACGGCACATCAAGTTGGTCATGGCCATCAAAGCAAGCCTGCGGGCTTCCTCTCCAAAATCACCAGAAGCAGAAGGGGCAAACATTTGCGCTTCATCCACGACGACCAGAACGGGGTACCAATATTGGCGATCTACATCAAACAAGCCATTTAAAAACGCAGCAGCGGCTTTTAGCTGGCGATCGGGCTCCAGACTATCAAGATTAAGAACAACAGAAATCCTGTGCTGGCGTACACGAGCTGCAATCATTGTCAGCTCGCGGTCTGTCATTGTGGCATCAATAACCACATGGCCGAACTTATCGGAAACAGTGACGAAATCACCTTCAGGATCAATGATTACCTGCTGAACCCAAGCTGCGCTTTGTTCCATAAGCCTACGAAGAAGGTGTGATTTACCAGAGCCGGAGTTCCCCTGCACCAACAAACGGGTTGCCAGAAGCTCTTCCAGATCGATAGCAACGGGCTTTCCTAGATGACCTACACCCATGTCGATGCTAACTGTCATTCACACTCTCTTCAAGTCTTGCGAAACCACATAGAACGACCAAGCCACACCAAAGATGTGTTGGGCCAAGCAGTCATGCAAATATGCTGGTTGATAGGGAGGCTCTTTTTTGGAAATTCTACGCCAAATGTCAATGAAATTCGAAGAGATATAAAGGAGTAAAACTGCGGACTTAAACAGGTTGAAGGCTTTGAATTCAAAGGTCTATTGCAACTCATTCCACAAATCCCCAGAGTTTTATAATGGCACCACTTCTCGAGAAGATCACAATTTATTCATGAATTTCCTAGGCTTACAGACATACGGGAATAACCGGTCCATTTTTTTCGCGCGCCCTACCTTTTTTACAGTTGCGCGCCACAATACTTTCAAGTCAATGTGCAAATTAGGAAGAGATTTAATTTAAGAAGGGATGTCATGAGCGACACCTTTAGGGCTCAAACCCGTAATGAGATCATCGTAGATGGGGTAATTCACGTTTTGGGAATTGCTTTCGGGTCGGGCGCAACAACTGCTCTTGTGATTTTGCTCTGGGCTGCCAATGACCCGGCACGCAAAGCAACACTATTCATTTATGCAGGTTGCTTAATGACCATGCTTATTTGTTCGGCAACCTATAATATGCTGGCAAAACAAAATCGTGTCGGCATACTCAGGCGTTTAGACCACTCAGCTATTTTCTTAATGATTGCAGGTACATATACACCGTTGTGTCTTATGGTACTAGGTGGATGGACAGGTACAATCTTACTCTCTATCGTGTGGGCAGGAGCCATTGCCGGAGCAACCATCAAGATACTGGGCCTCACTCAGTTTAAACGCTTCACGGTTCCCATCTACCTCGCACTTGGTTGGGCTGCCGTCTTTGCCATTGTGCCACTCTACAATCAGTCTTCCATTGCTGGTTTTGTCTTTATAGCGATCGGCGGAGCGCTCTACACCTTTGGCACGTTGTTCTATATTTGGAAAAATCTCCCGTTCCAGAATGCTATCTGGCATGGGTTTGTGCTGACTGCAGCCGTGTGCCATTTTGTGGCTATCGTTATTGATGTTGCTGCACCTAGCATCACCTAGCGTTCCTGCAAATAGCAGAGGGGCATTTATGTGCCCCCTCTAACTCTGTTACTCTTGTCTACCTTTGCCTATACCTTCTCGGTATCCTGCGTTTTCCCGATCACAACAACTCTGGTGTATCGAGGAACTCTTTTATATAAATCAATCACATCCTGATGCCACATGCGGATACAGCCTGACGAGACGCTGCGGCCAATGCTGTTTGGATTGTTGGTGCCATGTATGCGGTAGAGAGTGTCTTCGTTTCCCTGCCAGAGATACATAGCCCGCGCTCCCAGTGGGTTTTTAGGGCCACCGGGCATACCGTTTTGCCAATAACGCTGTAAATGAGGCTTGCGCTTGATCATTTCCTGTGGAGGGCGCCAGAATGGCCATTCCGCTTTAGCGCGGATGATGGCCTTGCCATTCCACGCATACCCGGCCTTTCCAACACCGATTCCATAGCGCAAAGCTTTTCGACTGTTTAACGTCCAGTACAGGTGGTGCGCATAGGGGTCGACAACGATTGTACCGGGACTATAGGAGTTCGGATAGTCGGCAACCTGCCGTAAGTAATTATGATCAAAGCGCTTATAGCGAACAGCAGGTATATTGAAGTCGCCATCACTTGTCGCTGCATACATGGCTTCATAGTCAGGCTTGGGTTCAGGAAGCGGTGGCTCACCAGGAAGCCCGATCGTTTGGCAGCCGACAACGAAGGCCAAAGACCCAACGACAAAGCCGCGTCGACAAACATGAGGTCCACCTTGACCCAAATCCAGTATATTATTACCTGGATACTTACGAGTTTCTGATGGGGGATAACTTTTATTTAAAAATTTAAACACAGGGCAGCCCAAGAATCGGAATATCCTAGTATAACTACCCAATATCCCTACTCAGTTTAACCCGCGATTTTCCTTTTTCTTGAGTTTTCCAATCGATAAATATCCCCCGTCCTGCACATTAGCGTACACTTGGAAGCAAAAAATAAACGCTCTGGATCGAAGGTGCTTTGCGTAACTGTAAGAGTTTGAATTACTGGATAAAATACCTACAAAAGGACAAAAAGAACCCATTGTCTGAAAAAGTGTTCATTTGTACGCTCAAAGTACTCTCACCGACCGCTTCTGCTCTCAAGGGAAAGAACCTGTTGTTCTCATCGGGTTTGCAGACCAGAAACGAGTGGCTAGGGACTAGCTTTTAGGTACTTTAGCGATTGGAAATCGTATAGGTTTTTAAAGTCCGCTCAACAGTGATCATAGCATACCCGCGAAATTTTCCCGTCATGAAAACGATATCCGGCTCAATGCTGTCCATTGCCTCAATAACCATCCTGATACACTTGAAGAGCACTCAAAACTTCTCTTTCATCAAGTCCCTTAAGCAACCTCCCCTTCGACTAGAAAGTGAAAGTTCTTCGAACCAGCCGTACGCCTTTGCAAGTGTGGTGTGTATTCGGGGTCACTCATAAAGTTGAGAGCAGCCTGCTTTGTCGGCCATTCAATAATAATCCAAAGAGCGGCATCTCGCTTTTCACCTTCAATTTGTTCGTGTGCGGCTGTTCGCGCCAGAAATTTGCCGCCATGCTTTGCAACAAGCATAGTAGCCGGCCCAACATAACTGTCGATCCAGTCTTCTTTTGTAGGCGTCACTGCAACTATTGAATAACAGGTCATACTCGGTTCTCCTGCCTATAATTGCTCTATGGGCTATCAATCTATCTTGGCCAACACCCGTTTCAGACTTTGTTACTTCATGTGCAACTGTCGGACAATTCGGGATTCCCGTAGATAGATTTGGGTAACTCTCCCCCAAATTAACCCTGCGGAATATAATCATACTATAGTAGTGGAAGCCTCCCAATATAGATAGGAATAGAGATTGAACCACTATGAATTCACGTAATCTAATCCTTATTTTAACTGGCATCACACTTTCAGCCTGTGCCACAGGAAGCTATATTTCACGCAAGAATCCAGACTTTTTTAACGCAAAACTAAAGGATCGTCAGCTTCAAGGAACTTACAACCCCGCAGGTTATTCATCGGCGCAAGTTAGAAAACTTGTTGGCACTCTTTGCCAACAAGGGCACCTCACTGGATACTCCGAGACACGCCAAGAGGGTCTAGTTTCATGGACGACTGGCTGCTCCAGTGGCTTTTCAGAACGCGCCAGAACAAATGAGTTTGAGAGAATAGACGGGACAGACCAAGTTATGGTTGAAACCATGGGCTCTGATGGCCGTGGCAACTTGCTCTACAACCGCTTTGAAGTGAGTCTCTAGCATAAAACTGGGTTTTCTGACTCCAAGTACAGGAGTGTATTCGAACGCCGAAAATACTCAGTAGTTTGCAAAACTCACCATAATAAAAACCCCGCTTCATTTGGAAGCGGGGTTTTTTAATTTTCTAAAAGAACAACCTAGCTATTCCGCTTTAAGCTGCTTCCTCTTCTTCGCGAAGAACTGCGGCTTTGATCAGCTCGCGGGTGTAGTCTTGCTTGGAGTTCTGGAAGATGTCATCCACGGTTCCAGCTTCGATCACTTCACCCTTTTTCATCACCATCACAGTATCGGACATGGCGCGAACAACGGCCAGATCGTGAGAGATGAACAGGTATGTGAGGCCATGCTCTTTTTGCAGGTTTCGCAACAGTTCAATGACCTGCTTTTGCACCGTACGGTCCAGAGCGGAAGTTGGCTCATCCAGAACCACCAGCTTTGGCTTCAACACCATTGTGCGGGCAATGGCAATACGCTGACGCTGGCCACCAGAGAACTCGTGGGGGTAGCGGTTGCGCATGGCCGGATCCATGGACACTTCTTCAAGAGCCTGAATAGCACGCTGGTCGCGCTCTTTAGCGGAAAGATGTGGTTCGTGAACCAGCAGGCCTTCCGTAATGATCTGACCAACGGTCATACGCGGGCTGAGCGATCCAAACGGATCCTGGAAGATCAGCTGCATTTCCTTGCGCAGCGGGCGCATGGCTTTGCGGGCCTTGCCGGTAATATCAGTACCACAGTAAACAACGCGGCCACCAACAGTTGGCAGAAGCTGAAGCAAAGCGCGGCCCAAAGTAGACTTACCGGAACCGGATTCACCCACGATACCCAGTGTTTGCCCTTCACGGACTTCCACAGAGATGTCGTTGACAGCACGTAGAACGCGGTTTGGCTTCATGAAACCGGCTTCGGTTTCAAACTCTACGCGAACCTTGTCACCTTCCAGAACCACAGGGTTGCTTTCTGGAACCATAGCCTTGCGGCCTGTTGGTTCGGCATCCAGCAACATGCGGGTGTATGCGTGAGCAGGAGACCCGAAGATCTGCTTGGTTTCGCCCTCTTCCACCACTTCACCGGACTTCATCACGTACACGCGGTCTGAAATCTGCTCCACGATACCAAGATCGTGGGTGATGAATACAACGGCCATACCAAGACGCTTTTGCAGATCACGCATCAGCTCGAGGATCTGGGCCTGTGTGGTCACGTCCAGAGCAGTTGTCGGCTCATCTGCAATCAGAATGTCAGGATCGTTGGCAAGAGCCATGGCGATCATGACACGCTGGCGCTGACCACCGGACATCTCGTAGGGATACGCCTTCACCTTATGAACAGGATCAGGAATACCGACCAGATCAAGTAGTTCAACCGCGCGCTTTTTTGCTGACTTCCAGTTGTAGCCGCCATGCTGAACCATTGGTTCGCACAGCTGACGCTCAATGGTGTAGAGCGGATCAAGCGAGGTCATTGGCTCCTGGAAGATCATGGTGATCTTGGCGCCGCGGATCTTGTTGAATTTCTTGATCGGCAAACCGAGGATTTCGTCGCCATTGTAGCGAACGGAACCCTTGGTGATGCCGTTGTCGGCAAGAAGCCCCATTGCGGCCATCATGGTCTGGCTCTTACCAGAGCCGGACTCGCCCACGATGGCAACGGTTTCACCCGCGTCCACATGGATATTGATGCCCTTCACCGCATTTACAACGCCGGTGTTGGTTTCAAAGTCGACGACCAAGTTGTCAATTTCGAGCACTGTGTTCTTGTTTGGTTTACTCATTTTAGCGCTCCTATCGATCTTTCGGATCCAGCGCGTCGCGCAGACCATCGCCGATGAAGTTGAGAGCGAACAAGGTGGAAGTGAGGAAGATGGTCGGGAAGATCAACATCCAAGCCGCCCCTTGCAGGTTACGCGCACCTTCAGAGATCAAAACACCCCAAGAGGTCATTGGCTCTTGAACACCAAGGCCGAGGAATGACAGGAAACTTTCCAGAAGGATCACTTTTGGAACCAGCAGTGTCATGTAAACAACAACAGGACCAAGAGTGTTCGGAATGACGTGTCGCTTCAAGATACCCTTACTCTCAATACCCATGGCTTCAGCGGCCTGAACATATTCCTGACGCTTGATGGTGAGGGTCTGACCGCGCACGATACGGGCCATATCCAGCCACTCCACAGCGCCCACGGCTATAAACATCAAAATGAAGTTTCGCCCGAAGAACACCACAAGCATGATCACGAAGAAGATGAACGGCAGGGAATAAAGAATGTCCACAACGCGCATCATCAAAAGGTCGACCCTGCCACCAAAGTAACCGGAGACAGTGCCATAGACCACACCAATGGAAATGGCCACGATTGTTGCCAGAAGACCAATGGTCAGGGAGACACGACCGGCAATCAGCGTACGGGTCATCATGTCACGGCCGTTGGCGTCTGTGCCGAAGAAGAAGTAGTTCTTCTCGATATCAGCGGTCACAGTTGCCGATTTCTGGTCGGTAGAGACATTTGAAAATACTGCATTTTCAAAAATGCCGGAGCGATCGAAATAGCGCGTGTAGCGATCGTCAACTTTGCGACGGGAGGTCACAGTTGCGACAATCTTATCGCCATCGTTCTCATAGCTCTCGATTGTGAAGCGGGCGCGCTTTGCGATTTTTGCAAAGGCTGGCTCCACCTGATCAGCTGTTGGATAAGCCTCGAGACTTGCAGGAACTTTCACGTAATCGGGGTAAACATCATCGAACCCGTGTGGTGAAATCATCGGGCCGAAGATGGATGCCAAAGTAACTGTAATTAGAACGATAATCGAAGCAACAGCGGCGCGGTTCGCCTTTAGGCGGTCGCGTGCATCGTCCCACAATGACCGGCCTATCACTGGTGCAGAAGTCTGCTCAGTTGTAACGCTCATAGGGAACCTCAGTCGAAACGAACGCGCGGATCAAGCATTGCATACACAAGGTCCACGATCAGGTTGAAGATAATTACGAAGCAGGCCACAACCACAACTGTGCCCATCACAAGGGTGTAGTCGCGGTTCAGCGCGCCTTGCACAAAGTAGCGGCCAATGCCTGGAATGCCGAAGATGGTCTCGATCACCACGGAGCCAGTGAGCAGCGCAGCAGCTGCAGGGCCGAGGTAAGAGACAACGGGCAGGATCGCACCGCGCAGCGCATGCACAACCACAACAGTAAAGCCGGAAAGGCCATAAGCACGGGCTGTTCGCACATGGTTGGAGCGCAGGGCCTCAATCATGGAACCACGGGTCAGGCGAGACACCACCGCAATCTGCGGCAAAGCCAGTGTTACCACCGGAAGAACGACATTCACAAATGCGCCGCCATTCCAGCCGCCAACAGGCAACCAGCCAAGATGCACACCCAGAAGCAGGGTCAGACAAGGCGCCACCACAAAGTTTGGAATAGTCACTCCGAGGGTCGCAGCCGTCATGATTGTGTAGTCAGCTGTTTTGTTCTGCCGCAAAGCTGCAGAAACACCAAGCATACCACCCACGATGAGGGCCAGACACAACGAGGTGAGGCCGAGCTGCATGGAAATTGGCAGACTGCTTGCGAAGAGTTCGTTGATCGAAAAATCGCGGAAGAAAAAGCTTGGACCAAAGTCACCATGAAGAATGCTATTCATGTAGAGCAGGTATTGCTCCCATAAAGACTTATCCAAATTATAAATTTTGTTCAGATTCTCCATGACCTTTGCTTCCAAAGGACGTTCCAGATCGAACGGTCCACCCGGAGCGATCCGGATCAAGAAGAAGGAAAGTGTGACAATCAAGAACAAGGTCGGTATTGCGCTGAGCAATCTACTCAGAACGTATCGCAGCATGGCCCCGTTTCTCCAATTGGTTAATTTTTGTTAATTTTTTTCGCCACATCATAAAAACGCCGACCACAGTGGAACCCATGGTCGGCTTTTTCGTAGTCAGTCAGCCTTACTCAGCGATAGAGATAAAGCGACTTGGATGTACGTTGAGGAGGTTGTCCTCATATCCACTTACCTTGCTGGACACCAGGTTCTGTGAACCGTAGTACAGGAGCGGCAAGCTTGGCAGATCACGCATGAAGATAACTTCAGCCTGTTTCAAAATGTCTGCACGCTTTTCAAGGTCCAAAGTCGCAGCAGCTTCATCCATGAGAGCATCGTACTCTGCATTGTTGTAGCGAGCGTAGTTGAACCCGTCGTTGTCACTCTCGTTCAGGAACAGGAAGTTCTGAGGGTCAGAGTAGTCAGCAACCCAGCCAGCACGTGCAACATCGAAGTCACCACGGTCACGCAGGTGTGCGTAGTGTGTCTTCAGGTCAGCGTTGATCAAGGATACTTCTACACCCAGAGGCTTCCACATATCAGCAATAGCAACTGCTGTGTTCTTGTGGTTTTCAGAGGTGTTGTAGCGCAGCTCAACTTTCAGCGGGTTGGATTCGCTGTAGCCTTTGGCTTTCAGGATTTCGAGCGCTTTTTCTTCGCGGTCGAGAAGATCCATGTCCTTCCACTCGGCATATGCAGGCTCGCCGTAGTTGGCGATTCCCGGAGGAACGAAGGAGTAAGCCGCAACCATTGTGCCGCCCCAGATTTCGTCCGCAAGGAATTCACGGTCAATAGACATGGAAAGCGCCTGACGGACGTCAGGATCCTTCATGCCTTCTGACTCGTGGTTGATGGCGTAGTAGTAAGTCCCGATCCAAGGTGCCACGCGGAACTGGTCGCCCAGGTTCTCACGCATGTAATCCACCTGCTCCATTGGAGCATCATCGTTTGAGTGCAGTTCGCCAGCCTGGAAACGACGAAGGGCAGCGCCTTTGTCTTCAGTCGGGTAGTATTTCACGGTGTCGATTTTAACGTTTTCGGCATCGTGGAACATTTCGTTCTTAACGGCGGTGATTGCATCGTTAGGAACAAATTCTTTCAAAGTGAAAGCACCGTTGGAAACGAAGTTTTCAGACTTCACGAAGTCAGAACCGTACTTTTCAACTGTTGCAGGGTGCACAGGAAGACCGGTCTGGTGTGAAAGCAGGCCAATGAAGTAAGGTGTTGGCGCTTCGAGAGTGATTTCGAGTGTTGCATCATCAATTGCTTTAACACCCAGCTCCTCAGGCTTCTTGTCCCCTGCAAGAATGTCGTTGGAGTTGGAGATTGCAGCCAGAACAGTCGCGTATTTCGCGCCGGTTGCCGGTGTCATGATGCGGCGCAAAGAGTATACGAAGTCACCAGCAACAACTTTGTCGCCGTTGGACCACTTTGCATCTTCGCGCAGTTTGAATGTGTAGGTGAGACCGTCCTGGGAAACTGTCCAGCTGGTCGCAACACCTGGGATAATTTGACCATCTGCGCTATATGCTACCAGACCTTCATAAAGGTCGCGCAGGATGTGAGCTTCACTTGTGGTAGATGTTTTGTGCTGATCCAGAGTCTCTGGATCACCGCTGTTACCACGGTGGTAGACAACTTCAGCAGCAGCTGTGAGCGAAGTTGCAGCAATAAGAGCGCCTGCAATAGCAGACATACGAAGTGTTTTGATCATATAGATCTCCCCTCTACTCAATAAAGAGTTCTACCCGAATATTATTTTTTGGTAGGATGGCGCAACATTCCATTGTTCCGCCATATTGGCAAGAGTTTTGCTAATTTTTTTCACTTATGCATTCCGCTTAGATTGAATTTTACTGAATAATCTACCAAAAGTAATCTCAACATTCCGTTTTGGGCAATTTCCGAAAAACTTTATCCACACCGCCCCCGTGATTCCACCTAGTGCAAGATATGGCAGACTGCCCGTTTTGAGTGAAAACGCTCCCCAATTTGCTCTGCCCAAAATGCGACAAAGTGCTTTTTCGCAGGTCCGAATGTGCTAGAGGAATAAAAAGCCCTCGCGGCAACGTGGACCCAGATTTCAAGGACAGTAAAACCGAATGGCCCCTCCCCCTCTTTTGCATGTACGTGACATTCACACCCGTTTTGGGGCAACACCCCTTTTAGAGGGCGCCGAGTTACAAGTGGGCGCAGGCGAGCGGATTTGTCTGGTGGGGCGCAACGGCTCGGGCAAGTCCACCTTGATGAAGATTGCCGCTGGCATGATAGAGGCAGACAAGGGCGAGCGATTTGTCCAGCCCGGCTGCACCATCCGCTATCTGCCGCAGGAGCCGGACCTTTCCGGTTATGAGACGACCCTTGCCTACGCCGAGGGTGGCCTTGCGCCCGGCGATGACCATTACCGCGCCCAGTATTTGCTGGAAATTCTGGGTCTGAGCGGTGAAGAAGACCCCTCGACCCTTTCAGGCGGCGAAGCCAAGCGTGCAGCTATTGCTCGAGCTCTCGCCCCCGAACCCGATGTGCTGCTGCTGGACGAGCCCACCAACCATCTGGACCTGCCCATTATTGAATGGCTGGAAAGCGAACTGCGGCAGATGAAGTCCGCCATCGTTCTCATATCACATGACCGGCGCTTTATGGAAAACCTCTCCCGCGCCACTGTCTGGATTGATCGGGGCATCTCGCGGCGAATGGAACAGGGCTTTGGCCAGTTCGAACAGTGGCGTGACAAGATCTTTGAAGAAGAAGAGAAGGATCAGGCGCGGCTTGACCTGAAAATCAAGCAGGAAGAGCACTGGATGACCTACGGGGTCACAGCACGGCGCAAGCGCAACATGCGCCGCGTGCGCGAACTTGCCGATCTGCGCCAGAAGAAGAAAGACCACCGCGGCCCACAGGGCGGGGTGAAAATGGCGGTGACTGAGGGAGACGTTTCGGGAAAGCTGGTGAGCGAGGCCAAGAAAATCGCCAAGGTTTACGGCGAGCGCCCAGTGGTAAAGGACTTCTCCGCCCGCATTCAGAGGGGCGATCGTGTGGGCTTTGTGGGGCCGAATGGGGCAGGCAAAACCACCCTTCTCAAAATGCTCATAGGTGAGCTGGAGCCCGATGAGGGCAGTATCCGTCTTGGTGCCAACCTGCAAATGATCACGCTGGACCAGAAGCGAGAAAAGCTGAACCCTGACGACACGCTAAAGATGGCTATGACCGGCGGTGATGGCGACATGGTTATTCTGGGCGACCAGAGCAAGCACGTGATGAGCTACATGAAGGACTTCCTGTTTTCCCCCGAGCAGGCCCGTACCCCTGTGCGCGTGCTTTCTGGCGGAGAGCGGGGCCGCTTGCTGCTGGCCCGCGCCTTGGCAAGCGAATCCAATCTCATGGTGCTCGATGAACCCACCAACGATCTGGACCTTGAAACACTGGACCTGCTGCAAGAGCTGATTGCCGATTATAAAGGCACTGTTCTTCTGGTGAGCCATGACCGTGACTTCCTAGACCGTATCTGCACCTCCGTCATCACCATGGAAGGCGGCGGCAAGTGGCAGGAATACGCAGGCGGCTATTCCGACATGGTGAACCAACGCGGTTCCGGCGTTGAAGCGCGTAAATCCAGCAAGTCCGAAAAGCCTAAAAAAGAAAAAGCCGAAAAGCCTCAGGCGGAGAAGGCGGCACAGAAGAAGAGTACCCTCTCTTTCACCCAGCAACACCGCCTGAAATCCCTGCCCGGTGAAATGGAAGCCCTTCAGGACAAAATCGCCAGACTGCAAAAGCTCTTGACGGACCCAAACCTATTCACCGCCAACCCCGACAAATTCCAGAAAACCACCGCCGCGGTTGGCGAAGCCCACGAAGAGCTGGAGGCGTTGGAAGAAGAATGGCTGGAACTGGAGATGTTGGCGGAAGAGTAATTTTTAAAGCATATTCCGTTTGATGGGTTCACTCAAACGATAAGAACTCGCTTAAAATATAAAGGTTAGAGTGCGAGGCGTGAATGCGACGTGCTCTGAACTACCGGACAGCTTGAGCAAGTATACGCTCGTTCAGCTGTCTGGAACTTTTAGTGGCCCGCTTTGATTTAAATATGTTTCACCTCGGTAGCTGAATTATTCTGAGAACGGTGGTCAAAACGTAGGATAAAGCTGTCTATTATATGTTCTCTACGGCCTTCGGCTTCCACCACTTCCTAAGAATTTCCTCCCAAAACTTCATGCGAATAGAAATATCAACGCCAAGTCTGCTCAATTCCCCGAAAAGGACAACCGCATGAATCTTCTGCATATCCGTCCCAGAGGGTAGGCGTTTGGCTTCAATGGCTTTCTCTAGTTTTTTAAGTGCTATTCGCGACGTGTCATCCATGTACTTTGGAAGGTCCATTGAATGCCCCTGAACGACATCGCGCAGGTGTATAAACATCTTTTTGGAGGTATATCTCTTGAGAGGATGTGTGCTTTGGGCCTCCATTTTTATACAAGCCTCAATGCTACTCAGCTCACCAATATCGACTTTCGCCAGATTACTTAACGTATAAGCTGTTGGCGTTTTAAATGGCAAATCGTAGGGGTGTTTAAGAAGTTCAGGTACTAAGTTGTGTTGAACGTCGTGGAATACTTGCAAACTATCTAAACGTTCTTGTCCTGCTACAAGAGCAAGCCGGTCCATATGGCCCCCAGTAAGAGGGAGGAATTTGAATCTTTCAGATGCAGAGCATCCACCATGAAATCTGGAGCGAAACTCTCTAAAGTGAATTTGCATATCATTTAGCTTAAACATTGGAAAGTCGCGTGCAATATTGACACTGCTCTCAACAGACTGTTTGAACTTCGCAAAGCTGTTGAAAGGCCCTTGCACGTTTTTGAAAAAGCGAGATTTCGAAAGTAGCAAATCTTCGAAGCTGGCATGAAATTTCCCGTAGAAATCTCGGTAGTCTGCACCGCCGACACCGGATAACCTTGCACTAAGATTTGGGTAACCCGTTCGTGGAATCTGTGCTGCCAGAACATATTGCCCAAGCCTATTATACTTCCAGTTTTGAAAATCCATTTCCAAGGACTGGGGTCGGCTAAGTTGATAGGGAACGCTTTCAACCTTTAGGCCGAGCTGTTCAGCAATTTCTTTTGCTATAGGAAGCTCGTCTTCATACCGCACATTACTACTGCTATATATTCTAACCTTATCCGCTAGATCGGGGCGTTTTCCTAGAACATATACGACAAACGCGAAAACGGTACGGCTATCCATCCCGGCACTAAGATCAACATTTACCCGTTCAAACTGCTCCAAAATTGTTTGAGTACGTGAACACCAAGTCATTAGATAGCGTTTCAGAGCATCTTCATAACTTGTTTCTTCATAGGTAACAGCTGGGTTTCGATTAACTACCGTGAGGCTTTTGTCCTTAATTAATACCTCTTTATAAGTGGGGATGAGTTCAATTTCACGAATGAGTGTCTCATAAGAGTTCATATGCTCGACAAATGGCCCGTATCCTAGCCAGCTTAACGCTATCTCCGGTTTAAACGTTAACGGATGCCCTTTTTCCGCAAGCTTTTCAATCAGCAAAAACAAACTATTGCTGAGTGCCCAATAGCCCTCATTCCGGTAAAGGAAAAGGCGTTGCCCCCCTGTAAAATCCACCCCTATCCGCAAACCCTCCGCAGAAACAGCCGCAGAGACGTAAGTTCCATCCAAGCCAGAACTTACCTCCTCTTTTGTTGGGCTTGGAGAGGCAATAAACTTGCTATCTGTGAAGGCATATCCAAAAAAATAGCTGTCTTTAGGCAGTGACTCATGGTCGATAAAAATGAAATGCATAATCCCTCAAACTATTACTTCTCATAATTGTAGGTATTAAAAATGACTTATAATTTGAGCCCTCAGAGGCTCAGAGCATTGCAATTCATCCAACCCGCACCGACTTTTGCCGCCCAGTGATCAGAACGTCCTGGCAGGTCTTTCACATACAACTTCAAATGTTGCGCAGCTATGAAGCTGGTAACACCTTGAGGCGTTAAGGGGGCACAGCCTCTGCATCTTAAGATTTAGTTGGCTACAAACACACCTCATCAAACAAAATTTCAAGTTCCACACAAATGCATGGCTCAAAAGCGAATTTTTCCGTGTTCTCTTTTGGTTTTATGGCTGAGTTTGCAACAGTAATCTACCTCCCTCAATTATAGGAGAATTATTTAGGTCCCACAGTTACTGGGGTAGTTCTAACCAATAGAGAGCACTAAAAAGCAAAGCCGTCTTTGTGTTGACCTCTGCTCCGTGGCTGAAATCGACGAAGGTGGACAAAGTACCCTCCAAAATCTAGCCAGCAGGAATCTGCCCGTCCTTACATTATAGCTGCCAAGAAAAGCACTGATCCTATTCGCAATTGTAGCTACCGATGAAATGTCAAATTCGTTTCAGTCCAGCTATCGCTTCAAGAGCGTGATTATCGCATGGCAGAAGACGGGCTGTATCCGTTTTTCCCTCCCAAAACACGTTTTTCCTGAAAGAGGACCTCCTGTTTCATGCTGGAGGTCGCAAGGTAACTTGGAACCGGTGAAAACAGGTCTGTTGTTATAAAGAGAGGCAATGGACATGTTTACTAAAAGAAATATCTGGATCGCCGGTTTTGGAATTTGCTTTGTTATTCTTCTCTCCTTTCCCTTCCATTGGGGGAGCGCGCAGACGCAGGTTATACCCGTGGACGGAGTGCAGGAAGTAGTACTGAATGGCACAAATATGGCGATGGAGGTAAGGACGTTTGCAATGAATGAAGAGGAAAGCCAGCAAATCAAATTGGAAACGAGTGATGAGTTTGGGTGTAAGCTATTAGCAAATTACACTCGTCATGAGGACACCTTGACGCTCACTTTCAAAAAGCGGGACTGGTCTCTTTGGGGCCTGTGCACGCCAACGGCCAATTTGCATCTACCAGAGCATCTGGGCCTGCAGATCGATCTGGAGGCCCTTGCGGCGGACATTCGTGGCACATTTCAAGCGCTCAATATTTCCTCGCATAAAACCGCTCTTGAATTCACAGGACAGGCTGACCGTTTTTCTCTTGAAGGAGAGGCAGCGGTGATTAATCTGGAGTTTTTGGGGCCTATCTTGAATGATGATCTCATTTTGAACGTGGAGAAGCTAATCTCCCGCGTGCGGGTTCCCTAAAACGCGTCTCGCTCATCTGCATTCACGCCTCGCGCTCCAGCAGCCTGTTGCCCGCGACCTCTTCAAAGACTCGCGGGCCGTTCTCACCCACATGCTTGCGCCATGCAGACGGACTCATGCCGGTGACACGGGTAAACTCTCGGTTGAAGTTGGATTTGGTGGTGAAGCCCACATCATACATGATCTGTGTAATCGTTGCCGAGGAATTGCCAAGACGCTGGCAAGCATCTTCAATTCGGTAACGGTTCACATACTGGGGTACACTCATGGCGCGTTCTGCATTGATGGCCTCGGAGAGCTGGCGGGCCGGAACCTTGAGGTGTTTTGCCATAACGGAGAGAGAAAGCGTCTCCTGACGATACATTTCCTCTTCCACCATAAGCCGGTCAAATGCTGCGACGAGAGCTGCACGCTGTACCTTTTCATCGTCACTTACAGCCTCGCTGCCTGCCAAAATCTGAGGCTCCTCTTTCCCCGTGTCATAGGAGAGGAAAAGGTAAAGAGCCAGAGCGCCAAACAAAAACAGCAGGTTCGCAGCACCTACAATTTGTCCGGCTCTTGCTCCGCTATTATAGGCCAACTCCAAAGCCACCAGAACATCCACCAAACCGGAGGCGATCAATGAACCAGCTGCAACAAAGTGGGCTTGGCGGCACGGCACAGCACGGCCAAACGGCAATTTTTCAGCCCATTCCATACGGGAGGACTGCGCCCGCTGCCACAGGTAAACACCGATACCCAGATAAGCCAGAATGCCCAACCCATCTCCCAGCCACAAAAGCGCACCCTTAAAGCTGGCCAGCTGACAAAGAGCCGCAAAAAGGGTGAGTTGCAGGGCGTTGGCCATAAACCGCGTGGAGAGATTTCCCGTAAGATCTTTCAGGCACAAGAGGGTGAGCGTTGGAATGCACACTGCGAACATGCCAAGCATAACAGGTGGCAGCGGAAATCCGCCCCACCTCAGCCCCAACAGCACCGACTGCAAAGCATAGAACCCAATGGTCACCCCTAGCAACAGAGGCACTTTTTTACCTCCACCCATATTAAGGCGAAGCAAGACAACGCCAAGCAACAGAGCAGTGAAAAACGGCAGCGGAAGGCTGGGCACTCAAAACCTCAAAGACAACAAACGAGCCCGTGCGGGCGTGGAATCGAAGAAACTAACAATCCAAGCAGCTTAGCCCACTGCCATGCGGTGGTCGATGGATTTCTACCAAGCACCTGTAGTTAAAGACAAGCCTGTGCAAGGGGGCTCTCCCCCGTGCAATTGACAGAAGCGCACACGCACCCCATGTGTTAGGGCCAAAGAAGATGAGCCAGAAAAGCGATCAGAGCCCATGCCAGCGACCCCACCACTTACCATTGAAATTGTATCCGATGTCATGTGCCCGTGGTGCTACATTGGCAAGCGGCGGCTGGAAACTGCCCTTGAGAGCCTGCCGGACATGAAAGTCGAAGTGAGCTGGCTTCCTTATCAGCTGGACGCGACCCTGCCAAAAACCGGAAAAGATCGCCAGCAGTATCTGGAGGACAAATTCGGCGGCCCGGAAAATGCAAGAACAGCCTATGCGCCCATTCGCCAGAGCGGCGCGGAGGAAGGCATCGCCTTCGAGTTTGACGCCATTCAAAAATCCCCCAATACGCTGGATAGTCATCGTCTGCTCCACTGGGCAAAAGAGGACGGCAAACAGAACGCCTTGGCCGAAGCACTGTTTGCTGCATACTTTACCCATGGCCGTGATTTGACCCTTCCAGAAACACTGGCAGAAATCGCAGGGAGTTGCGGCATGGATCCGACACGCACCCTACAACGCCTCATGGGTGAGGAGGACCGGCAGGTGATTGAAGAACAGATTGCAAGCGCACACCAGATGGGAGTGAGCGGCGTGCCGTTTTTCGTTATCGACCAGCGTTTTGCCCTGTCTGGCGCCCAGCCTGCAGAAACACTGGCTGCAGCACTGCGCCACGCAGAAGAGACCCGAACACAGGAACTTTAAATGTATCTTTGAAAAGTAGGTATTCGTTTACCGCTTTTAACAAATGGATTGACTATGAAACACTATTATATTGAAGAGATCGAGGCACGCCTTTGCTATCATGACCTTGCGGGAGACGGGACTCCAATCGTCTTCATTCATGGATTAGGCTGCGCTTCTTCATTTGATTACCCCGCAGTGGCGAGCTTGGGTGGGCTGAACAACCATAGACGCATATTGATCGATCTCATCGGTTCAGGGTTCAGCGACAAGCCACAGGCGTTTAGCTATGAAATAAGTGCACACGCAAAATACCTAGAGGAATTCCTAGGGGCCTTGGGACTAGATGAGTTCTATCTCTATGCCCACAGCATGGGCGGGGCTATTGCTCTGGAGCTGGCAAACCTTATGAAGCCAGCTGTTAAAGGTATAGTCTTATCTGAACCGAATTTGGACAATGGCGGCGGAATGTTCAGCAAACAGGTCGCGGCTATGACAGAAGACGATTATGGGAGCTTTGGGCACAAAGATCTCGTATCAAACAACAAGGCAGCCGCTAACAATTCAGATATCTGCTGGGCAATGAGTATGGGCGCAAGCCTTCCACAAGCCATTTATCGTGAATCTGTTTCCTTGATCAACGGAAGTCGCCCGAGTTGGCGAGAGATTTTATATTCACTTGATATCCCAAAAACTTACATTTTCGGCAGTGACACCCTGCCTGACGAAGATTTTGAAGAACTGCCAAACAACGGAGTTGAAGTTGCGGTGGTTTCCAAAGCTGGACACTCAATGGCATGGGAAAACCCCGAAGGGCTGGCAACTGCGATCGCTAACGCTATAGAGGCCCCTTAAGGATAACGGGTTTTAGAGCGCGCCGCGTGTATTTACATTCGCGCTCCGCGCTCCGCGCTTTAAGAGAGCATACCATGCAGCATCAGGTCCAGATTGGCATTCACCCACCGGTCCCGGTAGTCTTTATTCTCGATCACGTTGACCCCTGTGTTCCCCTTGATGATATCTGAGTAGTAAACCTGTGCGGCCAGGCGATCCAGTATAAAGCCGGTGACCATGGGAAGGTCCAGCCCTTCGCGAATAAATCCCTTGGCACGGCATTTTTCCAAGAAAGTAACCAGCCCCTCTTCATAGGTGGCCACCGCTGGGATGCCTTGTCTTTCAACCATAAAAATTCTGAAGATATCGGCAAACTCGATGATTCCGTCCAGAACCTCGTCCACGAACATTTTCAGCCTGATCTTCACTTCCTCCTGTGTCTCAGGGTCGGCATCAATCACTTTTAACGGGAGCACCAGAACTTTGGAGGAAAAGCTCTCTAAAATGGCTTTGTGCAACCCTTCCTTGTTGCCAAAGTAATGGTGGACCATATTGATCCCCACCCCTGCCTCCTCGCAGATAGCCCGGATTGACGTACTTCCGTAGCCGTTTTGTGCAAAAAGGACTGTTCCGGCTTTTAAAAGACGCTCCTTGGCATTGGTTTTCATTTTAGCGCACCGACTCCTTTATTGGCTTTTCGCCATCCTATTTTTATCCAGACCACCATTGAAGACACATGGAGGTTAATGGCAGGCGCTGAATCACAATGCCTCCTGTTTGTTTCGGGGGGAGCAAACAGAAGGCATCGGAAGGCCAGAAAACTATGTCCTACAATTTACTAGGCTGCTGCACCTTTGGCAAGGTGGCCACCATTTTCCATATGATCTTTAAGGTCTTTCAACATTTGCCCAAACTGCGAGCCTGTCATCTTTTTCACCACAGGACTCAGGACACCGCCAATGGCGTTCACTTCCAAGTCCGCGGTGAAGGCCACCTTGGTACGGCCATTGGCTAGAGAATGCAGGCGGAACTTGGAGATACTTTTTTTGACCGGGAAACCTGGAGGAGTATTTTTGGTTTCAACAGACACATCCAGCTCATAGTTCTGATCGTCAAAGCGGGTGATGGTTTCATCTGCAACAAGACCGGTCGGCCCTTTTTTCGTCAGCACGCACACACGCCCTTCAACGGCGGCATTGCCAACTGCTTCCCCTTCTTTGGCGAAGGAATGAGGGATCAGCGTCATCCACTCATAGGCGCTGTCAAAATCTATGGCCACGACTTTCCAAACTTCCGCAATCGGGCGCTCAATGGTGATTTCTCTTTTTACTTGGACGATTTTCATGATGGGGCTTCCTGTCGTTTTTCGATAACGACAATGTAACGTTTGTTATATTTATTTCAACATTCATTTTATAATTTTCTTCTTCCCATGCGATTGTATAAAAGTAGGTCATTGATTTAAAACGACAAAAAAATTTGCACTTACGCATGCCTGTCATGAATTTAATGTAGTCATGGCATATGTAAGCATTAAATAAGCGGAATGATTGTATTGCCCCCCTCTTTGGGAACAAGCTCGGTGAAGGCCAAAGAGAAACACGGGCTATGGGCAAGCATGCCTCGTTGCTTTTTCAGTGCGAATTTGCGGCCTGATTTTATCCAGCCGTTCATTTATCTGGTCTACAACTTTACCACACAGGTCGCATGCAACCACCACACTCATGCCTGCGGCCAGCACTCCGGCGTCAGGTGAAACAAACATGGAAGCGGAGACTTCCTATTGTGGCGGACAGGCGCAGGCGATGAATCTGCAAGCCTTCGGCATATTTTAGATCAACCATACATCTGGTGACCTGAACAATGACTGGGGGTTAGCCTCAGGGAGTTAACACATGCCTTTTTTGACACCAGTCCGACGATTGGTAGCGGCTTTCTTGCTACTGACGTTCACCCTGTTTTCCAGTGAGCATGTGCAGGCGGAGACAGGTGTGGGAAAAAGGATATTCAAGGAATGTCCGGTATCGAGAGAAGAAGGCAACATCTTTGCGCTTTGTGCAACTGCCACCTGTTGGACCCTCGATAATGTTGCCTATTGCAAATGCGATATAATGAAAAAACAAAGTATTTCCCTACCCTACCACTATGAAGAGGGCGGAGAGAAGAAGGATGTATGCGACCTTTTGAAGACTGGAGTAAACAATGGCTTCACGGTGAGCACCTATGCCACACCACGGCAAATGGAGACTGAATATAATCCCGCCATTGAAAAACTGGGTCCACCAATGGCGACCTATACCTGCCTGAACAGTGATGAAGAGCCCGCGGGCTATTCCGCGCAGTGCGATGGCGGCCTGTGTTTTCTCAGTACACAGGAGCAAAGCTTCCCAGGTCTCGGCCAGCTTCAGGAAAATGAGATCATCTGCTCATGTCCGGTGGTTCCCAGCCCTTCCGAGGGCTTTCAGATGGCTGGTCCCTGGCTGTGTTCACCAGGCGACAGCAACACTGACGGCACATGCTGCGATAAATCGTACCATGATAAACTCTGTTCGGTAAACAGCGTCAAGTCTACAGGTACCGAGATAGTCGTTGGCGCTCCCATAGGCGTCGCCGCGTTTCTTTCTAAAAAACTAGACGGACAGTTTCCGGGCATTAACCAGTGTAGATTTAAATGACGGGCTTACTTGGGATCATGTAAGGCGAAGGGTGGACTTCATGCCAAAGACCACCCTTCATCCGGCAAATTTATGATCTCATCCACCTGTCTTCAAAAAGGGGCAACCCAACATCAATGAAACGTCAGGCTGACCCTATTTGAAGCTATAGCGCTCATTCCAGCTTAGAGTGTATCGACGAAAAGTGGATACCGGATTTCGGTTAAAGATACATGTCCAAACAATAGGTTAAAGCAGCGGGCTGTTTCAATAAAACGTCTCACTACTTTAAGCGGAGGCCGTTCCCGCTTTTCTCTCAGATAGTGCATTAAAGACGCGCACCGCAAAGGCCCCTATGGCAAGGATTGCCAGACCGCCTGCAATCACTGTAAACGCGCCGCCAAAACCAAGAGATGCGATGAGCGGCATGGTGAGGAACGGGGAGATGAACTGGCCGAAGAACACGGAGGTGGTGAGCCAGCCGCCCACGATGCCGCGCCGTGTGGAAGGCGAAAGCTGCAGGGCAAGGGCCGTGAAGCTGGGCATGACAAGTGCATAGCCCGCCCCAACCAAGGCCGCCGCAATAAAGGGGCTATAGGGCAAGGGAGACGCAACGGTGACGAGGCCCAGCGCCATAAGCCCGTAGCCCAGCGCATAGACGCCCGCCAGCCCCAGCTTTGCACGGAACGAGCTGTAAAGCAGGGCCGAGGTTCCCCCGCAGATCATCAAGGTGCCCAGCGCCATGCCTGTCATACCAGCGCTTTCCACTCCCAGACTCTCAAAGAAAAACGGCAGCTGGGTGGGCATGACGAAAAACGACATGTTGGTGAGCATTTGCAACACACACAAGGCAACAAACAGGGGCACCCATGCTTTATGGCCCACGTAAAACTGCGGATCACCCTGCGGCTGACCTGCTTTATGTTTCACAGGTTCGGTTAAAACCCGCCAAATGAACGGCAGGAACAGGAGGGCCAGAGCATAAACGGCAAAGGGAAAGCGCGGCGAGGATAGGGCCAGCCAGCCAGCAAGGCTGATATAGACGAACCCGCCGAAATTGCGGGCGGAGATTTGCAGGCCCATGAGAGAGCTACGTTTGGCACCTGTATAATAATCCCCCACAAGCGCCGTTTGCGCACTCATGATCATGCCAACAGCAACACCCAAAAGCAATCTGCTGGCAAAAATCCAGTTCAGATCCGGCAGGAACAGCCCCGCGCTGCCCGCAATGGCAAACAAGAGCACCCCGCACAAAAGAACGGGCCGCCGCCCGTAGTGATCCGCTATGCTTCCCGCCAGCGGGGCGACGAAGATAACGCTGAGCGAGGGCGCTGCCACCAGCAGGCGAGTGAGATACTGGGCGTTTTTATCATCCGCAAACATTTGGGCAAGACCGGGAAGCGCGGGGCTGATGGTGGCGTTGGCCATCACCGTCAGGCTGGCAGCGAGAAGCAGCGCAATGGCCTTCCCCTCTTGCCAGACGGGTTTTTCTTGGGGTGTCATTCACAAATATCCTTGCAAACTAGAATCGGTAGGCGCAGTCTACGACTTCAAGTTAACTTGAGGTCAAGATGCAATTTCTGGATATTGGGGAAGTTTCCCGCCGCTCCGGCGTAGCCCCTTCGGCGCTGCGTTACTATGAAGAGGTGGGGCTGATCTACTCGGCCACACGGCACGGGCTGAGGCGGCAATATGAACCACAGGTGCTTACCGTGCTCTCACTCATCACGCTTGGCAAGTCCGCCGGTTTTTCGCTTCAGGAAATTGCCGGAATGTTCAATGAAAAAGGCGAGCTGGAGCTGCCCCGCGCGGACATTCGCGTTAGGGCTGATGATCTGGGCGACCAGATCAAACGGCTCACCGCCTTGCAGGACGCTCTCTACCACGTGGCCGACTGCCCCGCTCCTTCCCACCTAGAATGCCCCTCGTTTCAAAAGCTTTTGAAGGGGGCCAGAGGGAAACAAGAGTAAGATGGATTCCGGCTCAAAGCCGGAATCCAGAGACGTCCAAACTATTTTTCAGTTTACCCTGCAACCGAACTCACCTGCAGGTATTCATAGGATGATCCTTTGCGCAGGACGCGGCCAAAGCCGGGGAAGTCATGATGCATGCCAATAACGGGGATTTCATCCGTCGCCACTTGGTCCAGAATTTTCTTGCGTGAGCTTGCGGCCAGTTCCTGATCTGTATCGAATGAAATTGTCCACTCTGGATGGGCGAATTGAACCGCTGCCATATGGATGATATCGCCCCAGATCAGGACCGTTTGCCCCTCCGATTCAAGCCGAATGCCCATGTGTCCGGGTGTATGCCCTGGAAGGAAGACCGTAGAGATGCCAGAAGCGATTTCGTTATTTCCTTGCACAAGCGTCTGACGGGAGCCATAGGCACTTGTTTTTGCCTTCGCCAGATCGAAGTAAACCTGTATTTCCTTCGGTGCATTGCTGCGCATGCTCTCGCTCAGCCAGAAATTTGCCTCTGCCTCATGATAGATCAATTCCGCATTTGGAAAGGCTGCCTTTCCAGCTGCATCGGTAAGGCCGCCAATATGGTCCCCATGCAGATGCGTTATGATCACCGCATCCACATCCTCGGCTTTATATCCTGCGGCCTTCAAACTAATGGGGAATGCGCCAAGGCTCGGCCCTAAGAGATCGGCGGCTCCTGTATCCACCAGATAAACTTTATTGCCATCATCAATCAGGTAGCCGTTTACAGTGCCTGTCAGCTGATTTTGAGTGTAAGGGCGATAGATTGCACTGTGGGCAGCCTGTGCTTTTTTCTCGTCATAACCTGTCACAATGTTGGAAGGCAGCTGCAATTGCCCATCCAGAAGGGCAACCAGCTTGAACTTGCCCACCTGAAATACTGTAAAGTGCGCGGAAGCGGCTACTTTGCCTTGCGCAGCCTGCACCGCCTGCACGGAGGCAAACGGGGCTGCGACAAGTGCGCTGCCTATGATCCCAGACTTTGACAAAAATGAACGACGTGAAAAATCCATAGTGCAGCTCCAACTTAAAATTATCTCCACCAGTAATAGTTGAAATACCCTTGCGCGATACCCGCCCCGTGATTATCTTCGATATAACGAAATGTTATGGGCACATGTTGAGCAAACTATGAACCTCCTCTCGCTGTTAGAAAGCTTTGCAACCGCCGTTGATGAAGGCTCGTTGAGCGGAGCCGCACGCAAGCGGGGCACCAGCCAGCCAGCGGTGAGCAAACAGCTGCAATCTCTGGAAGCCCATATTGGCAAAGACCTGTTTTACCGCAGCACCACCGGCATTGTTCCCACCCCAGCGGGCCGCCTTACCTATTCCCATGCGCGGATCATGCTGGAACAATCGCGGCGAATGCGCGAGGAACTGGCACTTATGGATGGCACATTGGCCGGACAACTCACGGTGTCAGCTCCGGTGGTTATTGGCCGTGATATTGCCAGCCGTGCCAGCTTCAAAACGCAGGCCGAGCATCCAGAGCTGAAAATCCATTTGGGGCTGGAAGACCGGCTGGTGGATGTGGTGAGCGAAAACATAGATCTGGCTCTTCGCGCGGGAAGTTTGGGAGACACGGAGGGCACCGCCAAGCGGATCGCCTATGGTAAAACAATCCTCGTGGCCGCGTCTCAATATCTGGAAAAAATGGGGCACCCAACCAAGCCCGAGCATCTCGAAAACCTGAGCTATGTGGAATACGGGCAGGACCGGGCAGACCGCTCCCTTCCCCTTGTAAAGGATGGCGAAACCTTACAGGCGAACATCACCGTGGGCTTCACCTCAAACCACCCTGAAGTGGTCATGAGCGCTGTTCAGGAAGCTGTCGGCTTCACACGCATGCCCTATTACCTAGCCCATGAAAAGCTGGAGGACGGCGCGTTGGTCGAGGTGCTGCCGGACTATGACAGTATCACCAAGTCCCTTTATGCGGTTACCCCCACAGGAGGGCCCTTCACACGCAAGCAAGAAGTGTTCATTCGCAACCTTCTGGCTGTCATGGAGGAAAAACAAGGCTTTACCATCCGCAAAAACTGGCTGTAAGGATGCTCTACCCCCAGCGCCGTCTCACCCAGAAAACCAGCTTCACCAGTCCCCAGATAAGCAAGGCATCAATCACCCAGCCGATGCCGAACATGGCCTGATACCCCACAGACCAAAGGGGGTAGAGATGCTCTCCAATATCACGGCCAAGAACGATGCAGGGCTCCGGCCCCCGCGCCCAAATGGTACAGCCTCTGCTTTCCGCCCAGATTAAAATAAGAATTTCCAGCAGCAAAATTGGAATTGGCCAAAACACGAGGGCATAGACATAGTATTTCTTGCGCAAAGGATTAACCCGTTGATTCTTTAAGGCAAGCCAGAACCATAAGCGCACAGCCTCAATTTTCCTAGAGTAGATACAGCTCCCCTGCCGACACCAGTAAAGCACAGCCCTATTTTACAATAGCTCCTCTTTGAGGAAGCGGGAAAAGCGCTAGGGCGGTGGGCAAAGCAGCGGGCTCTGCCGTCCCCTCCCCCATTTCCCATTGGATGCAAGTGCGCAAATCTTGAAGTAGTCTTATGTACTGATGGACACTCACTGCTCTAAAGGATTGATTTTACAATGAACATTGAAACTTGCCCCACCTGTACAGAGAAGTTTGTCATCAGTGAGCGCGGCGCCCGATTCCCCGGCGGCAAGGAGCACTACCCCGTCAACTGCCCCCACTGCGAACGCGTCGCCTTCACCGCCCCCACAAAAGGCTGGTGGACCACCCGCAAGGCAAAAGAGGCGGATTACATGGCAACGTCCGGTTAGATCTTGAATTAAGAAATCTGGTTCTGAGTTGAAACGGTGTGGTGTTTCATGAACACACGCTAGCCCCTACCTATTGTATTTGAAGTGTCGCTGCGAAACTACGCTGAGACGTTAACACCTGTTGCGGCACCGCACCCCATTTATTCCAGTCAGTGATAGGAGGAACCTGATATTTGAGTGTATTTCCTCAAGTACCCATACTCTCTCACCAGCCAGTTTTAAGTATACCTTTTACGAAGATCTCAACCAAGTTAAACGGACCACGGTCCAGATACTATCCGAGCGTCGCAATTCAGCTCATCCCATCCAAAGGCGCTCAATCGCGTCAGCCCCGCTCCGCCATGTCCGATCCTTAACCATTTAATGCTTGAGTACGGCAGCACGGCAAGTTTACTTTGTGTCATCCAGTGCACCCTGTTAGTCCAGACCTAGGACAGGTCAAAGTAATTACAACAATCAAAAAAATGCCAAAGCTCGGTCCAAAACTCGATAAAACATGCGATCTGCATTCCATAGTAGATCTTGGGTATAGTAACACGCCAGATGAATACGCAGTGCTTTCGCAGCGCGCTTGTCTGACATGGCGACAGCTCAATGATTTGAGCGACGAACTCGCACGAACTCTGCTCGCAAAAGGGTTGGTTGCTGGAGATCGTTTTGCACTGTTACTGCCAAATTGCTGGGAAGCAGTTGTTGCTTTTTTCGCGGCACTAAAATCAGGAACTGTAGTATTCCCAATATATTATCCATTTACCCCTAGGCAGATTGACGGTGCGTTGCATATGAGCACACCCAAACTCCTTTTGGCCCATCCAAGCAAAAGGAACGATCTGACAAAATGCGAGAATATTTCCAGCTTGGGCATTGAGGTGCTGTATCTAAAGTATTCAGATGAAGTGTCTCTAGGAATTGAGGTCTCAAAAAGCAGTATTAGAGCCGTTGCGTCACTCCCTCCCCCTTGTCCGGAAAGGCCGTTTCTCATACTGTATACATCTGGCAGCACCGGAGCTCCCAAAGGCATAACCCACAACGCAAAAAGCTTCGGCACGAGTGTGCAGATAAGTATCCAAGCATTTAAGATCACAGACAAAGATATAACGCTTAATTGCTCCTCTTTCTTTCACCTTTCTGGTCTATTGAGGGTTTTTACTGGATTGGGCGCAGGAGGGAAAACTGCCGTGGCTCGTTCTCAAGATTCCTCCTCCATCCATGCCGCTATCAACACATTCCATCCGACCTATGAAACAAGTCATGTAAGGGAACTTTATTCTCTCCTTGAAGGCTATAAGCGTAAACAAGTAGACTTGAGTTCAGTACGAATACTTGCATCCGGAGGAGATAAACTCCCCGAAATTCTCTACAACCAATTCTTAGTTGAAACGGGTATTTCAATATACCAAAGCTATGGAATAACTGAGGGCGGTCCATTACTTCTCAATGCCAGCGGAGATAGGCGCTACATTGGTTCAATAGGGGGTCCTTACCCAAGCACGCAGATATCAATCCGAGATGAAAATTACAAAGAAGTCCCTCAAGGCATTGTTGGAAACCTTTGGTACAAGACAAAGGCAAGTGCCATCGGCCTTTGGGAGGGGAATTGGTATAAACCATTACATTCGGTTGACGGGTGGCTGGACTCTGAAGATTTATTTATGGAGGATGCGGAAGGCCACTATTGGTTTAGGGGCAGAGCAAAGCAAATCATAAAGTTTGACGCAGAAAGCATTTACCCCCAAGAGGTAGAGGGCGTCTTGCTTTCACACCCAGAAGTTAGAAGCGCTGCGGTTGTGGGTGTCCCCAATAGCATTCATGGAGAAAATATCGCTGCCTACGTGGTTTTGGACAAGGAGCACAGTTGCGTCAGCGAACAAGACCTGATTTCATTTGTCAAAAAGCGCATTAGCTTTAAAGCGCCTCATGCCATAAAATTCGTAGATACTATTGAGCTCATATCATCTGGCAAGATTGATAGAGCAAGCCTCCAAACAAAGGCAGTGGTGGACTTTCCGCAAAGTTGATTGAGCCGGTTAAAGCCGTCGTGATTGCAGGCAGCGATAATCCGCCGCCCTCATAGTGACAATCTGGTCTTTCTTCTCACAGCTCAGGTGTTTGTAGACCGACATAGAAGCATTCCTTACTGTAATAAACACCAAGGCCCTTATGACATTCAAGGGCGTTGCAGGTCTGGCTAGAACTCACGCCAAGTTAAGCGGACCTTCGTCCAGATACTATCCAAGCGCCTCAATTCAGCTCATCGCGCCCAAAGGGGTTCAGTCTCTTCAGCCCCTGTACCAAGCCCGGCCCTTAACCATTTAATGCAAGAGTACGGCATCACGGCAAGTTTACTTTGCGTCATTCGGTGCACCCTGTTAGTCCTGAGCTAGGACAGGTCGAAATAACTACAGCAATCAAAAAATGCCAAAACTCGGTCCAAAACTGGATAAGATATGTGATCTGCATTCCATAGTAGATCTTGGGTATAGTAACAAGCCAGATGAATACGCAGTGCTTTCGCAGCGCGCTTGTCTGACATGGCGACAGCTCAATGATTTGAGCGACAAACTCGCGCAAACTCTGCTCGCCAAGGGGCTGGTTCCAGGAGACTTGTTTACATTACTCCTCCCAAATTGCTGGGAAGCCGTTGTTGCTTTTTGCGCTGCGTTAAAATCGGGAACTGTTGTATTCCCAATATATTATCCATTCACCCCCAGACAGATTGACAGTGCGCTGCTTAAGAGCGCACCCAAACTCCTTTTGGCTCATCCAAGTAAAAGGCGCGATCTGGCAAAATGCGAGAATATTTCCAATCTTGGCATTGAGGTGCTGTATCTAAAGTATTCAGATGAAGTGTCCCTAGGACTTGAGGTCTCAAAAAGCAATATTAGAGCCGTTGCTTCACTCCCTCCCCCTTGTCCAGAAAGGCCGTTTCTCATCCTGTATACATCTGGCAGCACCGGAGCTCCGAAAGGAGTAACCTACAATGCGAAGAACTTCGGCACGAGCGTACAGGCGTTTATTCAAGTCTTTAATATCACAGACAAAGATACTACGCTTAATTGCGCCTCACTCTTTCACCTTTCTGGTCTATTGATGGTTTTTGCCGGATTGGGCGCAGGAGGGAAAACTGCAGTGGCCCCTTCTCAAGAACAGTCCTCCATCCGAGCCACCATCAACACATTCCATCCAACCTTCGTAACAAGTCATGTAAAAGAAATATATTCTCTTCTTGAGGACCATAAACGTAAACAAATAGACCTGAGTTCAATACGAATACTTAGAACAGCAGGGGATAAACTTCCCGAGACACTCTATGACCAGTTTATACTTGAAACCGGTATTCCCATATTCCAAGGCTATGGCACTACGGAGAGCTGCATATTACTAACCAATGCCGTCGAGGATAGGCGCTATATTGGCTCGGTTGGGGGGCCTTATCCAGAAGTCCAGATATCAATCCGAGATAAAAATAGGAGAGAAGTTCCTCAAGGCACCGTCGGAAACCTTTGGTATAAGTCAAAGGCAACTGCAATCGGTTTCCGGGAGGGGAAAAGCTATAGGCCATTGCAGTCGGTTGACGGGTGGCTGGACTCTGAAGATTTATTTATGGAGGATGCGGAAGGCCACTATTGGTTCAGGGGCAGAGCGAAGCAGATCATAAAGTTTGATGCAGAAAGCATTTACCCTCAAGAAGTAGAGGGAGTCTTGCTTTCACACCCAGAAGTTAGAAGCGCTGCGGTTGTGGGTGTCCCCAATAGCATTCACGGGGAAAATATCGCTGCCTACGTTGTTTTGAAAAAAGGGCACAGCCCCGTTAGCGAGCAAAAACTAATTTCGTTTGTCAAAAAGCGCATTGGCTTTAAAACGCCTCATGCCATAAAATTCGTCGATACCATTGAGCTCATATCATCTGGCAAGATTGATCGAGCAAGCCTTCAAAAGAAGGCAGTAGTGGACTTTCCCCAGCACTCGCCGGACTAATTCATAACGGGAACTTTAAGCCTCTTCACCCAAACACTTATTCAACTTTTCCGCGTGTGTAACCCCGCACTTGATGCGGGGTCTAGTTACAGATAGTTTGAAACAAATTTCACTTGGAATAACAAACGGCAAGCTTTACCGAAAGCTATTTTTCATGGCAGAACATCAACAGCTTTGAAGTCTGACTTTGCTTATCCACTATGGGCCTTTTACTTATAACGCCAATTTTATCTGTATTGGCATTTGGAACATTTGACTTGCAAATTTCTGAACTCGCATCGAAGAGAGCAGATAAGAATTTCTGGTCACGCAATGAAGGCGGGACTGGAGAAATACTCATAAGGTACTCCCAGTTCCGTGTTTGATCGGGTTTACTATAAGAAAAAGAGAAACCACCCACTTTTTTACTTTGGGTCAAATTATATTTATTATTTAAGATACGCTCTTCACTTATCTTTTCTGAACTAGTTTGACAGCCAGATAAAGCCAGAGTGAAAAGTATCATTACAAGTGACTGTTTCAAAGAAATTTTGCGATTTGTAATCACTACACGTCCCTATTATAGTTTCAATGTAAAATGTTGCCATTCATAAACAGCAAAGGCACAACAATGTGCTTTGTTCGGTTCAAAAGTTGAATGAACAGCTAACACTTTATTTGGCGAGAATAGTAATTTGCCCGTTAGGCTTTTTCAGGAGAACCAAACACCTTCTCAACCTCGTCCGCACTCAAAATCTTGTAGCCGCCCTCTTCCGCCATATCAGCAGAGAGGCCGCCGATTTTGGAGCGGTGGAGGGAGGTGACGTGGTTGCCGGTGGCGGCGAACATGCGGCGGACTTGGTGGTAGCGGCCTTCATGCAGGGTGAGCCTTGCGGATTTTTCGCCAAGCACTTCCAGTTCAGCGGGTTTAAGCGGTGTGGTTTCGCTGTCCAGCATGAGAGTGCCGGAGGCAAACAGGTCCACTTCCGTACCATCCAACGGGCGGTCCAGTTCCACTTCGTACACCTTTGAAACATTGGACTTTGGAGAACTGATGCGGTGCAGAAGTTGCCCGTCATCGGTAAATATCAAAGCACCCGAGGTGTCCTTGTCCAGCCGCCCCACAGTGGACAGGGCTGGTTTTCGCACGCGAAAGCGCTCGGGCAGCAGGTCATAAACCAGTTTGCCGATGTCTTTTTTCGAGCAGGTATAGCCAAGTGGTTTGTTCATAATCAGCACGAGGCCTTCGGGCGGGTCCAACGGCTCATCGTCAAGAAGGATGTCCTCGTGCGGGGTGGTGCTGTCTTTTTTCAGCGTATTTCCCGCGCGGTCCGTTACCCAGCCGTTTTTGATGGCCTGTGTGATTTCCTTGCGGCTGCCATAGCCAAGGTTTGCTATGAGTTTAACCAGTCTCATTTGCGTGCCTTTACTGCATGAATGATTTTAAATCCACCTTCATCGCCCACAATTTCAAAACGATCGAAATGCTTCTCCAGCGTGTGCTCATAGGGCAAATGCCGGTTGGCGACCATCCAGAGGGATCCTGCCGGTTTCAAAGCCTTGCTTGCGGACACGATAAAGGCTTGGCCCAGATCGGTGCGGTCGGCTTTACCGGTGTGGAACGGCGGGTTCATGACGATGAAGTCGTAGGCCCCTTTGAGCGTTGCTGTCACATCTGCCCAGATGAACTCAACGGGCTTTGCAGCGCTAGACAGGTTCAGCTTGGCAAGGTCCAGTGCACGCTTTTCTGCTTCCACAAGGTCCATACCGGACACTTTAGGGCACTTGGTGAGCACTTCATCGGAAAGGTATCCCAGTCCGGCGCCAAAGTCCGCCCCTTTGCCTTGAAGGGTGGCTGGAAGGTGCTTTACCAGAAGCTTGGAGGCATGGTCGATATGATCCCAAGAGAACACACCCGGGCGGCTTTTATAGCGCCCCTGTTCAATCTCGTGCACGCTATCCAGCTGCAACCACTCGTCAAGCAGGTCTTGATTGACCGTTTCCTTGGAGATTTGCGTCCAGAACACGCGGCATTTGTTTTTGGATTTGTTGCCATCAAGGCCCGCCAGAGCTTTCAGGTCTGCCTCGCAGGTTTTGGCCCCTTCCGTATTGGAGATTGCCGCCACCACCATGCCGCCCTCACCGCATGCCTTTACAGCCTGCGCCAACAGCGCCCGCGCTTCTTTTCTCTGGCGTGGAGGCAGCACCATGATGAAGGGGAATTGCCCTTCCACCTCAAAAACAGTTTTAAAGCCCGAACGCTCCAGAGCGTTTGCGTCCGGTGCAAAGGTTTGATGGCAAACGAGACGCTCCCTTGGCAGCTGGCGCAGGGATGGCCCCATGCGCGCGCGCAAAAACAACAGCTCGCCCGTGTCCGGCAGGGCAATGCTTTCTTCCAGAACCGGCAGAACCAGTGTTTCCAAAGCAGGGTCTAACATCAAATCTCTCTAAACGCGTGTAGGGCTACGATAGTCGGTTTGGATCCCGGCTCATAGGCCGGGATGACGCTGTTATGTGTGGCTTGGCTTCTCATCTAGCACAGATGTCACCCCGGACCTGATCCGGGGTCCAGCCAAGCGGTAAAGCCTTTGATTAATCCGAATATACAATCTCGCGGGTTTCACGGAAGCGGATATCGGGGTTCTTTTCGCCCACATAGTTCACTTCCCAAGCGTTCTTGAACAGATAAACCGGCTTGTCGTCGCGGTCGTTGGCAACGTTGGCGCGGTTGGTCTCCAAGAACTTGTCCAGCTTGATATGATCATCACATTCAATCCAGCGGGCGGTGTTATACATCACCGCTTCAAAGCCGATTTCCGTCTGATATTCAGCCTTGAGCCGGTCCACAACAACGTCCAGCTGCAACACACCCACAACGCCCACAATCCAGTTGGTGCCAATAGCAGGCTTGAAGATTTGCACCAAACCTTCTTCTGCCAAATCTTCCAAGCCGCGGCGCATTTGTTTGACGCGCATGGTGTCCGTCAGGCGCACACGGCGCAGGATTTCCGGCGCGAACGCAGGCAGGCCGGTCACGTGAATGACTTCACCTTCGGACAAGGTGTCCCCCACACGTAATTGCCCGTGGTTTGGCACGCCGATCACGTCACCCGGATAAGCCTTTTCGGCAATCTCGCGCTCTTCTGCAAAGAAGAACAGCGGTGCGGACACGGTGATGGGCTTGCCCGCACGCACGTGCTTCAATTTCATGCCGCGCTTGAAGGTGCCTGAACACAGGCGCACAAAAGCGATGCGGTCGCGGTGTTTAGGGTCCATGTTGGCCTGCACCTTAAACACAAAACCGGTGACTTTTTTCTCGTCCGGCGTGATGGTGCGCCCGCCGGTGGCTGGCTGGGAGTGCGGGGATGGCGCATGTTCGGCAATGAAATCCAGAACCTGCTCGATACCAAAATCACGCAGGGCAGAGCCGAAGAAGACAGGGGTCAAATGACCTTCCAGAAAGCTTTCAGGATCAAACTCAGGATAGCCCGCGCCGCCCAGCTCAACGTTTTCTTCCAGCTCTTCGCGGATATTGTCAAACAGATCACCAACCAGCTCGGGGTCTTCCAAGCCTTCAACGGGTTTGATGGTGTCCATAGGCCCGCCGCGCCCCTCGGTGGAGGTGAAGAAGCGGTTGCCCAGATGGTCATAAACGCCGAAGAAGTCAGAGCCCATGCCAACAGGCCAGCTCATGGGCGTCACATCCAGCGCCAGCGCCTCTTGGATTTCATCCAGAATTTCCAGCGGGTGACGGCCTTCGCGGTCGATCTTGTTGATGAAGGTGATGATGGGAATATCCCGCAGACGGCAAACTTCGAACAGCTTGCGGGTTTGGGTCTCAATACCCTTTGCCGCGTCAATCACCATGATCGCCGCATCAACGGCGGTGAGCGTGCGGTAGGTGTCCTCAGAAAAGTCTTCGTGGCCCGGCGTATCCAGCAGGTTGAACAGGTAGCCATCGCGCTCGAATGTCATCACGGAGGATGACACGGAGATTCCGCGCTCCTGCTCGATTTTCATCCAGTCAGAACGGGCGCGCCGACGCTCGCCACGTGCACGCACCTGCCCCGCCGCGCGGATCGCCCCGCCGCCCAAAAGCAGCTTTTCCGTCAGCGTGGTTTTACCGGCATCGGGATGCGAGATAATCGCAAACGTGCGGCGCGTTTCATAGGGCTGCTTTCCAGCTGCACTCATAAAGCCTCCTTGAGCGCAGCTCCTGCCCGCTCAGATTTATCAAAGGCTCGCGTCGCGTGAATATCCAGCGCCAGCCATGCCCCTGATCCAATTCGAAAAGTGTTGTGTTGCTCATATTGAAGATTGCAAAAGATTGCCAGCCCTTTTGCGGAAAAAGATGGGAGGGGGATTGGTGAAGGTGGGAATCGCTACATCAATCCCGTCAAGGACGTCATTGAACAAAATCCCTTAAACATATAAGGTGTAAATTATAGTTTATACAATCATTTTTAATTCGCCGTTTTATGTCAGAAACTGCACAACAACCACTAACTGTTTAGGAAAAGCTGCATGTCTGAATTTGTAAGCGATTGTTCATGGTGCAATGCAAAGAAAGTAACTTTCGCAGTAAACGCCATTATCCCAGACCGTGACCGTGCGGGAGATTTTTTTCGCTATGCAAAAGTTACTGGAGTTTGTCGTAATTGCGGAGAAGTTTCACTTTTTAGATTTGGGACACGCAAACCAACTCTCAGATCAAATTCGTTTGCAGAATTACATAGTAAATTTTCGCGCTATTTTAATGACATACATGAACAAATCAGACCACCTGCTTGGGGGCAGGTTTCGTGCCCTGAGCACCTCCCTAATGATCTGGAAACTATTTTCACTGAAGCCGCACGTTGCCAAGCAGAGAGTTGTTACAACGCTGCCGGAGCTATGTGTAGATTATGCCTCGATGTCGCTACAAAAAAGATTTTGCCAAATGCTCCTGCCGGAGACGGTGGCCCAAACCAGAAAGCAAGAAAGAACTTAGCCGACCGAATAAACTGGCTTTTTGAAAAAGGCGATCTTTCCAAGCGTTTAAAACGCCTTGCTGATCATATTAGGTTTGAAGGAAATGATGGAGTACATGACGGAACATTGGGCAAAAGTGAAGTTGAAGACCTAATGGACTTCACCGTTTTAGTCCTTAAAGATCTTTTCACTGAACCTCAACGCATCGCGCTGGCTGAAGAACGCCGTGAACAAAGACGAAAAATGGAACAAAAAGAAGAAGCATGACCGAGTCCACCTCAAAGCCTCAACCATTAGAATCCCCTCTTAGCTCAAGAGAGTTTGCCGAGGATTTAAAACTAATAGCAGAGCTGGTAGCTTTTGGAGGCGCTTTTGTTGCGGCAGCTAGTGTAATTTGGGATTTCGGAAACCCTTCCAATATATTCATCATACTCTGTAACTTTTTTGCCGTCATAGGTACAGCCGTACTCAGTATCCTCCTGTTCCTTACGGCTCTACAACGTACAATATTACTGTTATCAAAGCGCGACGAACCTATTCGGAAAGTTAAACCTTGGCGAGAAGTTCTCAATTCTCCAAGTTTTTGGCTGCAAACTTTTATATCAATAGTCTTTACTTCCATAATTATGTTTGCGCTAGTTGACATCATAGAAACGCCTCCTTCTTCCTTCATCTCAGAAAATAAAGTTGCGCCTCCACAACAAACGTTACTGCAATAGTTACCCAAACTACGACTGATCACTTTCTAAAATTTTCAGGGCCAGTCCAAGAACAACGGGATCCCGCGTCAAGCGCGGGATGACGGCCTTTGGGGTGCGTGAGGCCCTTCTCTCATGACACCGCCGTCATGCCGGACGAGCGGAGCGAAGATCCGGTATCTATGGGTTTATGTCTTTAAGCGTTCAATGTGCCTGAGCCTTCGCGCTGATGCGCTTTCAGGGCAAGGGAGTAAATTGAAAGGTGAAAGATACCTTCAAAGAATTGCTCTTTAATTGCGGTGGGAGTGCATTTTGCCTAGGCCCTGATCCATCGCATTTTAAAGTGCTTGACAGGAACCGGTGCCCCATTTAGTTATCATGATAACTTAATTAAGGAGATCGTCATGTCACACCCCCTTTTCATATTTGCTGAAATCACCCCGAAGCCGGAACACTTTAAAGACGCGCAGCAGGCGATTATCAGTATTCTTGATGAGACACGCGCGGAGGCTGGTTGCCGGTCTTTTGATCTGTTCACCTCGCCCGCTGGCGACACGCTCTATCTGTTTGAAGAGTGGGACAATCAAAGTGCGCTGGATCAGCACCACGACCAGCCGTATACCCGTGCTGTTTTCAAGTCCTACGAGGAATGGCTCGCTAAGCCACCCCGTATCCTGCCCCTGCACGGAGTGATGTAGCCCCATGTATTTTCTAAAGGAATTGCCCACCCGCATGATGATTGACCGGTACGTTGCCCAAACCGGCGTGGGCAGCACCGATGATATCGAGCAGGCCCTGTCCATGATGCGCTCGGCCAGCGAACTGGGCCGCCTGCTGGACACCTATTTCAGTGCCCACCAGCTTTCCCAGCTGAAATTCCTCGTTCTGGTGGTCATCGACCGCGAACCGGAGACAGACAGTCTGCGCCAAAGTGAGATCAACCAACGGCTGGACGTTTCAAAACCCGTCCTTCACCGGACAATCTCCTCCATGCTCAGCGCCGGTCTTCTTGTTCGCAGTGAAGACAAAGAAGATTCCCGCGCGCACCGACTGGCGCTGACCGATGCGGGAAAACAGAGTTTAAACGCCATCCTGCCAGGATATTTTCAAGTCATTTCCAAATTCATGGAGCGCCGTACATGACAAAACTACTCGCAGTATTCTTCGCGTGGGTTGTTGTCTATACCGCTGTTACGCTTGCCCTGCTGGCATTTGAATGGGCGCAGGTGGAGGCCGCCATGCCGCTGCGTACCCTGCTGATAACAGTTGTTTTGGTGCCTTCAATGGTATTTTTAATAGGGCCACTTTCGGGAAAAGCCGCGCGGCATATCCTGCTGAAGTTTGGATGACATCAATGATTACACGTATTTACAGGGTTCGGATCAAGCCGGAACTGCGGGAAGAGTTTGAACCACTGTTTCAAACGGTTGCACTTAGTTCGGTCGCGGAACGTGCGGGATGCCTGCGGGCTATACTGGGAGGCCCCAGCCCCCTCTCCCCCGATGAATATGCCATGATAAGCGAATGGGACAGCGAAGACAGCCTGCGCGAATTTGCAGGTCAAGACTGGTCGCAGGCACATATTCCCGAAGGCATGGAGAAGTTTGTCGAGGAGTGCTGGGTGCATCACTACATTCACATGTGATGCGTTTGACAAGAGGAGGACCCCGCTATCTAAGCGGGGGATGATTATCCATGGAAGTGGTTTGGCGTTTACCCAAGAACAACTGTCACACCGAGGAACAGAGCGGAGATGCGGTATCCATGGTTACACGCGCTTATCGGGCCGCAATAAGGCCGGAGCCGAGAGGCATTCAATTATTTAAAATATGCTGCCAGCAAAACCTATAGGTATTTCTATGTTTGAAACATTCGCCTGTGATAAATCTACAGGAACTGCTTTTGAAGTATCCAGTTTATCAAGCTGAATGGCATCATAAAAGGACTTTAACTCTCGGGTTTCAGAGTCGAACAAATACCACTCAGACCCCTCTTCAGTTTCCATCAAAAAATAAGGTGAGATATTTTCCGCTGGCGATTTAATCATACCCGTTTCGTCCTGATCACGCTGGAACGTGATCCTCATTCCATCGGGAGTAGTATGCTGCGCAAATGACATATTTGTTTTATTGGTAAAAAAGTCAGAGATAAATTCGACATACTCCAAACTTTGATAGCCATACTGCTCAACAACAGTATCACGCTCTGCAAGTATATCTTCACGCGATTCAAGAAGACTGTGTGAAAGTGTTATGTACTCCAAGCTGTAGACACCATAGGATTCTCGATAGTAGTCCTCGATATCATTGGTCATTTGTGAGACACGGAGATATTCCTGATAGACAGGATCATGAAGAGAAGGACGATTAGTACCTGAAATTTCAAACTTGACGTGCCCCATGCGTTCGCTAAAAGTATCCGGCATAGACGCGAATTCAGAACTAAATCCGTTTTGTTCGTGTGAACTGCCAGCTTCTATGAAGTGCATTGAGTTTTTGGCTGCTCTGTAGGCATTAATCCGGTCCACTTCACTCATGTCCTCTACATTTTCATAGAAAACACCGCCAATTTCGAAACCGAAGTCTCCTTCTACTTCCTCTGTTTCCTCCGCCTTCTCAGCAGCAGCCGCCGCAGCTGCCTCTGCATTCAGCTGGGCGGCTATTATTTGCGCCTGAGCTGCAGTTTTGGAATAATCATTTGTGCCCGAGACGATTTCCTGAATCTTCTCTGCTGCTGTCTTGTTTTCCGTATCGTTGCGCAGCCCATTGTTCAGCGAACTCACTTGGAAAACCTGAAGTAGGCTATGCGCCTGACTTAGCGAATTGGAAGAGCCGATAGTCGTCATTGGAGTTCACCGTACCTCATTGCGCCCTCTTCAATGAATGTAGAGGAGTTCATTGCACGCTCAAAGCAAACCAAACATGAGTGAGAGTAAGGGACACTTCGCCTTGCGTGAATCTATCTACTCACAACTTTAGATTTAAATTTCACAATAAGCATACTATAAATAAGTATTAGATCCCCGCGCATTATGAGGCCGCGACAATCTCATCTCCCTACGTACCCTGAGAGTCTAAACTATAAAAATATACATGTTTACAAGAATTTAGCAGATCAGGATCAAGCTGGAGCTGAGGGAAGAGTTTGCCATGAATGCTGAATGCGTCACTATTTTCATATGTGTGTTCCTCAAAGTGGATGGGTGAGTGGCTGAATCCCGCTATCTAAGTGCGGAATGACGGCCCATGGGTGTGGGTAGAGCCCTACCAAAAGCTCTTGGGTCATGCCGGAGGAGCGGAGCGAAGAACAGGTCTCCAGTTGGCAGGTTTACAGCAGTCTTTGGTCGGCATTAAGCAAGGCTAGCTCATTTTTCCTCTCGACGGTTGCACTCATAGCCTCTCACCCCTTGGAACGGGGGCAGCCATTTTTCGCGGCGGGTGGTCCACAGTTCATAGGTGGGAGACAGCTGGCTGGGCTCATCCAGCGTACCAAGATGGACCTCCACCTCGTCCCCGCTTCTTGCATAAACGGAGGAACCGCAGGTGGGGCAGAAGAAGCGGCCCTTGAACTCTCCCAGTTCACCTTTAATGCTGACGGCACCTTCCGGGTAAACGGCGGCGGCATAAAAAACCGCCCCATGGTGCTTGCGGCAATCAAGGCAGTGGCAAACGCCAACCCTGTCCGGTGCCCCAAAGGCCTCCAACCGCACCTTCCCGCAGAGACATCCACCCGTGATTTTTTCCAATTCGCTTCTCCTCACTTTGATGATCTGGCAGGCTATCTAGAAACAACAGGGGGCGCAAACCCCACAGATTTTAACGGGTGTCTTGCACTTTGACAGGTGGTATCTCTGCTCTGCATCCTGCGATAATCTGGAGAATTTAAAGGGGGCGCTCCCCTATCCGTTTTCATAGGCGCTGAAAAGTGGAGAAAAGCGTCTGCTGCGCTCTTCGAGTTCATTTTACACCCCGCCACAAGGCTGGCACAGGGATGAGATGACACAGATCACCAGCGCGCTCTCTAAATTTTGAGGTTTTGACATGAGATTATCTCCCCCAAGCTTTATTCTGTTCCTGCTGGCGCTGGCTTTGGGCATCTGCTCGCTGCTGGTTTACTTTAGTGTGATGCACATTCCGGTGGTTTCCGGCAATGCCTACCCAACCATGGGTATTGCGTGGCTGCTGCTGGTTTTGGGCAATATGCTGCGGGGGCTCTAGCTTCGCTAATGATTTGCGCAACTCTCGCTCCTTGTTTGTGAGGGTTGCCGCAATTTCGATCTCTTACTTTCCCCTTTAGCACTATTATTTTTCAAGGGGACCTCCGCTCCATTGACATCCCCGTATTTACACTTAGTCTATTCCCCCACCCCTCCCAAACACGCGGCTTAGGGTTGCCGGTCATCTTATGGCCCACAGCGCACCCGAAGGAATTAAAGGATTGGTAGAATGGACTTCTCTTTCACTGAAGAGCAACAGGCAATTCAAGAGGCGATTGCCCGAATCTGCGAGGGGTTTGATGAGGAATACTGGCTCAAACGGGATCAGCAAGGGGGCTTTCCCGATGATTTTTATGGAACTTTAGCCAAAGAGGGCTGGCTGGGCATTTGTACGGGGCAAGAGCTTGGCGGCGCAGGCCTTGGCATTTCCGAGGCCGCGGTGATGATGCGCACCATTTCAGAATCCGGTGCCGGACTATCGGGCGCCTCAGCCGTTCACATCAACATCTTCGGCCTTAAGCCCGTTGAGATTTTTGGCACGCAGGAGCAGAAGGAGCGCATGGTACGCCCCATTGCCCAAGGAAACTCCAAGGCCTGCTTTGCCGTGACAGAACCCAACACCGGCCTCAACACCACCCAGCTCAAACTCTTTGCTGAAAAGCGGGGGGATAAGTACGTGGTTAACGGTCAGAAAGTCTGGATCTCGACAGCGCAGGTGGCCGACCATCTCCTGCTTCTTGCCCGCACAACGCCGCTTGAAGACGTGGAATCCCACACCCACGGCCTCTCCCTGTTCTACACCCCTTTTGATCGGGAGCGCATTACCGTTTCCGAAATCGACAAAATGGGCCGCAAGGCAGTGGATTCCAATGAGCTGTTTTTTGATAATTTTGAGATCCCCGCAAGTGATCTTATCGGAGAGGAAGGACATGGATTCCAGTATATCCTCCACGGTATGAATCCTGAGCGTATCTTGATTGCTGCCGAAGCGGTGGGCCTTGGCTTTGCTGCCATCAAACGGGCAGCCAACTACGCCAAGGAGCGCATTGTATTCAACCGGCCTATCGGCAAAAATCAGGCCATCCAGCACCCCCTCGCCGCCTGTACAGCCGAGCTGGAAGCCGCATGGCTTTTGATTATGAGAGCAGCATGGGAATATGACAGCGGCAAATCCTGCGGAGCCAGTGCCAACATGGCCAAGTATCTGGCCGGAGAAGCCGGTTTCAATGCCTGCCAAACTGCCCTCATGGCGCATGGTGGCTTCGGCTATGCCAAGGAGTACCATGTGGAGCGGTATTTGCGTGAAAGCCTGATCCCGCGTATTGCCCCCGTCTCCCCGCAGCTGGCCCTGTGCTTTGTGGCAGAAAAAGTTCTTGGCCTGCCCAAATCCTATTAGGGCAGGTAAGGAGCGCCGTCTCTAGCCTCAGCTGATACGCACGAGTATGTCTTTCGATCTTCACTTTGAAAGGCATACTCTCGACAACTATAAATACACAGAATACAGCACAGATTAACTATATAAATTCAAATACATGAAATTACTCTGAGTAATATTAACTATAGTTAATTACACAAAAAACTATTGTCTGCCATAAATCACTCCTTGAGCACACTTCAAATAAGGAACTATCGCACTTGCTCTCACAGGCAAGCTTGCAATAGGAACTCAACAAGTGAATGGGGAATAGATGGCTGTTTTAAAAAAGACCTTTGGTGATGGCGGCATAACCAATGAGTTCAAAGGCAAGCACGCCACGTGGCAAAGCCAATCCTACAAGTACGAGATCACATCGGGCAGTGGGGATGATGATTTTTATATCAGCTGGAAGAAGGCCTACGAGAAAGCCTACCTGAAAGGTATTAATGCCGATTTAGGGGATGGGGATGACAAGTTCTACGTCAACCTGCAAAATGGGAAGTACTCCAACGATCTGAAAATTTACATCGATGCAGGTGCGGGCGATGATCTTATAAACCTTGGCGATATCAAGAGTTCCTCAAAACAGTCCAGCACCGTTATTGGTGGCAGCGGTGATGACACCATTTACACAAGCAACGCAGACTCCTTGGTTTACGGCGACCACGGGCCAGACGATAATTCCAGATTTGACAGCTCTAAAAGTTACAATGACCTGATCGTTACAGGTTCCGGAGATGATGAGATTCACGCCGGATACGGGAATGACGTGATTTTTTCCGGTGACGGAAGTGACACCATTTATGCGGAAACCGGAACCAACCTGATCCATGTGGGCGGACGGACCGGTCAGGACATTGACACGGTGTATGCAGGAGACGGCGCTGACCTGATCATCACTGGAGGTTTAAAAAGCGAGTATATTTCCTACTATGAAGGCTCTGGTGGAACCGACTGGGTGAACTGGTCTATTGGGCGCGGCTTTGTCACAGCCAACTCCATGGCAAGTCTGGCAATGGGCAGCACAGTTCCAGGGCTTAATATTCTCATTGGTCTGGGCTTTAACGCCGCCATGACTGCTGCCCTTGGCGAATATGCCCGCTCAAATGGCGGCTCCATCGTCTCCTATGCCCAGCAGGATTACACTTGGGTCAAAGATTTCGACATGCGGGAGGATGTGTTCCTTTACACAGCAACGGCAACCGATAATAATGCCCTGAGCTACTGGAAATCCACCACCAGCAACAACGGCGAATACGAAATCTGGACGGACGTTGATGACAAATCCAACGGAGGTCTCATCGCCCGTGTAGCGCCTGATTCCGATCTGGTCGCCTATATTCAAGAAAGCTCCGGAGCGGGATCTTCAGCCAAGGTCATCAGTAAGCAGTTATCTGATCAGATGGCCGCAAATGAATTCCAGATCCGCTACTACGACGGTAAATACTACGATTCCGCGGGAAACGAGTTATCTGAAAGTGATCTGAGTACCGATATGGGGTCGGGCACCACTCTCCAAGACTCTCTCGATTCCATCGGTCTTGAGGATGGCCAGACCCTCATCATGAGCGGTGCCTATTCCGGACAGATCATCAATGGAGAGGATATCACCTCGTCCAATGGCAACCTGTATTTGACAGGCACCAATTTCGCCGATGTTATCTTTGCCATGAACTCGGTCAAAACCAACCAAAGCGATGACACATATCTTTATGGGTTTGATGGCGACGACTGGCTGGTGGGCGGAGACGGCGACGATATGCTGTTCGGTGGAACCGGTGACGACAAAATGACCGGAGTGAACGGAAGTAATACGTTTGTATTTGAGGAAAATGCAGGCAACGACATCATTACTGACTTCACCATCGGGCAGGACACTTTAAAGTTCTACAAGGACGGCGTCACCTTCGAAGATCTGGTGATCTCACAGATAGACGACGACCAATCCCCTTCAGGAACAGCTACCTATATTGAATACAATAACAACACGATTACCCTTTGGGAAACAGACAGCCAAAGTTTGACACAAGACGATATGATATTTGCCTAGATGTTTAGTCCCGCGAGCAGATGGAATCGGTTTAACATTGACTTCATCATTTCGGGAGGACTTATGGGACAGGTATTACACGGCAGCGCCACGACTACTCACGCGGTTCGATCAGCCATACAAAAATCGGATGCAACCATCAAAGAGTTGAGCCGGCGCTATAACATCAATCCCAAAACGGTGATGAAGTGGAAATATCGCAATAGCGTGGAAGATCAACCTATGGGGCGGAAGAATCCCCGCTCCACAGTCCTGAGCGTGGCAGAAGAAGCGGCGTGTGTCGCTTTTCGCAAGCACTCTTTATTGCCACTCGATGACTGCCTTTACGCCCTGCAGGAAACGATCCCGCGTCTGACCCGCTCGTCCCTGCATCGCTTATTCCAGCGCCATGGGATTTCGCGCCTGCCACCACCGGATATGAAAGCGAACAAGAAACGCTTCAAAGCCTATCCAATTGGTTACTTTCATCTTGATATTGCTGAGGTTCGTACGCAAGAAGGCAAGCTCTATTTGTTCGTTGCCATTGACCGAACCTCAAAGTTCGCCTTTGTCAAACTCTTTGAAAAAGCCACCAGAAGGATTGCCAGTACCTTTCTGCGGGCCCTTATTGAAGCGGTTCCCTACAAGATCCATACCGTGCTGACCGATAACGGTGTCGCGCGGCAAAAACTTTTACATAGGTGAGCGTTTTAGCTTGCATAGGCGGTTTGCTTTCAATGCCACCCATTTAGCTTCCCAATAGTGAATATATTGGGGTTCTAAAACAGGCCACTTTAGGACCCCTAATAGAACCCCAAAATCGTCAGTTACTGATGATCAATTCATGGGCCTCCTTCGTGCCCTTCGCACCCAAGGTGTAATTGAGGTTCACCTTCTCAAAATCAAAGCCAGAAAAGATTTCTCTGATCTGGGGAACATCATTTATTGAAAGCAGGAAATGGCCTTTGATGTTACGGAGCTGTTCCGCCAAGGTGCTGTAATCACCTTTGCTGAATATGCCTTTGCCGTAATAGGTTTCACTATTCCAGTAGGGTGGATCCAGATAGAACAGGGTCTCCTTGCGATCATAGCGTTTGATGCAATCAGCAAATGGCAGACGTTCTATAACGACCCGCGAAAGCCGTTCGTGTACCTCTTCCAGCATAGGCACCAGTTTAGTAAGATCGAAAGTGGCTGGCCGCAATGACACACCAAAGTTACGCCCCTCTACCTTACCGCCAAAAGCGGTGCGCTGAAGATAAAGAAAGCGGGCGGCCCGCTCCAGATCGGTCAAAGTAGCCGGATCGGTTGCTTTGAGGCGTTCAAACTCGCTGCGGCTTGTGATCTGGAATTTCAAGACATCCAGAAACTGCGGGTAGTGGCGCTGAAGTATGCGGAACAGGTTGACCACATCCCCAGAAATGTCATTGATGATTTCGCACTTCGGGGCGGCTGATCTGCGGAAAAAGATACCGCCCATTCCAACAAACGGCTCAACATAAGTTTGATGGCTAATGGCTTCTATGCGTCCAGTGATATGTTTAGAGAGAAGACTTTTACCACCTACATAAGGCGCGATGGGCCGAACAGACTCGACTTTGTTCATTCTGTTTCTTTCTTATTATATGAAGCTATATAGAGAACACCCACGCACAAAATGATGCGTGGGCACTTATTGAAAGGCTGATTAATTAGCGAGTGTCGCCGCCTGTGCTTTCAGGCCATCCACCACGGCCTTAGCGGCTTGGCATTTAGCCTCACACCCATCTGCACTAGATACCGCAGCTTGCAGGCTGGCGCGGGCAGCTTCTGCATTGGCTCCAAACGTACGCCATGCGTCTGCTTTGGTGATAATCAGGTCAGCAAGTTCTTGCTTGGAAAGCCCTCGCGCTGGCGCTTCAGCGGCGAGGGTCGGGTAGTCTGTACCATCACCGGAATAGCCAGCCGCCTTAAAAGCTCGTGCTTCTGTTTCCTTGGCCATATAGCGGGCCGTGCGGCTGGCAGAGGCCGTGAAGGCCTTATCAGCCACCTCATCCAGTTTACTCATGTAGTCAGCCGTAACGTGGCGATTCACAGCCGTGTCAATTGAAGCTTGTGCCACACCAGCAGCTTCAAGGTAGGCTTCATCACCATAGTAAGTGCGACCATTATGTTTGATTGAAAGTTCAGGCATTTAAAGTCTCCAGTTTTAAGCGGAAGTGAGGTTGGAGCGAATGTGGGCGTAGCTGTTTGGGTCTTCACCATCTGCAACACCTTCGATCAGGTGTCCCGCTACATCGTCAGAAAATGCCAAATTGGAGGCCCAAAACCCGACTGGCCCACCCCAAGAACCAACAAGCGCCACAGCTGAATCTGAGTTTGCGATTTCAACGCTGGATGAGCGGGCAAAAAAGTCGATTTGACCCTCTGAGATGATAACCTTTTTAATCCACTCGTCGTCATCAGGAACGTCTGGAAGTTCAAGTGTGACGTTGCGCACATCAAACGTCACGTTGCCGGGGGACCCAATAAAAGCTGGATGCCGTTGGCCGTCCTCTTGTGGGGAGGTTACTGATTCATCTGCGAACCGAAAGCGACGATCCACAGGGTCTCCATTATTGTCAACCCCATTCAAGATCACGTGTAGTGCATGGTTTGTGGTCGCTTTTTGCAGAACGACATCACCCAGCAGATTTAACTGGGCTCTCCTTGCACCAGAAACAAGGGTGATAGCTTTCTCTGGCGTTGCCACAGCAGTTTGAGCAGTCATCCCGGCATTGGAATCATCTCCCCCTGCCGGGTCAACCCAGATTGTTATATTGCTGTTGGACATTTCAGAAATAGCTGTGTCCACTTTGGCATCAATAGCCGCGCTCTTTGCGTTGAATGTGTTGACCAGATTGCGGGCTTCAGCGGTTAGAGCGGTGATGTCTTCAGTTAAACTCATGGCTGGGTTTCTCCATTGGCAAGTTGATAAATTTCGGTTTTGAGAGCCGTGAGCTGGTGGCTCAAGCTCTCAAGGCTGGAATAGACTGTCCGGTCAGCTTCCATGCGTCGCTCCAGCGCTGCAATTCGATCCGCCAGCAAGGTATTCTGATGCAAAGAATTGATGGCAACAGCGGCCAGCTGTGCAAATTCGCCGTCATAGTTGCGGGCATCAACCACAGACACACGGCGGCTGAGCTGTTCCTGCATGGCGTAAAGAATGCGGTCTGCCTGCACCCGACGCTCTAAGGCCCCCAGCCGGTCACCATGCCCCACGGAAAGGCTCAACAGGCTAAGTATACCACCGCCAAGCTGTGCCCATTCAGAACCAAAAAACAGGTTGAGATCCACGTCACCGGACACCTCGATAACACCTGTTGGCAGGCCGGAAAGGGCCAGAACGTAGTTGAAGGCCAGCGGGACACCGGGGGTAAACTGGGCCATCGGCGTTGTCGGGTCGGACCACACAGCAAGCAGTGTACCGTCTTCCAGAATGATACCGACCTCAGCAATCTCAAAGGCTGGTCCATCATCCAGCAGGGCGTTGATCTCAATGTTAAAGTCATCAACATAGCGCCCACCAAGGACTGGAATGCGGTGGCGTTCATTACGAAGGCCCGTTTCAAAGCCATCCGGCGTATAGCGCTCATCGCCCAGGGCAATATGGGTGATTTTGGCATTAAGACCATCATCACTGGCGTTAAATGCTGCCCGCATACCGTCACGGGTGACAATCGGGTTAAGGGCTGATATCCCGCTCAAAGCTGTAACTCCCCTGAAATTGAAAGGAAACTGATGGTGCGCACGCTTGCGCCAAAGGCTAAGGAACCACGCATCTGTGGCAATGCAGTTTCACCGCTGATTTTCGCTAGTGAATGAGAGCGGGCAGCACCGCCAAACGCCACCTCACAGCCAAGCTTTGGTAGTGTGGCTTGCCCACTGACCTTAGCCATGCTTGCCGCCCGCGCCGTATTACCAACGCCAAGACCGCTTTTAAATTCTGCGCCTAATTGATACTGCGTGCCTTGTGACCAACGCTTGGTGGCGTCCACCATATGCAGTGAAGCATTCTGAATCTTGGCATTGAGGAAGGCTTCCTCGCCTTCAAACAGATGCTCGTTCACATAAATGGTAATCTGGTGTGTGTCGTGGTGGCCTTCTGGCTCCTGCTGCCACCAGTGCTCAATGGATGGGGTGATGCCCAAAAGCTCTTGCCCCAGTTTAACACCGTTATCCGTTCCCTTTTTCTCATGTAGCGCCCACCTGTGATCAATGAGGCGGCGGACAGCAATTTCCGGCAGACCGTCCGGGCTGACGAACTCTTCCAAAGAATTGTCATGCAAAGCCAGCTCCAGCACGTCGCGAGGCATTTCCTCGGCGGTGCGCATCAACAGGCTAGAGAAATCAAACTCCTTGGCCATCGCTTCAACGGCCCCAAGAATGGCGCGGGAGCGTTCGTCATTAATGCCCGGTGGAATCAAGGTTTCGGGGAACATGCGCTCAGCCATTGACCAGCTCCACCTCAAGATCAATGGAAGTCAGTACGGCAAACTGGACCGGTGATAGTTGGCGGCTGGAAAGGCCGTTAAGCTCCAATTCAATATCAACAAGATCGGCAAGAGAGCGGGCGGCGCAGGTTAAGGCGGAAAGCGCCAGATAGTCCCCTAAAGAGCGGGACCAGATACTTGCTGCCTCGGTAATTAAACCTTCAAGCGCTTGCTTGTTCCCCAGCTCATCAGCGCGAACCTTTGCGGTGCCCGTGATCGCAAAACTAACGGCTTCAGGGGCAAGGATGGCGAGATCATCCCCTTGCGGGCGTTTTTCTTCGAAGTCGAGCCAGTCATAAAGACCTGCGTGGAACTCATCCGAGCCGATGCCCGCCTCCAGCAAGGGATAAACGGCAATATGCCCCGGCTCGGGCCGTAGCACTTCAACGTCAATAATGGCCGGAGAAAATGCCCGTGTCTGCTGGCGGTAGCTTTCCCGTGGTCCGGCTTTGGAGATACGGTCATGGGCAGACGCTGCCCGCTCTATCAAAGCGCTGTCGCTCTCTTCTTCAGCGCCGCCTGAAGTCTCGGTGATGTTGGATACGGTGACACCTGCAAGGCTCACAGGATTAGCCAAGGTGGTCAGCTGTCCCGCCACAAAACCGTTGCCACGGGTGCCTGTAACGGTTGCGGCGGCTTGGCCACTGGCATTCAAGGCCCCGGCAGGAATAGTCAAATCCTCATCAAGGGCAAAGCTGAGGGCGTCTTCACTGCCACTGGCAACCAAGGTGCCTTTGGGGATGATTGTGTCTGTGATGCTGACCGCTTCAAGTGTGAACTCCAACAGGCAGACCGCAGGAGACGCCAGCAGGCGAAACGTGGAGTTATTGGCCGCGCCCACGTCCAGATCATGGCCATGGGAAAACAGCAGCCAACGCTTTTCGCTGGCCTCTTGCGCCTGCCGACCGAGCAGGGAAAAGCAATAGGACAGCATGTCAATCAGGACCATTTCGTTTTGCGCGGGGTACAGCTTGCGCTTGGGGCCTTCTTCGGCATTCTCAAACCAATCCACCAGCTTAGCTTTCCATTCGCTGGAATGGGTATAGAACAGCTTAGGGGCACCACGGGAAATCAGGTCTTTGGGCGAGAGGGTTTTGATCAAACCTGCCATCAGGTGGCCCTCTGCAGATCAACAACGGTGCGCTGCAACTCTGCCTCCACCGCTTCTACCGGATACCAGCTGATGGTGGCCCGAAAGTGGGCAAAGCCGGAGGCTTCCGCATCCACACGTTCCAGCACCACCCGCTCTTCCCATTTAGTGATGGCATCCCAAATTTCCTTGGAGATGCCGGGAACAGCTTCCGCAGGTGGCCGGTCGATATAAGAAAGAGCATCGCAGAATTTTTCCGGCTCTGTTGGAACCGAAAGCTTAGGCGTTAAAACAATGATGCGCAGACTTTGGGCAAGGTCTTCAAGACCGATGGCAACCCTGTCCCAGTCAGCCTCGGGGCCGAGCTTTATCTTGTGTTGCCAATGTAGATGTTGAAGTTCCATGCTGACAGAAAACCTTGGGTGTTTGTTGTTCTGTCAGCAGGATAGGAAAGGAGGTCAGAAAAGGTTACGGAAGTGTTCCGGCGGGATTTCCATCAAATAATGAGTGCCTATGCAAAGGCACTTTGGTTGTAAAGTTTTATGATTTTTGGTTCAACTAAGTCGTCGTGTACTAGGTGTTTTAAGAACCCATATCTCTCTACAAGTGGTTTAAACTTTTCACGGCCATTTATTGAAGCACAATTGTAAAGCAGTATCTCAAGCTCGGATTTCGAGAGCTGAGCCCGTACGATATTGGTGTAAAACCGTTGGTCTGAGGGACAACTTCTATCAATAAACTCAATAATACTGTACAATGTAAGGAAGTAGTGATTTAAGCTATCCGCCATTTCCATAAAGAATTCATCATATATTTCAGTAATAAAGTCTATTTCTTCTATGAATTCTTCAGCTTCTAATAAAGCGCTCTCTTTTAATGCCTTGTTCTTTTCTCTTTCTGCTTCACCCATTAATAGCATCATCACTGAGTCGTCTATGCCATGTTTCGAGAGACATTTTGATTTTATATTACTTTCCTTACGTCTTTTAAGGTCCCAAAGTTTGGATTTAAATACTCTAAAAGACATCTTTCCAATAATCTTCGTTGAACTTGAATTCGGGTGATTCGATGCAATTGACAATTGCTCAGTTAAGTCTGATAACAGTTTCAGCATTTGAAAGAATGTCACTTCGAACGCCTGCTTGCTATGGTTTGCGTTTTGTAGTTCAAGATGCTGTGTTTGCTCATCAAGCATCTGTTTTGTTCGCCTAGCATCTTTTTTGGTTATCCGAAGTTCATGCTGCTGAAGCAAGATCGCATAGCAAAGGCCCGCGAGCGCAAGCCCAGAAAATAAAGCATTCACAGCTCCAAAAGTGTCGCCAAATGTACCTCTCTCATCAGCTTCTAAGTACCAAAAACCAAGCCACCAATTGCCAATCCAAAATAAGACTACCAGTGCAATCGCACCTACAATATATATTCTTTTAATACCCTGATCTTCGATGTTGTTCTCAGCCATACAATAACCCCAATACTATATAGCCTTATAAATCCATCGATTCGTGAATGTGTTCAACGACTATTACGCAGGTATTCCAGTATTGGCAGGCCCCGGCGTCACCTTGGTATGTAGGTGGGTATCCCCTACATTGGCGCCGTTATGAGTAAGGCTATCGCCCTCAATCTCCACATTGCCCTTCAGCTTGATACTATCCGCTTCCACGGTGAAACTGTCGGCCTTTGCGGTGATTGTCTTGGCCTCTACAACCACGTTCTTGGCGTTCTTGATGGTCATATTACCAGAGCTACGCGAAACCGTGACTTCCAGCCCGCTTGCGTAAACGGTGTGTTCCAGATCATTGTCACTGGTGGGGGCTTTATCCTCTGCATTCCAAACCGCGCCTAGAACGCAGCCATCTTCCCCGTCCCAGTCCACCAGACAGTTTACCTGCTCGCCTACATTGGGCATGGACCAGCTCTTGTTGGCTCCAGTGCCCCTCTGGTTGGCACTCATCCAGAAAGAGGTATTGTCGTCTTCATCACCAAAATTAACTTTAATGCGACCACCCTTGACCTCTTTAACCATACCGCGCCGATAGGGCGAATTCTTCTCATTCTCTCTGAACCTCTCAGACACCTTTGGCCTCCAGTTTGGTTGTGTAGTTGGCCCGCGCCAGTTTGTGTGTGGCCTTATGAGTGAGGTAGTTGCCCGCGAACTTGCCATAGGTTGACCCCAGAGCAATCACTTGGCCTGCCACCAACAGCGGATCGCCCACCACGGTGATGTTGAGGGTGCGCTTGTCCTCATTGGCTTTGGCAAGGCGGCCCTTGGCCAGCTTCTTGGCGGAGGCTTCATCTTCCACCCGTTCGTCAATCTTCAAGGTATCGCCAGAGGGGGCGGCCAAGTCCTGCACTTCGCCCTTGATCAGCTTCTTGGAGCTTGGATCCAGATAGGAGACTTGCGCCTTGGAATAGGTGTTGTGGGTCTTTTCCTGCACATCCCAGTTAATGACCTGAGTGCCCTCCACAATATCAAAGGTGCGCACTGGTTCTTGTTTCTCCAACTCATCACGTTTGAAGAACACCAGCTTCTTGTCCTTGATGGAGAAGAAATAGCCATAATCCTCGGCAATGCGGCGGATGAACTGCAAGTCCCGCTCGCGGCGCTGGCGCTTGAAGTTGAATTTGATGGGTTCAATGTCACCTGAAACCGTGTAGCCATGGCGTTTGGCGATTTCTTCAATGATCTTCTGAAGGTCGCTATTCTCAAAGCCTTGGCTGCGCTGTGTGCGCTGTTCGGCTTCAGGAAAGGCGGAGACGGCTTTGAAGTTCAGTACTTCATTGGCCCTTGAGCCAGAGGCCCGAGGAATATCCACCTGAAACTTGCCGCAGGGCATGACCATGCCGCCCCGATAGCCAATGGCGGCCTTAACCATATCCCCTTGCTCGGGACGCCACGGGCCGCGCCACAGGCCGGAGGCATCCAGCAGCTTCACCGCGATTTCATCGGCCTTGCCGTGGAGGTTGTCGGTAAAGGTGAAGTCCAGCAGTGATGGGGCCAGATCAGAGCCAACATCAACGCCGTTGATGATGAGGGAGACATAGGGTTCGGCCAGCTTCATGCGCTTTGCCCCCGCTTCCATGGCGGCAACAAGCTCTCATCAATGGTTTCCTGCTCGATCACCGGAATGGTCAGGATAAGCCCGGCTGGCAACACCGAAGGGATCGGCTTGACCTCTTTCAAAAACTGGTCACGGTTGGCGGTGATCAAAAGATCAGACAGATCTGCATCGCCATAGTACTTGGCGGCCAAGGTATCCCACCGCTCACCAGGCTCGGTGGTGTGCTCTAAAAACTCGCCGGTCGCAACAGGTTCAGTCATGGGTTACCTCTTAATCAGCGGGTTGGTGAGGGCACGAGCGGTAGAGGCCACGGCAGAGCCAAGCAGCGACAGAACCGAATTTGGGACTTCCACAAGGCTAATGGAGGCTTCCAGCCGCACCACGCGGCCATGCTCGGTGGTTTTCTTGACTGTAAGTTGTGTTGACTTGATCTGGTAGCTCTTGCCCCCATAGCCGCCAAAACCGAAGATCAACGGCATGACCGTGCCAAGGGCCTGTGCCGCCTTCAGCTTGGTATATTCGGCTTCGGGATTGCAGAAGCTTTCATCAAAGAAAAAGGAAAAGCTGCGCTTGTCCAGTTCCTGCCCACCCAGTTGCGGCACCGGCTTACCCCGCACCACCTTGTGCTCGTTAATGGTGGCGCTCAAGGTTTCGCTGGCAGCGGTGGGGCCTTGCATCACATTGGAAACACCCAGTTTAAACGGGCCAAGGTTTGCAAACATCGGTTAAAACTCCAGCCTGTCTTCTTCCGCCATTTGCTGGCGAAGCATTGCCACCAACTCATCGCGCTGTTCTTCCAGAATATTCCTGATGGCTACCTCATCCGCACCGGAGCCAGCTCCCACAGTGATTTGCGGGGCGAAGGTGATGTGAATGGTATTACCCCCAGATCCGCTCGCAGGCTGCGAACTGGCGGCAGCCCCGGCCAGTGCCTTTTCACTGGGCCGCACGATTTGCGGCGTGGCCGCTTGGTAAGCGGGCGCGGCAACTGGTGGCATGACCATGGTAGGCATTGCCATGGCGGGCGCTCCGACCGCTGGCATGGCAATTGTTGCCGCCGCTAACGTTGCCGCAGTCGCCTTGCGCATGGCGTTTACCATGGGCGCAGGCTGGATCGACTGGGCAATGGTCTGCGTAAACCGCAGCCGGTGGATGTCGGAAAGCGGTCCTACTTTGGCCGGAGAGTTGGGCAGGTAATCACGCACCGCCTGCACCGCGCTGCGCATGGCGTCCGTTAAAACATGCGCCTTGGAGCGCATACCAGCGGCAATGGTTTCCATAAGGCGCTGGCCATGGCTTGTGAAGTCCAACGCTTCCACGCTGTGGCGGAGCTGGTTCAGCTTGGTCATGGCTGGCGATACATCCACCGCCGCCACGCCGCTCATGGCTGTTTGCAGTTTACCCGCCGCCTCGGTAGCCCGCTCTAGACTTGTAGGATTTGTGGCGGCAATCTCCACCGGATCTTTGTTGGAGAAAATACCAGTCAGACCGTCCCAAGCTTCGCCCACTTTGTTAGTTACTGAAGACATCATACCCGCAAAGTCTGGAAGTTCTGGCAGCGGGATTTCAGGCCACTCCCATGCGGGCAGCCAGTCCAGTTTGAAAAAGCCGATGACCTTCTTCTTGATACTGTCAAACGAGGGAAACTCAAAGGCTGGCAGGCTAGGCCACTGCCAGCCGGTGAAGGCGGCTTTAACGCTTTCCCAGCCTGCCAGCGCTTTGGCTTTGAGGCCCATCCAGAAGTTACCAAACCACTGCGCAATACTGTCCCAGTTGCTGATGATCAGAGCCAGAGGATGCCAGCTGAGCAGGGTTTTCAGCCCTTCCCATGCCTGCGCTGCAAGACCTTTGATGTTTGCCCATAGTCCGGCAAACCAGTCGCTGATGCTGCCCCAGTTATTGGCAATCATGGCCAGCGGGTGCCAGGAAAGGTTTTCCTTAAACCAGTCCCATGCCAAGGCCGCCCCATTCTTGATGGTAGCCCACGCCCCCGTGAACCAGTCCACCACAGCGCCCCAGTTGTTATAAATGAGATAGGCAGCGCCTGCCAACGCGGCAACTCCGGCGATGATTGCAAGAATTGGCCAGCTCACCGACATCACCGCCGTCCCAAGGACAAACAGGCCTGCGGCCAACTGTGCCACTCCAGCAACTATTCCAGCAATAGAGGAAACGATAGGCAGGGCAATCAGTACCATGGCCAGATTGTTCCAACCGCCCAGCATATCGGCGGCAAAGCTGAGCCCCGCGCCCACGGATTTCATCACCTCCCACAACTCAAGTCCGAAGGTGTAAAGGGATTTCAAAGTCGAGATCATATTGGTGCTGATATCTTCCGCCCACGCTTTCAAGGACCCATCAGCGGCCATCTGGTTGACCGTGGCCAGCAGGTCCCCCAGATGTCCCTTGACGAAATCAAACAGACCAGCCTCGGCAATCATGTTGCGGAACTTCCACCAATGGCTGCTCATGGTGGACATCATGCCGTTCCAGGTCTTGGCCATCTTGTCGGAAGCACCAGCGGCGCGTGTGCCCATCAGCTCCACCAGCTTCCCGATCACATCACGGCCCAGTTCGCCTTTGGAGCCCATTTCCATCAAGGCGGCTGAACTTCTGCCCGTGGCCTTGGAGAGCATATCCCAGACCGGGATCCCACGCTCAATCATTTGCTGTGCTTCCTCGCCCTGCAGCTTGCCTTTCGACCAAGCCTGACCAAGCGCCATAGTCACGCCTGCCAAATATTCAGCATCACCGCCCGCCATGGCTGTGGTATCCACTAAGGCCTGTAGCGAGCCGTTAGTGGGATCAATTCCAAAAACTTTTAATTGCCGGTATGCCTCTATTAACTGGGGTAGTTCCATGGAGGTGGTCATCTCAAAATCCATGGTCCAGTTCATGGCCTTTCTAGCCGCTGCAGCTGACCCTTCCAGCGCTTCAAACTGCACCATGTAAGATTCCATTTCGGCAGCCGGGCCAATCACCATATTGGTGGCTGCTGTGGCAAGGCCGGCAGCGGCAAGGGTAGTGCCACCGGCTACCACAGCGCCCTTGGCCATTTTGCCAGCTCCCCCTTTCATCAATGCGCCGCCCTTGCGCATGCGGGCCATCACCCGCTCAGAGGCCCGTAGTTTGCTGGTGAACTGGCTGGCCACCTGTACCGAACGGGCTAAAATGGAGTGCACCCGGGCAGCGCCACTGGCCACAGTACCGTGGGCGCTGGCGGTGGCCTTTGTGGCGGCACTCACCGCCTTTTGCGCCTTGGCTGTCTTTTCTGTTGCTCTGGCAAGTTTCTCCTGCGACTTGCTTTGCCCTTTGGTGAGTTTCTCCTGCACCTTGGCCAGCTTTTCCAGTTTTTCATTGAGACGCATCAACTTCTTGAGGCGTTTGCTAACGCGGTCGTTCAGCTCAGCGGTAACGCCAAGACGCATAGAGCTCATGAAGGGTGCCCTTGTTTTGCCGCTTTGATCGCCTTTTCCTGAGCCTCGGCTCTGGCTTCATCAAAAGCGATTTGCTGGTAGTAGGTTTCTAAGAATTCGGGTTCTGAGAGGGTATCCAGCCAAGCGGAGTCCCAACCCCGATTGACCAGATAGGTGTGACATTCCAGCGAAGACAGGGTTAGGCGGTCTTCGCGCTCACCTCGTTTCCCTCAAGTTCGTCCTCGTCAAGCTCATCCTCACCGCCAAAGAACTCACCAAGCAACTGGCTGGAGTCAGAGAAGGGAATATACGTACGGTAGTCGGTTTCGGTGATTTTCTCGCCATCAAAGCGGGCTAGTTTGACGATGAGAAGAACCTGCGCCTTGTCATGTTTGTTCTTGGCCATGCGCATGGCAGAACCCCAGTCCCCATGCTTTATGAATTTTGGGAAGGTCACGGTGACGCCGGTTTCAGAAAGGATCACGGTTCGATCGCCCTCCTGCGCCTTGCGGTGGGCTTTCAGCCTGGCGATTACGCCGCTGGTTTGTTTTTCCTGCGTAGTAGCTTCAGTGGATTTGTCGGGCATAGGTCACTCTCTTTGTTTGCGTTTGCGTCAAATAAAAAGGCCCCGCGCGGGAGGAATGCACGGGGCCAGATCGCGTTCAAAGAGAGTATGGCGTTTATCTGCGCCAGAAGTCGCCGGAACTGTTCCGCGCTTTGTTGGAGAACACATCCACTTCCAGCAGTTTCTTGTCACTGTCGTGAACCCGCTGGACCAGACGCGAACATGAAAACCCAGTTTCTATCTCTTCCAGATCCCCCAGTTTGGAGCCGCCGAACTCGGTACTGAAAACGCGCATGGTCATTATGGTGATCAGGGTGTAGGAGTTTTCCAGATCCAGCCCGTCCTCATTGTTGACATCAACGAAGGAATGCAGCTGCAGCGTCATGGACTTTGTGGGATCATAGCTTCTCTCGGCAATTTCCGGTACGATATGAGAAAATGTAATCGAACCTTCCAACGCCTCCAGTGTGCGGGTGGGCGCTTTATAAACGGCCACTTGCCCCAGAGTTTCTATATCCTGCGTTTTCCATTCGATTTTCGGCATCTTGAATTCCTTGGCGATACCCACCAGAGAATTATCGTCCAGATAGACCTCTGCATTGGTCATCAGGCCGTAACGGCTATAGTCAGCCATGTGGAACTCCTTACTCTTCTGCGGTGGCAAGGCCGAGGGCATCGCCAATCATGTCAATGTTAATGGAACGGGCGACAGTCAGCGTTTCCATTAGACCCACGGGCGCATAGTCCAGCGTCCAGTGGAGCTGGCCATCTGCCACGCTTTGTGGAGTGGTCAACTCCCGGTCAAAGGCAAAGCGAAAGTCATAGAGCACCGGATCACGGCCCCGCGTTTTGGAAAGACCCCACTCGTTAATCCGGTCCTCGACCATTTCTAAGGAGGCGGGCGAGGCGTTGCGGTCTTTCCATTCATCCAGAAAATGCAGCACGGCCTCATCCATCACATCTTCGATGTACTGAACGTGAATGAAAGAGCGCATGTCGGTGCTGGTGGGATAGGCCGCCGAGCGGTTGCCGGAGGTATGTGGGCCTTTGCCCCAGCGCTCCTCACAGGTCACCACGCCCGCGCCGCGCAACAGCTGCACATCGGTAGAGCCGTCGCCCGGAATGTAAAGCACTTCCTGCGCGGCCCCCTCAATACCCGCAATAGACCGGTTAGAGGGACTGTGATGATAGCCGTATTCCATCACCGACATGAGCATCATGCCCGCCAGATGCGCCGAATACTGATCAGAGATCACCTGGGTGGCGGTATCTGATGTCTCATCCAGATTGACCACCTGCATATGCGGCCAGCACAGGATCGCCCGCTTGTCGTTGGTCTGGAAATCAAAGTCACCGTCAGGGCCACGGGCTTCAATTACATCCTGCACGGTGACCCCAAGTGGGGCATCCAGAAGATAGCGGGCGCGGATCTTGGCGGCAACCACCTGCAGCTCAGCCTCCACACCGCTCATGCCATCAAAGCCCGGTGCCAGCAAGAGCTTGGGGAACCAGCCAAACGACTGGTAGCAGCTGTAAGCCAGTTTCAGGCCGGAGGGCTGACCCGCAGCATCAAAGGTGCCAATGATATCCAGCGCCGTGACTTTGGAGGGATCGGGCTGATCTGCATCATCCTTATGGACCCCTGGATCAAACACATTGACCACGCAGATGGTGCCAATGCCGCGCGATTTGGCCTTTGTGAACATAGCATTCAGTTTCTGCGGCAAGGTATACCCATCACGCACCGGGCCAAAGTGCTTGGTGATATCCGAGCGGCGGCGAATAAGGATCTTCTTGTTGATGTAAGCTGCTTGTTCTTCAGCAGTTGAGTGCACCTCATGAATGGGCGCGGTGCCAATGAGGAAGGCGGTGGCCGCTTTCAGCTCACGCACCAAAGTGCCACCTTCATCCACATCGACGATTTCAGGGCCAAAAATGCGTTCAGCCATGGTTATTCTCCTTTCTCAGATATGAGGCCAAGCGCTTTCCAGCCCTTCACGACCGTATTGCAGGTTGGCAGCAGATAATCGTTGCCGGGGAACACGGTGTCTTCAAAAATGACCGGGTTGTCTGTACCCTCTGGCGTATTATGGCGCAGGCGCACCGACTGCACCGGCCCGCTGTAGCGGTAGGTTTGAAATTCAGGCTCTGACACGGGGTCTCACTCCTTTTCGGTAAACTTGTTAAGAGGACGTCTTGGGCGTTCCAGACGGTGGTGGGCGGCCACAGAGCGCACGGTGCAGGCAATATCCACCTGCCATTCCCATTGGCCCTTTTCGGCATCGGTGAGCTGTTCGGACAGCATCTTGATGGGGGTGGCCCCTTCAACGGAGACATTCATCAAGGCGTGGCGGACTTTCTCTAAAATGGGATAGGCTCCAGCGCCGCCGTGAAGGTCATGCAGGTAAAGAACAATGGTGTAACGCAGCTCGCGCAGCTGCGAACTGCCATCCAGTTCCACCCCATCCCGGTAACGGGAGCCGGAGAAATGGACCAGGGCAGCAGCTTTCATTCTGGCACTGTCAAACTGGCGTGGATCGGCTGGGAAGGACGCCACATAGAATGCGCTGGTCAGCTGCCTTTTCAGGCGCTCAATCAAGGCCGCCTCAATTTTAGCGATTAGGGTCACAGCAGTCCCTCCCACGCTGAAGCGGAGCGGCTTTCAGGAAAGCTGCCTTGAACGGACGATTTAGTGGGTGTTGTGGACAGGGCGGGCAGGCCCAGATCAGCCTTGCGCTCACGCACGTCTTTTAAGAACCGGATCGCGTCGGTGTAGCGGGACTTGACCACATCATCGACGCCGCCTTGATCGCCCACCCGGTCGCGTAGCCAGTAGATGATCAGATCACTTGCCGCTCCTTTTAAGGCCTGCGGCATTTGCTCAACGGGCAAGGTTTTGAGCTGCGGGAAGCGGGACAGCAAGTAGCCGTCTATCAGGCTCTGGGCACGGCCCATATACTCGTAAAGCTTGCCTTCATTCAAAACGCGACCTGACGCTGAATTGTAGCCGCCAAGGCCGCAAACAGCCAGAAGGTCCTCTTCATCATGCAGGGCCTTGAATTCACCCAGAGTCAGGTAGCGCTCGTTGCTCATCAGGTTCTAGCGCCTCCTAAGCTTTGACAGGGGTGGCTTGGTGAAGGACTTTCACTTCGTCGGCGGAGACATCAAAGCCGGTGAGCCTTTCAACGGCGGCCACTTTGGGGGAGCCATCCTTGTTGAACTGATCCGGCCCCAGCTTGGCGATGGCGTCCAAAATGGCTTGGGTGCGATCATCAGCTGTGCCCTCCGCCGGTTTGGGGGCGGTTTCCTGTACGGTCTTTACTGGCTCCGGCGCTCCGATCACCTTCAGCTTCAGCAGCGCTTCGGCTTCCTTGCGGGTGAGTTCAACCTGGGCTTTGCCGGTGTCAGGCGCATAACGCACCTTGTTGTGGCGCAGCGGCGATAGTACCGGATAGGTCTGTTTGTCTGCCATTGGATTAGGTCCTGATTTCAAAAGGGAAAAGACTGGCCCGCAGCGGCTGCCGCGAGCCTCACGTACGAAAGGGTTAGGCGGCGTTCTGGATTAGGAAGCCAGCACGGTTGGCGACGATCAGCTCCTTGACTTCCTCCGCCGAGCGCACCAGTTTGCCGCCATGGATCCCCATATTGGCTGGCAAGGTGCCGCCCACCTTACTGCCGTATTGAGCGGTAAAGCCGAAAGTGATGCCGCCGGTGGTGTCGGCGTTCTGATTGATGAACTGGCCACAAACCACGTCATCCCAGACACGGTTCAGCTCCGGGTTCTCGCCGGGGCGGTTGATGTTGATGCGGCTTTCCCCCACCAGAATACGCTTCACCTCCAGCAGCTCTGTGGCGGCACTTAAGGAAATGCGTCCCTCATCACCGGAATTGGCATTGACCGCCTTCACCACCTTGGGGTGCTTGCGGAATGCCCGCCACGACGCAAAGCCAAAGGTGAGCTGGTTAGGCTTTTGCCAGCAGGTGGACATCAGGTCTTCAATGATGGAGACCGGATCACTGTCTGGATCAGAGAATAAGTCACTACCGGACAAAGCCTCCACGTGGTCACTGTGGTAGTTGGCCGGATCGGTCACCAGCTTGGCCACCCGCACTTCCCTGTCGAGAAGAACAATGTCTGTGGCCCGCTCAGTTGCGCGGGTTTCGGGGTTAAACTTGTTGCGCTTGGCTTCTTCAATGGTGACCACATCCAAGGGCACATCAATACCGAAGGCATCCACGCTTGCGGATTTCTCGGAACCCTCAATTTCCACCATGTTGGGAGAGGACCGGCGACCCACATGTGTGTTGGGCAGGGTGAACGCCTCCGCATCATTGTAGATCTGGTACTTGAAGGCGGGGGCAGGCGCTGGAATGCGGGGCAACACTTGATCGGCAATCAGGCTGTAATCTGCGTTCTTGTAGGCGATGGCAATCGCCGTCAATGTGGGGCTTGTCGAAAACTGGCCGGTGGCGCTCATGGGTAAACCTCTGGTTTAAAACTGTTAAAAGGGGAAAGAGTGAGCGGCGTTAGCCAGCCAACTCAAACGGACGGATCAGCACATTGCCAATGGCCCCGACACCGCCGGAACACATGGCCGTGCCGATTACATACACATGGGTGTTGGCAGCTGGGTCGGCCTTAATGGCGCGGCCCTCTGCGTCCGAGGTGAGCAGGTCATCAAAGGCGATGTCACCGCCATATTCCACCTCACGCACGCTATCGAGACACACGTCCACACGCTCGCCCATCATGGCCCCGGCAATGCCGGTGGTGCCCAGGATACGAGAGCCAACGCTTGCCAGCATCACATGACCTTCACTGGTGCCATGGGTCACAAGGCGGCGCTTGGGGATGTCGCCTTCAGCGGTAAAGTTTTTGACAAGACCAAAAGAGTGCATTTTAAAAACTCCGGGTAAATTCAAGGTTGTATGAAAAGGGTTTAGTCGGACAGGCCGCGCTTCTTGCGCACTTCCAAAACCGCTGCGGATGTGGAGATTTCCACGCCCTTGGCCGCCTGCTCGGACCGGAAGTTCATGGCCTCAAGAGCAATGGCCTCTGGATCATTGGCAAGTTCGCCCGGAGCCTCGCCCAGGTCCTGTTCGCCAAACTCGACAATCTTGGACTGGCTGGACAGGAGGGACTTGGTGGCCGCCAGCAGGTCCTCGGTTTTGGTTTCACCGCTTTCAGCAAAGGAGACTTCCTGCGGCTCGCTTGCCGCAATGGAGTTGAGCAATGCCACAACGCGGCCCTTGTTGCCGGTTGCCAGACGGCCTTCATTAATCAAGCCCTCAGTGAAGGCGTCATGGTCGGCGCTGATTTGCTCCTGTTCACGCGCCCTCAGTTTCTGTTCTCGGGCATCAAGATCAGCGGTGCGGGCATCAAGCGCCGCCGTGCCTCTGCCGGGTGTGTTGGGCATAGCCGGGTCCTCTTCAGGGTTGGAAAAATTGTCTAGTTCAGGGGATGATTGCGTGCCCGCCTCATCAATCCAGTTGATGGTCCAGTTGGGCAAAGTGGCGTCGGCGTCTTCCAGACCAAACTTGTCGATGAAGAAATCCCGCATTGACCGGAAAAGGCTCGCAACGTCTTTAAGGGCTGGGTCGCCAAACTCGATAGTAAGGGTTTCGCTGTCCGCTCCAGAAAACTCCACCGGTTTCAAACCGGGCACAGCAGGCGGGGCCGCGCCTAAAAAACCCACATGTTTGGGGTAAAGGGCGTCGCCCGCTGGGTTGGCAGTGGAGCCTTCCTTGTAAAATGACATGGAAATGCGCTTGTAGCGGCCTTCTGAGACGGCCTCGGAAAAGGAGGGTTCCAGCTCGCCAATTTCGGCAATAAGGCGCTCAGTCTCATCATCATAGGCAAACTCTTTGACCCAGCCATAGGCGGGTGTATCGGTTGTGGGGTGGCCAATTACCACCGGCACCGGATGCTTGGCAGCGTCATAGCGCCCGGCCAAAGCTTTCAAGTCTTCAGCGGTGGCGCTGAACGACACGCCGCTCATGGCGGTAAAGGTGCCTGGCTTAAAAACTTCGATATGTTTGGTTTGGGTTTTTGCTGGCTTGGCCACTTGTTCGCGCTCCATAACAAAATGTTGGAGGCAACAATGGCAGCTAAAAAAAACAAAAGCGCCGGAACAGTTCCGACGCTTGAAAGTGGAAAGAGAACAACTTGTAAGGGAGGTGGAGAGCTAAAACACTTTCCAGAACGGTTTCTAACGGGCTTCTAACGCAAGGTGTTTAAAATTCATGGGGGATTTATCATCCTTGTCTGCAATGGCTTTCTATGGGCTTTAAAATTAAGGGCCTCTAATCGTCCAGAAGATAGCTTTCCAAAGCCTCGCGCACCGCCTCTTCATCACCCCGCCCCAAGCCAATATATGGCCGCGCTGGAATGGTGGCCTTACCAGCAAAGACAAAGCCGCCGTTGCCGTTGGGAATGGCCAGTGCCTTTTTGCGGCGCGGACGGATGACCGCTCCATACTGATGTACCCACACTTTAGGGTGGTTCAGGTTGGTGCCCACTTCCGCCTTGCTGCTGTCGACCTGCACCTTGATTGAACGGATCAGACCTCCTGTTGCCCGCAAGGTGCCCCGCTTACTGCGACGGCTGGCAAGGGTAAGCGGAGACAGCTTCGCCCACGGCTTGCCGTCCGGGCCTTCCTCACGCTCGAACCGCTCCAGTGTTTGGTCATAGAGCGCTGCGCCCATAATAGAGTGCAAGGTGGTATTGTCCTCAAAGCGGCCCGCAAGAGCCTTCAGCTCTTCATCCATCTGGCTGCTGTCAAAGCGTAGGGTGAACATGGTCGGCGGCCTATTGGTTCTCAAGTGCAGGTTTTGTTTGTTGTTTAAGGTGGTTGAGGTAAGTCAGAATGACTTGCTCAGCTCCCCAAACGTAATTGTCGTGCTCAGCCTTCTCGAGCTTTTCAAACTCAGGATAGAGAGATTCAATTCCTTGGCTCCAAAGTTCTTTAGCTGCTGTTTCCAAAGCTTCCTTATTTAATTCGCTCATAATATTGCCTCCTTTAGTTTTGCCTTGCCACCACAAGTACACAGGGCTACCTTTATTTAGCGGACAGCACCGTGGACCGATGCGAGGTCTTTCATTCCGGTGTTGCTGTAGGCAGTGCGCATCCACTGTCTTTTAAGTTACTTCTACAAACCGTTTTCTTTTGACTTGCTGCCTCACTGGGCTTACCATCTAAATGAGTGATGGCAGCAAGCTTGAAGTATGACCCCCGGCGCTAGGGCGGGATCTTAAAGTTCAGGCAGTGCGGTTGTGGATCGCCTTAAGCAACCCTTCACTCACTTTCCCGTCGATAAAGCAAAGATCCTTTCCGGTGCTTTTCCAGGTACTTTGCATCTGGTTTGTTTTGCCGCCCCTTAGTAGGGTTAAAGGCTGTTTTGCCTTCCCATCCCTTCGCGCTCCAGCCAAAGCTTGCAAATCCCATTAGCTCCTCAAAGTAGCGCAGGTAGCGGCGAATAAGCAGTGTTTCGCCATTTGGTCCAGTGACCCAGTCCACCCATATCTCGTCTGGGTCCACAATGGCCTCTGCCAGATAAGCAAGCGTAACTTCGCGCCCCAGTTTCTTAACCTTCCAAGTGCCAGAGCCATTGCGGAAAAGCTTGTCTGATACCGTCAATACCTGCCCCGCCTTATCCCGAAAGGCAGTACTGTCTCCTATGGAGGCCCCAAACTCATCCAGAAAACTCTCAACATAGAATTCATCACTTTTCCCTTCCGGCAATATCTTGGCCTGTGCCGGTTTTGCCTGTCCGCTCAGGGGTGCCAAATCAGGTTTAGGCCTTACAATACTGGTTGCCTTGAGTGCGTCTGCTCGCTCCCTTGGCACCAAACCATTCGCCCAGCTTTTGCCTGGTGCATAGCCCCAGCCCATATCCACGCCCTTGGGGTAGTTGATCAGTTCACCAGTGCCCGGATCCTGCATAACCTCATAGGCAATGGGCGGGGCCTGATCCGGTCCGCTCTTGCCCAACCGTTTCAGTTTGGGTTTGGAGATGGTGCGCACTCCGCAACCACACTTCCAGCCATTGGGCGGGTAATAGGTATCCCACCACGGATCGTTGGCGGACAGCACCAAGCCATCCCAGCCTTCATGCTCGGCTCTGGCGGCAACTGGAACCCGCTCCAGCCCATGCACATATTGCCAGTACGGGAACGCCTTTAAGGTGGCCGGATCTTTCATCTGCTTGTAACGGCCAGCGGCGTGGGCAGATTTCAGGTTGGTTTCATAAATCACCCGTGCCCGCCAGTTCCGCCCGCCGTTATAGTCCCAGCCGTGGCGCTTCACGATGTCGTCAAAACGATCCACAAATCCGGGGTGGTAGGTGTCGTCCTTGTCAAGCCAGCCTTCAAAGGGCAGTCCTTTACTCAAACTGTCATCAATGGCTTTCTGGAAGTCTTCCAGCAAGGCGGCCTTGGTGGCACCTGCCACCACAAAGGCGCGGTCATGGCCTTGGTGCATCAGGTCTGACCAGGCCTTGGTGGGCAGAGGCACTTTCTGGCGGTGGAAGTCCAGTGCTTCCTTAAACGGCTCACCCTCCGCGAAGGTTTCCGAATTCAGGTGTTTTTTTTTGAGCCTTCGGGCTTGATCCCCGTTTCTTCCATAACCTCTGAGCGTCCTTGAAGCTCAGCCAAAGCAAAGGCATCGCCCATGAGGTTGCCCAAAGGATCAATGTTCATAGGGGCAAACGCCTCCAATAACCCTTGCGAGGCTTCCTGATAACTGGAGGCACTTTGCAACTTGGATTTGATCGCAGCAAGCCACGCCTCCAATTCAGGAGCGGCCAACTCTTCCAGCTGGCTGGCAAGGTCTGCGGTGGCATTGTCTGCATCAGTGAAAGCAACAGAGGCAGGTTGAGACAGTGTGGCTTCCGGTTTCATCGCCACCATTTCAACGCCCATGATGTCACTCAAATGCGCGAGAGTGTCCTTGGGTTCATATCCTTGCAGGCGGGCCTCCTTTAAAACCTTAAGGGCAGACTGCTGGCGTTCATGACGCTGTTTCTTGAGCGCTTCTTGTTCCTGCTCGTTTTCTGGACGGGAGCGCCACACACCGGGCGGGGTCGCCTCCGGCCAGTTGGCCTCGCAGATCCAACGAATGAGTGTCTCATTCAGCGTGGCCGAAAGCTGGTCGCAATCATCATCCACCAGATCTTCGGTCTCATCAGCATGGGTTTGCGAAGCAGCCCGTGAACCTTGTCCCTTTACGCCGGTGGAGAGTGTGGAGCCCAATACCACTTCGCTGGTCTGTTCATCCCAGTAGCGCACCCAATCCTCAAAGCCTGCATCCCCGGACCGTTTGGCCTCCAGAAACTCCACCTCATCGCCAATTTCTCCAACGATGGCCCCGTTTTGTACCAGCTGGCGCAGAAGCGTTAGGAACTCGTCCTTATGCTCTGGACTTGTGCCCGAGGCCACCTTGCCAAATGGCGTGGGGGAGGCAAACTTTTCCAGATGCACCATCCAGAACTTGGCCCCATCACGTTTAAAAAGGATATGCCAGAACAGAACCGCGCCAAGACCAAGGCCATATGGGTTGTTACCGCTCGCCCCAAAGCGGTGCACGATAAACTTGCGCTCTGGCAACACCTCTCCGGTTAGAAAGTTGCTTGTGGTAAGCAGACGCGCCTTCCACTCATGATCAAAGCGGAAGCGGGCCGGATCATGGTCTTTGATGAACTTGGGCGCAATGAGGCCATCCTTATTCCGGTGCCAGACGATTTCTGCCACCGCATATCCCTTTAGAATGGCGTAAAGCAGATTGTTGCAGATCTGGTCGAACGGGATTTGGCTCAGCATAGCGCGTATCCCATCCGCCGCTTCAATATCCTTGGCCTCTTCACTGGCAGGCTCCACTGTCCAGTCGCGCTTGGTGGCTTTCTTGATACGCTTTTCCAGCGCCGTGCGGGCACGGCCATCCAGCTTTACTTCGTCATAGAGTTTCAAGCCGTGGCCTCCCGCTCTTGCTTTCAAAGTCGGGTCTTGCGGCTCCAATACATCGGAATAGAACGGGATGGTCACATCGTTTTTCGGCGTGGCAATCAGTTTGCCACCCTGTTTGGGCATGTTTGCCATCAGCGATAATCTCCAAAGGTGTAACCGCTAAACAGTCCGCCTGTTGTGCGGGGCGCTGTCTTGAAGGATTCTTTACTCAAAGCGGAAGAGGACTTCTCCACGGCGTTGGTCCACAGCATTTCCAAACAGTCTGGGCCATCGTCATGGTCAGCGTTGGGCCACTGCTGCAGCTGGTCAATCAAAACTGAGTGGCCTTTGTAAAAGCGGATGAGACCATCTTTCACAGGTGGCTGTAACCGCTCAATACGCAGGTTCTTGTCTGTCAAAGGAATAATGGGAATACACGGCATGGCCAGTCGCGCCTTGGCCGCTTCTTTCATCAAGTTGGTGCGGAAGAACTCCTGAAACTGGACGCTTTCCACAAACCATAACTGGCACCTGTATTCGCGCTGCAAGGCAATGGCATCCGAGATGATCATATCGGGCAGGCGTCGGCGAATAGAGGCCTCTACCACATCCAGAATATTGTTTTCCCGGTCATAGCCGCCAATGAGGATGGCGGAAGGATCGCGGCCCTTGTTGTTCTTGCCTAATGAGGGATCAATTGCGCCAAAGAACAGCCAATCCGTTTTGCGCTGGACCCAGTATTGCAGATCCTGAAACGGGTTGTCGCCGGAGATGGGCTTGTTCTGGTATTCGCTTTCAAAGGCCGCGTGATCATCGGCCCGCTCTTTCATCAAGAACAGCAGAGTGTGATTGTCCGGCCAGTTGAGAACCGCCCCTTGGTCCATCTCCCCTTGCTGTGTACAGTAAAACGCATCAGCTGCCGGTTCGCCCTCATTGAGGTAAACCTCTTCCCACTGATCCCACAGGTCCATGCGGTCAGGCCAGCTCAGCACGGCGCGGAACTCGGTCACCTGCCATTGTGGTTTCTTGGAAAAGCGGACGATCACCGCATCAAAATGCAACACGGTTCCAGCATAAAGCACATCCATGGAGCCATCAGTGGGGCCAAGCTTCAGGACCGCCTTGCTGATCCAGCTTTCCAACTTGTCGCGCTGCTTGGGGTTGTCTACGTTCTCGTCGTTTTCAATATCGTCCAGGATCGCCAAGTCCGGGCGGAAAGGGCCATGACGGCGGCCACGGATTTTCTTGCCGGTGCCAAAGCCTTCCACCTTGATGTTGTTGCTGGTGATGATATCGCCCTCGCGCCAGGTGCGCCCCTGGCCCACCACCTCAGGAAAGTCATAGGCAAGGCGCGGGTTGGTCTCCAGCTCTGCCTTTAAGGCTTCAATCATCACCGCCGCCTGTTCAAAAGCATCCATGATCAACACGATGTAATGCTTGAGGCCGCGCACAATGCACCACAGTGGAAAAATCAGGCTGATATGGGTGGACTTGGCCGAGCCACGCGGGGCAATTACCAGCCTTTTTTGCCCATCCGGCGTTGCCACCATGAGGGGCAAGTCCTCGTAAAGGTGATCATGCAACAGACTGGCGGGTTTGCTTAAGTAATGGGGAAAGTAGGTTTCAGCAAAATACCGGTAGCCGCTCTCATCCTCATTGACTGCCGCCACACGTTGCTGGCGCAGCTTCGGGTCGGCTGGAAAGGCGTCCACTTCCAGTTCGATTTTCTGGCGGAACTGTTCCGCCATATCGGCAATGTTCTTTTTAAAGTCAGTGGCTTTCAGCGCCGGTTTAAGGGCTCTCATCCGTATTGCCTCGCCAGTTCTTCTCCGAACGGTTCCAGAATTTCCAGAAACGCTTCGGTGTGCTGGGGGTGGTGCTTGAAGATAAACTCGCCAAGGCGCTGCAGCACATCATTGGCCACGCCCAGCTCAGAGATTTTCGGGGCAACACGGCCCGCAGAGGCCACCATTTTGTTAAAGGCATCGGACAGGGAGGCCATCAGCTTGACCCGCTCTGCCGCCTCAAGATTATCAGAGCTCTTGAGCTGCTCGATGGTTGCCTGAAACAGCACAGTGAAGTCTTCAACAACACTGGTGACGACCGTTTCCAAGCCCTCGCCAGCCATCATTTGCGCCGAGCGCACCGCATCCCAGTTGTCGCCATTGGCCAGCGCGTCCTTTTTCCAGCGCCGCACAGTGCTTTCAGAAACATGAAGCGCCAGGGCAATGGTGGGAATGGCTTGCCGCTCCAGCACAAACAAGCGCCGGGCCTTCCGCTTCTGCTCTGCCTTTTGTGGTTTGTTGCCCATTCACGTCCCGATCTTGTCTTTGATAATGGCGATGCACACAGAAACCATGGAGGCCGCCACAACGCTGTAGACGCCCGACTTGGTCTCTACCGATCGCAGCCGGGCATCCTGTTGGTTCTGCCGGGCGTCAACGCTGTCCAGCTTTTTCTCAATGCCCTGCAGCAGTCCTTTGATTTCGCCGAGTTCGCGTGCGATTTGCTCTGACATTATTTGCCCCTCCGGGATATGGCTCCGCGCAGGGCTTTTTCAAAAGGACGAGTGAGGAAGTACGCCGCAACAATCCAGCCCGCCCACTCGTTCAAGGGCGATGGCAAGGCGGCAACATTCCACTCAAAGTGAAACAGGCTGTCAGCTACAATGGCCCCGGACCAGATCACAATAGGCCATGCAAAGGCCGGACGGATCATAGCTGTCACCCACCACCCTTGCTCCGCCAGCACAATGTCACGAGCCGCACGGCGGGCCTCCACCTCAGCCCTAATGGATTCCTTGGTGACCTCGGCTGCGATCCTGTCCCGCTCGTTTTCTTGAGCGGACCTCTGCTCAATGTGGGAAAAGATGCGGTCTAAGACACCGCTGCCGAGGAACGAGAATATGCGAGTGCCAAGAGTGAGAAGGAAGCCCATTAGATGGTCCTCCAATTCTGCGCATCTTCAAGGCGGCGCTGCTTGATCTGGCGAGCAAAGATAATAACAGCCACACCGACCGCTATGGCAAGCATCCACTTGTTCTCCATTACCAGAGAATACAACGGGGCAAGCTGAATGCGGAGCATACCAAACTGCTCTGACCAACCGGAAAGACGTTCAAGATAGTTTTGCGGGGCCAGATCAAGGCCGGTGACTGCGGCACTGGTGGCCAAAACACCCGATCCTAGCTGTGTTAGACGGTCGGCTTTTTGAACGGTTTTCGAGCCTTGTTTGCGCAAGGTTTTGACGGTTAAGTCTGCACGAGAGTTGCCATTGGTCTGGTTGATGTGGGAAGCGGTTTCCAGATCATCCTGAGTGGCGCGGCCTACAACTCCATCCACGGTGAGGCCGTTATCCACCTGAAACGCCACCACAGCGCGGCGGGTGGCAGGACCGAAATCCCCATCTACCTTAACCGCATACCCCAGTTCAGCCAAACGCCCCTGCAGTGCACGGACCCGATAGCCGGAACTGCCAAGCTGGAGCGTGTGGGTATAGGCTCCAAGGTCTTCCCCTGACAGCCTTGCATAGGCCTGCGCCATCTGTTGGGCATAAAACTCCACTTGACCAGACCCGTTATAAACTCGGGCAATGGCGCGAAAGTCGCCTTTGCGCAGAGCATCATCCAGCCCGGAGCTGTCAAGAAAGCTCAAAAACGCATCAACCTGTTGCAGGCTGTTTTGCGCCAGCGCTCTCACAAATCCGGTAACACTGGCATGGTCACATTTGGCATGGTTAAAGCCCATGATCTGAGCCATGCCGTAGGAGCAGGATTTAAGCGCCGCTTCTTCGTGAAAGTCCGCCATGCGCTCCAGCAAATCCCAGCGCTCATTGGAACCGGATTTACCAAGCCCTTTGTAGTTGGCCTTGCTCCAGCGTTTGACCGCCAGCCCCTGCCGCACCGCCTTGGCGCGCAGCTCCTTGGGCAACTCACGGTAAAATACATGTTTTTCGGGAAGGATAATCAGGCGGCCCCGATGGTCGAATGCATCGCCCTTACTCTCCACCTCCAAGATGGCTTGCAAGACATCTTCATCGCATTGCATCGCTCTTGCCCATCTTTCCAGGGCGTCGGTGGTATCCAGCTCCTGACCACCGCCAGAGCGCAAAAGGGAAACGGTATTGGATCGAGACATCGGCACCAAGCTCCAGAGGTTAAAATCATCTGGTTTGAATGTGCCTGAGGTTAGAAAAAGATGCGCCGGAACTGTTCCGCGAGACGGGGCGCAAAGGAAAGAGGCTGCCCTCTTACTTCGAGGCAGCCTTTAAGTAATCTTCCAGATCAATCTGGTCCGGGTGGACCCTGCGTGGCTTGGGAAGTCCTGTGCGGGATAAAAGAGTGCGGGCATAGCGCTCACTTACTTCCAGAGCCAGTGCCACTTCCAGAGAGGTTTTGCCCTCCTTGCGCATCTCCCGTGCGGCGGCCACCTTGTCAATTCGCACCGCCGTTGTGGGCACGTAAAGCTTTTCGCCTGCAAACTTTTCGATGATGCATTCGGCGGTTTCCACTTCCAGCCGGGTGAGCGGATTGCCCTTGGAATAGGCCAGCGGTACCTTGATCTCCACCCCCGGCAGCCGGTCCATTAACTCCTGCGCCACTTCCTCGCCGCAGTGTTCCAAAACTGCGCTCATATCATCGCTTAAGGATAGTCCCACACCACTCATGACAGCGCCTTTCGTTCATTTGTCGATTGACAGAGAGCAGACATGCAATAAAACAATTTCAGATTGTAATTTTGTTGTCTGGAGTTGTCACCGTGAAGCGTTTTGTTATTGCCCTTGCCGCCTTCCTGCTTAGTTCTACCGCCCATGCCCAGATGCCAAACCTTGCCCCTTGGCAGGAGAAAGCCTTGGAGAAGGTTTTTGAGTACGACCGGATTGAGAAAGCCCAGTGGAACACTGAAGATCAATTTATGCTGCACTCGTCTACCACTGGAATTGCGTGGAATAATGCCATTGATCAAATGCTGTGCAAAGGGCTGCTGTATAGTATCGACAAACCGGAGGGACATAGTTTTGCAGTAACTGTTTGGCACACCCAAACCAATGACTTTCTGGGTATAGCCCGCTGTAAATAAGGTCACTTCTTCTCCCTCTCTTCGATTTCCTTGAGAGCTTCAATGAGCGGGCTGGCCTGAGCATAGGTCAGCCACTCGGGATCATCGACGCCGCAGCGGTTTTTGACAAACACCTTAAGCGCCTGCTTGTAAGGGGCGTTCCAGTACCCCAGAGTTCCCAGAGATTTGGCCAGCGCGTAGAGCTTGCGCACATAGCCCTTTGAGGATGCGGGGCGGTAGCAGCCGCCCCTCTTGTTTGCTTGCTGCCAGCCAAGGCGCTTGAATTCGTTTACAACACGCATCCGCTGCGCATCGCTCAAGTCCTTGGCACTGGCCTTTCCTGTCACGCGCTTTAATATGGCGCGGTAATTGTCATCATCCAGTGCAAGGTCTTTCTTGGCGATATGGATTTGGGCAAGATAACGGCTCATGGTTTGCTCCCCTCAATAGTCGGGGCCATAAGACGGGTCACACTCATCCTCATCAATGATGAGCTTGGATCCGCAGGCATAAAGGTTCATCAGCAACTTTTTGAAGCCATGACCTTTGCCGAAATAGACTGGCGTGTCTTTGTTTAACTTTCCTTTGTAGTCAAGTTCTGCGCCTGACACTTCGCCGTTACTGCGAACATCAATTCTATAGTTACAGCGGCGCTTTTCTGTGCCTTCTATTGTATCCAGATAGATATGGAAATGATCTGGATGCCACTCCTCGACAATGAGGGTGATTTCGCCGTTTTCCCACTCTTCTTTGTGCAGTTCCGTTTCCTTAAACTCCTCCACAAGCTTGGAGAGCTTGATTTCTTCAGGGGCTCGGGCAAACAACCCCTCCATTTCTTCTTTAATTTTATCTTGCCCGATACGGTCCACATGCTCCTGCACCAGAGGTCGCAGTATCCGCAGGATGGTCTCGTTGTAGGAAGGAAGTCCCAATTCCCCGTCCACCTGCAAGGCTTGCTCTACAGCCTTGGTGATTGCTTTCCCCGTGTCAGAGTAAGGGCGTAGGGCAGCATGGATGGCAGAGCTTACGGTCTTATCAAGCTCACTTTCAATTTTTGTCATCATGGCTTCACTGGAAAGTTTCTCCGCCACTGTCGTTTTAATGGCGTGTTCCAGAGCGTTATGGTTTAGAAAATCAGTCATCTTTAAATATCCTTGCGTGTAGAAAATTGCTTTTGGGCCGAGGCCTTCACACCTCGATCAACTCAGGCTCGACGGGGGAACGATCACCGCAGTAACCTTTGGGCTGACCGTTCACCAGATCGGTTTCAATGGTAATAGTGGTGGGGGAGTATTGCTCTGTCTTATACTTGACAGAGGCCTTGACGATGTAGCCACGCTTGGCCCAGTGGCGCTGCAATGTGGCAGCATTTCGTTTGGCAGCCAGTAGGTCGGCTAATCCAATGTCGGTATAACTGGCCATTTCAGGTCTCCATGTTAGAAGAAAAGGCTGGCGGCGGGGCCGCCAGAGGTGGCTTTAAGAGGCTTGCTGCAGCTCGGTCTCGTTGGGCTCCACAATGAAGTCCTCTCCATCAGAACCAACGGAAATGCCCTTGATGACTGCTGCCGTTGTTCGGTCCTCCAGCATAGCTTCCTTGTTGATCTCTTCCTTAATCCGCAGGAACCTCTTTTTCAGGCCAGCAGCCTTAATCGCTTCAATGACACTTTCTTTGCCGCGCACGGTGATCTTTGCCGGACGCAAGCGCCAGCTGATTTCGCCGGTGGCAAAGCGGTGAAACTTCACCCGGTTGTTCTGGGTCAGGCGGTCTCGGTTGGCCTCACAGAAAACTTTCAAGCCATCTTGCTTGGCACGGACCTGTTCCTGCAATGGGGCAATACGCTCCCCATACTCCTGGCTCAGTGCCGCCACCTTATCGTTCAACTCCGCCTCAATGCGCATCGCCTCGCGGTTAAGGTCGCCAATTTCGCGGATAGCCTCCCGCGCCTGACTGTCATCTTGAGGAATTGGAAGGGCTTCTGTTGCTGTTTTCAAACGTGCTCTCGCCATTTGGTGTCCTTTCATTTGGCAAGGTTGTAGTGCAGTCCCCGAAAGCTCTTCGGGAACTGGATGATTTTGGGGTCGTTCAAGTGCTCTTGGGCCACCTCTTGTTTGGGTAGGCCGAGCAGAATTTCCTGATCCTGCGCAACTTTCACTAAACGGCGCATATGGTAGGCAAACATTCTGGCTTCGCTGTCAGTCAGCTCTGGGCAGATTTCCTGCATCTCAATAAAGTAGTCATGCAAGACCTGAATGCTCTCACTCAGCATGGTCACTCTCCTCTTGCTCTTCTGGGCTGGCCTCCACATTCACCAAGGGGAACAGAGTAACCGTTGGATCCTCCAGATGTTCTTGGTTCAGTGGTGTAATCTGGCTGCTGACCCGCCGTTCCAACTGCTCGGCAATGTGGGTGCTGGTTTGTAATCCCCAGTCCAGATATTCCCGTTTTTCCGGCAACATCGGGCTTTTGGGATCACCTGTAAGGAATAAGAGCCGTAACTCGCGTAGAATTTCACTCAGCATGAGAGCCCCTGACCGGCAGGTTCTGCCATTTTCAAAGGGCAGTTCTGGCAAGTCGCCCAATGCCTTAAAGCGTCCGGGTCACTTTGCGGGACAGAGCGGGTCGCATGCTTTGCGCACTCTTCCTTACTGAGGCCGGTTTTGAGGTGGGGGCACAGCACCTGGTCGTAAAACCGCGCCATTGCAATGGCTTCAAACCGGTCAACCCGCCCACCATTTTCCGCCAGTTTGTCAGAGCGATAAAGGCTCACGGAAGTGCGCGACACACCCATGGCGTCAGCCACCGCCTGAATACTGCCTCGTTTAGTGATCTGCTCTTCAATAAGCCGTGGGATATCTACTTGCATAGCACTTCCTCCCCCTCCTTGTTCAGATTGAAGTCAATCATGGCCTTGCGTTTCTGGTTGTAGCTGGGGGAGATCGGTCCGGTATCCTTGATGAGCCGGTAGCGGATCTGTGTTTTCACATCTTTGCGTGGCAGCGCTAACAGATACCCGGCTTTCCTGAGACACCAGACATAGTTACGCAAGTTTACCTCCGGGGTTTTATCCTGCTCCCGCGCCGCATGTAGAACCAGTTCTCCAATGGTGAACGTGGTAGCGATCCGCATATCCCGCCATGCCCGCTGGCGCAGAGTGTTGTTTTTGTGGGGCCGGAAATAATCCGCCCCCAGCTTGGGGTTGCCCCGTGCAATGATAAGCCCACTTTGGGCTGCCCGCTTCCCCTTGGCGTTAAGGCGGTAGCAGCCCCGCTTCCCCTTTAAGAGAAACCCACACACCCGTAAGCGCCGGATGGCCCGTGTAATTTGCAGGCGGTCAAACGGCAGCGCCTCGAGCAGCCCCTTAAGGCAGTGCTCCTCACCGTCGTTAAGGTGGTGCAGCAGGGCAGTGGAAGGTTCCAGAATGGCCATCAGTAAACCTCCGGTACAAGGATTGGCTTACTCGATGCCCGGTCGTTGAGGAGCACTTGCCCCGCCATATCAGCAAGGGTCAGCCCATCGGGGCCGGGAGGGTTGCGCTTTCCAAAGCGTTCAATATTGGCAATGGCCTCCAGAATTTCCCGGTTATAGCCACCGGATGCCTTGTGCAGGAAGGTGACCAGGTCATCGGCCACCGGCATGTCACAGCGCCCAGCCATCAAGGCCCGTACATCATCCTTTGTGGAGCGTTCAAACTTAACCCGCTGCGATACCCTTGAAGTTACTTGCGGAAAACGAACCAGATTGTCGTTGATCTTGCCCATACCCACCAGAATGAAAGGGATTTCGGTGCTGTCACTCAGACCGCGAATGGTCTCAATGATCTTTTCGCGCCGGGACACATAGTCGGCCTCGTCAATAACAACGCTGAAGGTGTGGTCGGTAAAAAGCGCATTGCTTTGACGCAGCGCCAGTTCACCACGCACCCGTTCGGCTTTTTGTTGCAATGAGTGCGGTGGATGTACATCCATTGCCTTGAGCAAATCACTCAAGAACCAGTTTTCAGTCCAGCCTTGCTGTGCCCGTAAGTAAACGGAACCGGTTTGTGCCACCCAATTGCGAAGGGTTGTTGTTTTGCCAAGGCCCGGCAGGCCATCCACCACCACAAGGCAGGCTTCGGCTGCACCACGCTGATTGAGCGCTGAAATAGCACCGTGGAATTTTTTAACGTTGGAGGTTTCAACGAATACGTTTTTCATCATCTTTCCTTGGATTTCAGCTTCAGGCAATGGCACGTAGGGTTTGTTTGAGGGCTTCCACATCAATTCCAGACATGCGGAACAGATCCAGATCCACCCGGCGTCTCAAACAGCCGCGCAAAACTTCTTTTTGTGACTCGCTCAGCTCCACAGGATGTTGCAGGGCAAACTCAGCCAGTTCGGTATCTGAGGCAAAGATGCGTTTGCGCGAGTTAGCGGCCACCTTTGGTGCGGGCTGATGCTCCTCAAGCTCCACCACGTTGTCCTCACGCTCAACGAGATCTGTCTCAGACTGGGCAGGTTGCATTTCTGCGTCCCGCGATTCAAAACCGGGTGCAGCGGAGAACACCTCCATGGGCTGCTCGGCTGATTGTTCCAGCAGGACGCCGGGGCGCATGTCTTCACGCACCCGCTTGAGTTTGTCTTGTAACCGTTTGACCGCTGCCCCCGCCTTTTTCTCGCGGGCGGTTTCAATGACAGGTTTGGGGAAGTACGCTTGAGCATTACCTTCAAACATGGCGGTGCAGATCAACGCGCCCGGAGTTTCCTTGTCATCCACATAATCCAACTCGCGCACCCACACCTGAGCGGCGTCCAGCATGTCGTAGCACACCATCACTTCACGCTGGTCGTAGCGCTCCAGATCCATGGAGAAATAGCGGTTCTTCTCAACGGTCACGAGGCCGCGAGAAACTTTACGCCGCACTGCCGGGCGGGACAGATCATCGCTGTCTTCCTGGGTGAGACGAACCGCCTCAAAGCCTTTTTCCTCAAAGTACGCCCAGTATTCATTAGGGGACATATGGCGCTTGCGGTTGGTGGTCGGGTCAACGGTTTCCGGCAGCGCAGAGTGAGGCCGGTTGTTGTAGTACTCTAATGCTGCCGCAAAGACCTTGAGAAACTCATCCCAGCTGATCAGCAGCTTGGAAGCTCCAAATTCTTTCAGGTCCTTTTTCATCTGCCGATGCAGCTTCATGGAGGCTTCCCGATCCAGATCGGTGCCGGTGTAGCTGGGCAAGGTCTTTGCCAGACGGGTGTAAACGGAGCCATTGAAGCGCTCGATGATGCCACGCGCCTGCGAATTGTAAGCGCGGCTGTGTTCTTTGTGGGTGCCAAGCCGAGCCAGCATGCCCACAGCTGCTTCATCCAGCAGGTTGTTTTTGTAGCCGTTGCCGTTGTCTACATAGAAAATTGCAGCCACGCCGTTTGCTGTGCTGGCATTACGCAGGGCCTCAGAAACATCATAGGCCTTTTCTTTAAGGCCGATGGAATAGCCCACCACTTTGCGGGTGGCCACATCCAGAATGCTGGTGATCTCTGGGCGGATTGGATTTCCAGAAAAGGGATGCGCGACAAAAGCATCAAAGGTCTTACCATCCGCTGTATAGATGTCGGTTGGTTCAAGCCCTTCGGTTGAGCGGGTTACATAAAGCAATGAGGCGCAACGCTGAATCGATTGGGGATTCCCAATCAGGTTGATTTGTGATTCACTCCTTTTAGGGAGGAGATCACATGGGCCGGCCACTTTCACTTGATTTACGCCTTCGCTTTAAAAGGCTCATTTTATCCGGGATGAGCGGGCGTGAAGCAGCACGCCGCCTGCTGATCTCTCCAGCATCAGGATCTCGCTTGGCCCGTAAAGTTCGGGAGGGGCAGAGTTTAATCCCGGTCAGGACAGGGCGCCCAAAGGGAGGCGGAAAATTGGAGCCCTACCTCTCCTTCTTGCGCGAGCTGGTCAATCAAGACGGAGATATCACGTTGATGGAGTTATGTGATGCACTTTTCATGGCTGAGGGAGTGAGGGTTCACCATACTTCCGTCTCCAAGGCTTTGCGCCGTCTTGGCTACACCTATAAAAAAAATCGTTGGTGGCAACCGAGCGTGGCAAACTCCATGTACAAAATGCCAGAGATGAATGGCGCCACACCCGTCAGCCTATAATGCGTGATCTGCCTGAGAGACTGGTGTTTCTCGATGAAACCAGTGTTAAAACGAATTTAACCCGGCTGCGAGGCCGAGCCTTTAAAGGGGAACGAGCCCTTGACACAGCGCCGTTTGGACGCTGGCAGAACCAGACCTTTATCGCCGGTTTGACCCACGAGGGACTCATTGCGCCCTGGGTTCTGGACGGGGCCATGAATGGCAAGGCATTCACCACTTATATCACGACACAACTGGCTCCATGCTTGCACCCTAAAACGGTGGTCATTCTGGATAACCTGTCCACACACAAAGTTCCAGAAGCCGCAAGGGCCCTCAGACAAAGCGGGTGTTGGTTCCTTTTTCTGCCGCCCTATTCTCCTGATCTCAATCCTATCGAAATGGCGTTTTCCAAGCTCAAAGCACACCTACGCAGAATGAAAGCCAGAACCTTTGAGACCTTGATAAAGGCTCTGGGTGACATATGCGATCTGTTCACACCCCAAGAGTGTTGGAATTACTTCAAGGCAGCTGGATATGTTTCAGTATAAAGGCTCAAGACTATAAACACCTAGAAAGTATCTTCGAAGACGTGGATGTCTGCTTTTTCAAGCTGCAGGCATCCATATTACAGCGTACCACCGAAAAGTGGGCGTCGGCTTTCGGGTTGAGATCCGCGCGAAAGCAAAAAACTTATATCGGCGAAGCTTTTCAATGAACTATCTCACCGATGTAATTAGAGCATACCCCTTGTATTCAATCCGGCTGGATGCCTTCTGGTTTTGACTGCCTACACTGGGCGCGCTCCACAAGCGGCTTCCAGACACTTGAAGGAACTGCAACAGTGAACTTATGGGGGTTTACCGCAACCATGACGGCACTCAGGTAATGATCCCCCTCATCTCCACCAAGTACGGGGCCACCGGAGCCGCCGAAGTTGGTGTAGCAATTGGTCAGCCACACGCCCTTGGTCTTTTTCAAGAGTTTGCACTGTCTGTCGGCGGTAAGCAGATACGGTCTTTCGCGCGTGTACCCCACGCTCATAAGCCTCTGATCCTGCACCCCCTGTTTTACGAGGGGAAAGGGTGCTACTGTTTCCATGGGCTTTTGCAGGACGATCACTGCTACATCTGACGCGCTCTCACTCAACTTTGCACTTGTCGCATAGGAGTATCTAGGGGACAGGATAATGCACTTGCCTTTCCCCAGTTCCGAATAGACATCCCGGCGCAGCCCCGCAACAAACTTCACCTCCCCCGCTGGAAACACCTTTCCATTCGCCGGATTATACAAACAGTGCGCTGCGGTGAGTACTTTATCAGGAGCGACCAGAGTTCCCGTGCACATGGAGCGCCTGTTGTAGCCAGCCCTGTTGACACGGCCAACGGCGTTCCATGGAGCTTTATCACCCACCAAAATTTCGCGGTTATCCTTTGAGCCAATAAGACCCGGAAAAGGATCATTAGTCTGGGCATACGCTGCCTCGACCCACAAAAGGGAGAGAAGGGCAATCGCCAGCTTACATAAACTATAAAGCATGAGAGGGTGAGTGGTTACTGCCTTCCTCAACTTTGAGCCGGTCCTTTGCAAGAGACGGCAGCTCAGTGTTACCTTCTTGAAACTTGTTGTGAAACTTCATCTGGTCAATAACCCAGGCCCCGCCTGCGTTGGAAAGAGCCAGATCAAAGGCTCCGTAGATTCGCCACACATTGCCTCCCTTGGCCTCTTTCAAAAAGTGGGTGATGGTACAATACAGGCTGGCCTTGGCTTTTTGCTCTTTCGTATCCACACGCAGTGTGCCGATCTGGTGATGAGTATTATCGAAACCGGCAAGATAGGCCTGCCAAGGCTCGATTATTTGAGAAGGGGAGAGATATTCAATCTCCCCGGGTTCACCGTTAGAATGCTCAACTTCAACCGACTTTCCTAGCATTGTTTGCACGGCTGCCCAGTTGCTGGCATCAACTTCTTGAAAAAAAGTACTTATACTGTTCACGATAGACCCGTGTGTATCCATGGTCACTCCTCGGCTTGACGGTTTAAAGCGCTATGCGTTTTATTCGAAACATCTCATCGCTTTAACTCTTTGGGGGCACATATCTTTATCCAAATCTGGCACCTGCTTTCCGCAGATATGCTGCAGGTCATCGCGTCCCTGCCCGCGCGCAAAGCAGCAACGTCAGATTTATCTGCACTTCACTGCAAAATATCTTCGCATAAGCCTAGGAGATATGGGAGTTTGGAGCAAACTCCACTTATTTACAGCCTTAAGAAATTACCGAGTAAAACAGGTATTACCCCTATGCCTTAAGCTTCAATAGCAGGGACTGGGTCAACATCATCAAGCGTGGACAACGGATCTCTTTGTTTTCATAAAGGGCAAACAGCTCATCAAAGCTCAGCTCGAAAACTTCGATATCCTCATCCTCATCCTGATCCCTGTTCTGGGTGTTGAACTCACCGGCTTTATAGGGGGCAAGGTAAATGTGTGCCTGTTCCGTCAGGCGGGCCGGATCAATATAGACGTTTGCAATGAATTCCAGCTCATCCAGCGTACAGCCAAGCTCTTCCGCAGCTTCGCGTCGACAGGCTGCATCGGGAGAGGCATCGTCTTCCTCAATACCGCCAGCACAAGCTTCAAAAATCTGGATACCCTCCGCCAGAAATGGCGCGGGGCGCATTTGTTTGAGGATTAGAACAGTCCTGGCTGAAATATCAAAGGGCATGACAGAGATGGAATCCCCGTAGGTCCACACAGGTTCTCTGGTAATGTGCTCTCTGCCATCTGGGTGAACCGTTTTCACAGTCACGTCCAAGAGAACGCCAAGGCCTTTATAACGCTCTTTTTTTTCCAGAATTTGCGACATTAAACTCTCCATACCCAAGCACTTGTAACAACTTAAACCTGTGTTATTACAACAGGTATCACCCATGCATATGCCTGTCATTATATTTTGGGGTTAAATTATTGGGGGAGAAGTTGGAAGGCAGCAAAAGGTCTGCCTTCCAGAGTATGTGCGTACTAAGTTTTACGTAATCACGTCGGGAGCCTTGCGCCCCACCCGTTTTTCCAGCTCCAGCAGCTCATGCGTTGCCTCAATCAGGTTCTGCAGTGCCTCTTGTGTCTCAACGGAATGAGAGGCTGGATCATCCGAGTGTTTTTCAAGGTAAACGCGCAAGGTTGCGCCGGAAGTTCCGGTGCCGGACAGGCGCAGGACCAGCCGTTCACCGCCTTCAAAGTGCAGGCGGATGCCCTGCTGGGAACTGACGGACTGATCCACCGGATCTTTATAGGAAAACTCGTCGGCTTTGCTGACCTTCAAGCCGCCCAGAACCGCGCCGGAAAGCTGGGGGAGACGAGAGCGCAGGTCATCAAACAGCTGATTTGCCGCCTCACTTTCCAGCCCCTCAAAATCGTGGCGGGTGTAGAATGTGCGCCCAAAAAGCCGCCAATGGTCTTCCATAAGGTCTTTCACGCTCTGGCCACGGCTTGCCAGAATATTGAGCCACAGCAGCACCGCCCAGACACCGTCTTTTTCGCGGATATGGCTGGAGCCGGTGCCTGCACTCTCTTCGCCGCACAAGGACACCCGCTCATCATCCAGCAGATTGCCGAAGAATTTCCAACCCGTTGGCGTTTCAAAACTGGCAAGACCCAGCTTTTGCGCCACCTTGTCCACCGCTGTGCTGGTGGGCATGGAGCGGGCAACGCCGGAAAGTCCGTTTTTGTAAGCAGGTGCCAGATGGGCATTGGCGGCAAGGATGGCCAGTGAGTCAGAAGGGGCCACATATTGGCCCTTGCCGATAATCAGGTTTCTATCCCCGTCCCCATCGGAGGCCGCGCCAAAGTCCGGCGCGTCCGGCCTCATCATCTGATCGTGCAGGTCTTTGGCGTGCACCAGATTGGGATCAGGATGCAGGCCGCCGAAGTCTTCAAGTGGCACCTGATTGACAACAGACCCTCTTGGCAGGCCTAAACGCGACTCGAAAATCTCCGTGGCATAGGGGCCGGTCACCGCGTTCATGGCATCAAATACCATGGTAAAGCCGGAGGCAAACAGTTTGCGGATGGCGTCAAAGTCAAACAGGCTTTCCATAAGATCGGCATAATCCTGAACAGGATCAATGATCTCGACGCTCATGTTTCCCAGCTGAACTGTACCCAGCTGGGACAGCTCCACCTCCTCGGCCTCAAGAATAGAGAAACTCTCGATTTCCTTGGTAAAGGCGAAAATGGCCTCTGTAACATTTTCGGGCGCGGGACCACCGTTTGGACCGTTGTACTTGATGCCAAAGTCTTCCTCTGGCCCGCCCGGATTGTGGCTGGCAGACAAGATGATGCCGCCCACGGCCTTATTTTTGCGAATGAGGTGCGAGGCCGCAGGTGTTGACAAGATACCATCACGGCCCACCAAAACCCGCGCAAAACCGCTGGCAGCTGCCATGTGCAGCGCAAGCTGGATCACATGACGATTGTAGAACCGCCCGTCCCCGCCCAGCACAAGGGTTTGGCCCCGCTTGTTTTCAATGGCCTGAAAAATTGAGGCAATAAAATTCTCGCAGTAATGCTCCTGCTGGAACACCGGAACCTTTTTCCGCAGGCCCGAAGTCCCCGGTTTCTGGTCCATAAATGGTTTGGTTTGAACGGTTTTAATCAAGAGACTCTCTTAAATTTTTCGATGTACCCATGAGGTTTATAAAGTTATTGGTGTAGCTCTAGCGCACTCTCCCCATCTCCAGCAATACGAAAAAAGGCGGGGCTGACAAGAGATTCCCTAACTAAGTGAAAGCACACTTTATAAGCCTCCTAAGAATTCCTTGGCTTTTATGACATAGGATTTCAACCATTATTGGGAGACGGGCAATTTTCTTCATCAAAGTTAATTGGTCTGGAGCGGGGGCTGAGCTTGGGTAAATTTATTTATATTTTCCTTATAGTTACCGCCTCATTTTTCGGGCAGGCCTTTGCCGCCTCATCAGTTGAGCTTGAGTTTACAGGCTCCGGCCAATGCCAGAGCTGCCATACCGATGCATTTAAGAGCTGGCAAAAATCCCACCATGCAAAAGCATGGCTGGAGCCAAGCGAGGACAATGTTCTGGCAGACTTCAACGGCTCCACTTACGCAGATGCCCAGCGCCGCTACACATTCACCAAGGATGGTGAGGCTTTTCTTATAAGCATCACGGAGGCTGACGGCTCGCACTCTACCTACCCTATAAAAAGCGTCATCGGCGTGCATCCCTTGCAGCAATATACGGTTGCCATGGAGGGCGGGCGCGAGCAGGTGCTTGATATTGCTTGGGACACGTTGGATCATCGCTGGTTCAATATTTATGGCAACCACACCCCGCGCGTGGGCGAGGGCCAGCACTGGACCGGAATTTACAAGAACTGGAATTCCCGCTGCGCCGAATGCCATGCAACCGATTACTCAAAAAACTATGATGCAACAACGCGCAGCTACACCTCCACCCAATCAGAAAAAGGGGTGGGGTGTGAGGCATGTCACGGCCCTGCTAGCGCCCATGTGGCATGGGCTGAGGACGGCGCCCCTCTTTCTGCGGAACTGGAAGATGGTAAAGGGTTTGCTTATCCCTTGAAAGGGCGGGAACCTGAGGAGGTTGTAAAGGTTTGTGCGGGCTGCCATTCTCGTCGTGAACCGCTGGAAAATACCACGCCGCTGGCGGGCACACCGTTTCACCAGAGCTACCGCCTGTCACTGCTGGATGAGAACCTTTATCACCCTGACGGAACTATAGAGGACGAGGTCTATGTTTACGGCTCGTTTTTACAATCAAAGATGGCCCGTGCGGGAGTGGGGTGTTCTGACTGCCATGATCCCCATAACGGGGAACTGGTAAGAGAGGGGAACGATGTTTGCACGGCCTGCCACTCACCCGCAGGTAACCCGCGCTTTCCAACTGTTGTCCGGCGCGACTATGACAGCTTTGACCACACCCGCCATGAAGCAGGGAGCGAGGGAAGCCAGTGCGTTTCCTGCCACATGGTGGAGCGGGTTTACATGGGCAACGATTGGCGGCGGGACCACAGCTTCCGCATTCCAAGGCCCGACCTCACCCTGTCCAGCATGAGCCCCAACGCCTGCAATGACTGCCACAAAAAGAAATCTGCCCTGTGGTCCACCCGTCAGTTGCAAAGCTTCTTTCCCCAAGGCAGCACACCGCCGCAACACTTCGCCACTGTTCTTTACAAGGGACGCAAAGACCCCAAGGCTGTACAAGGCGAGCTGATCGCACTGGCAGAAAACAAAGAGGAGGCCGACATTGTGCGGGCAACCGCCCTTGATCTTCTCAAAACCGTAGCAGATGTGCCCATTGCCAGCCAGACGAGAGCGCTTTTGAAAGACCCAAGTCCCCTTGTGCGCTCCGCCGCCCTTGGCCTGCAACGGAGCGTCCCGCCTTCCGTTCGCCTGAGCCGTGTGGCCCCTGCCCTTTCTGATCCTGTAAAATCCGTTCGCATTGCTGCCGCCAGAAGTATCATGGACATCCCGAGGGAAAAACTTCCCAGCTTTTTGCGAAGTCCGGCGGGGCAGGCCAGCGATGAGTTGCACGCCAGCTTGATGGTAAACAGTGACTTCCCAGAGGCTTTACTTGCCCAAGCAGGCATCGCCCTCAGCCAGCGCCGGTTTATGGACGCGCTTGCCAACTTCAAGGAAGCCAGCGCGTTGGATCCGCAGCAAATCCCCGCATGGGTGATGCAGGTGCGTATTCTCCAAGCCCTTGGAGAGCCTTCTTCCGCCCGCCAGACCCTGCAACAAGCACTTTTAGCCAACCCGGGAAACCAAACCTTGCTCCATTTGGCGCAAAATCTTTGAACTACATGGAAAGGGGAAAAGCGCTGAAGGCCCACTATAGCCTCGACATCAAAGTTTGTCTTTTAAGAAGTCTATCAAGAACTTCACATTGGGGGAGAGCTTGCGGCTGTGCGGGTAAAGTGCCCAGACGCCCTCCTCTGTTTCGCGGTATTTATTGAGAACGGAAACCAAACGGCCACTTTCCAGATGTTCCTCCACGTAATAATCGGGCAGCTGGGTAAGGCCAATGCCCTTCAAAGCGCCATCCAGCAGGGCCCAACCGCTATTGCAATGCAGGCTACCGCGCACCTTGACGGTTTTTGCCTTGTTGTGCTCCCGAAACCGCCAAAAGCTCAACGATCCGACCAGACAGTTATGTTTGCCCAAGTCCGTCAGGGCTTCAGGGGCACCATGGCGCTCGATATAGGCCGGACAGGCACACACATGAAGAGTGCGACTGGTGAGCTTGCGGGCGATCATGCTGGAGGCTTTGAGCTGGCCAAGGCGGATGGCCAAATCATACCCCTCTTCAATCAGGTCCACCGTCTCGTTTGTCAGGTTGAAGTGGACTTCCAGCTCAGGATGGAGAGTGAGGAAATCATTGATAAGCGGGGCGATCCGGTCCTGCCCGTAGATGGTTGGCGCTGTCAGCTTGAACCGGCCACGGGGCGCACTTTGCAGCCCGGCAATCTGACGCTCGGCCTCGCACAGGTCCTCTTGTATCTGGCGGCAGCGGCCGTAAAACATCTGCCCATGTTCGGTTATTGTGACACTTCGCGTGGTGCGATAAAACAAGCGCACGGCAAGGCGGTTTTCCAATTCGCTCACCTGCCGGCTGATATGTGCCGTGGAAAGGCCCAGTTGCTTGGCAGCTCCTGTAAAACTGCCGGTCTCCGTCACCGCAACAAATTCATTAATGCCATTCCAGTCCACCATTTGGCGCCGTTCTTTTATTATTACCAGCTAGTAAAAAACTTTTCAGAATTTTGGGTATTATCAATTTACAGGAATAATGCCATGTAGAACAACAGTTGAGACAATTCCCGCCTTCAATTTAAAACCAAGGAAGTTTGAAATGGCCGAAACAATTCAATGTAAAGCCGCCATCGCGTGGAAAGCCGGTGCGCCATTGTCCATTGAAACCGTCGAGGTTATGCCACCTCAGGCTGGCGAAGTTCGCATTAAAATCATGGCATCAGGCGTGTGCCATACGGATGCATTTACCCTTTCCGGTGATGACCCAGAAGGGATTTTCCCTGCCATTTTGGGCCACGAAGGCGGCGGCATTGTTGAATCTGTTGGAGAAGGCGTCACCAGCGTGAGCGTGGGCGACCACGTTATTCCGCTGTACACACCCGAATGCGGCGAGTGCAAATTCTGTAAATCAGGCAAGACAAATCTTTGCCAGAAAATCAGAGAAACCCAAGGCAAGGGTTTGATGCCCGATGGTACCACCCGTTTTTCCTGTGAGGGCAAACCCATCTACCACTACATGGGCTGCTCAACATTCTCCGAATACACCGTTTTGCCGGAAATTGCCGTGGCCAAGGTGAACCCGGAAGCTCCTTTGGAAGAAGTCTGCCTGCTGGGCTGCGGTGTAACAACGGGAATGGGCGCCGTGCTCAACACCGCCAAGGTGGAAAAAGGCGACACGGTCGCCGTGTTCGGGCTGGGCGGCATTGGCCTTTCAGCGGTTATCGGGGCCGTTATGGCGGGCGCGAGCCGCATACTGGCTATCGATATCAACGAGAGCAAGTTTGATCTGGCGCGCAAACTGGGCGCAACCGACTGCATTAATCCGCAAAAACACGACAAACCCATTCAGGATGTCATTGTTGAGTTGACCGAAGGCGGTGTGGACTATTCCTTTGAATGCATCGGCAACGTGAATGTGATGCGCTCTGCCTTGGAATGCTGCCACAAGGGATGGGGTGAATCTGTCATTATCGGTGTAGCAGGTTCCGGACAGGAAATCTCCACACGGCCCTTCCAGCTGGTGACCGGACGTGTGTGGCGTGGAACGGCCTTTGGCGGCGTGCGCGGACGCTCCGAACTGCCGGGTTATGTGGAGGATTACCTTGCAGGCAAGTTCAAGCTGGATGATTTCATCACCCACACCATGCCACTCGATGGCATTAACAGTGCCTTTGACCTGATGCACGAAGGCAAGAGCATTCGCTCTGTCATCCACTTCGATAAGTAGTCTTTTAAAAAGCAAACCGGCTTGCCTTGGGATATACTAAGGCTGCCGGTTTTTCTTTAGGTTTCAAGGTCCTCATGTCCATTGAATTAATTAGTGAATCCAAGAGCTTTGGCGGGTATACCAAACACTACAGCCACACCTCCCAAGTGCTCTCCTGCTCTATGCGGTTTGCCATTTTCCTGCCCGAACAGGTGGCAAACCAAAAGTTGCCGGTGATCTACTGGCTCTCCGGTCTCACCTGTGCGGACGAGAACTTCATCCAAAAAGCAGGTGCCCAGCGTTTGGCGTCCCAACTGGGTGTTATTCTGGTTGCCCCTGACACCAGCCCGCGCGGGGATAATGTTGCAGACAATGATGCCTATGACCTTGGAAAAGGGGCTGGCTTTTACGTGACAGCCACACAGGAGCCGTGGAAGACGCACTACAACATGTATGAGTATGTGCGCTCGGAGCTGCCTGAACTCATTGAGGCCAACTTTTCGGCAACTGACAGGCGGTCCATTATGGGGCATTCAATGGGCGGTCACGGCGCTTTGACCGTGGCTTTCAAAAATCCCGATCGCTATGCCTCTGTTTCCGCTTTCAGCCCTATCTCCTCCCCGCTCAATTGCCCGTGGGGAGAAAAGGCCCTCACCGCTTATTTGGGAGAAGACCGGAGCAATTGGGAGCAGTATGACGCCACCTGTTTAATGGGAAAAACAAGCCCGCAAATTCCAACGCTGGTGGATCAGGGGGACGCGGACAATTTTCTGGAAGAGCAGCTAAAGCCACAGCTATTACAAAAGGCCGCTGACGAGTGCGGCTACCCGCTTCAACTCAACATGCGGCCTGGATACGATCACAGCTACAATTTCATTGCCAGCTTTATCGATGACCATCTGCATTTTCATGCGAACCATCTTCGCAGCTCATAAGTAGGTTGCGGGCTGGAAGGCAGATGTTTGCTGGCTTTGGGCTTGTCTGGCACTATTAAGTGCTGGATTCGGTATCATATCCGGCGTCTAAAGCAGTGAGCAGTTTTATTGAAACAGCTCACTGCTTTAACCTTTGTTTGGGTACGTATCTCAATCAAATACAGCGGATCCTAGTATTCCCGATTGTGGCGAAACGTGTGCACAGCGATTTGGGAGAGCACAAATAATGTTCCAGTGATTACCAGTCCCTTCACCATGACCGGATCATACCCTTCGTTGAACACGGAAATGACACGGGCAGAAAAGTTCAGGAAGAAATAGAGGGAGGCTGGCAGAATGAGCATCCAGTCACGACGAACAAGCCCCAGAAGCGCAATAACCGCCAAGGCCAGCGTTGGTGCACCCAGAGTTCGCACATTTGTCAGGCCATAGGCCGTTGTGGCATTAAATCCGGTTGGCTCGTTAACAAGCTCGGGGAAGAGCATTGTGGTAATTCCAGCGCCTCCCAGAATGAGAACAAAAAGACCGGAAAGAATCTGAGATACACGTATCATAGTGCTACCTTATATTTGTCTATTCGCCGATCTGCCTGAAACCTGTTTCCCTAACCCGCACTTGGGTTGATGATCCACACGTCATAAAGCAGAGACAGCTTTTATCTGCAAAGTTCCAAGAAAAGCGGCGGGCCAGCCCATCTGTCTTTACAACAAAGAAGGCTATGGACTCCCGCTAGGTTAGAACTCTAGCTCTATATTTTGGGACACTATATATTTTAGTTGATATTAATCAACTATTTTAAGCAAGACAATCTACACGGCAGCCCGCCTTACCTTTGGGCAAAAGCGGGTATGAAGTCTTCACATTTGGTTTATCACTATGATTTCAAAGGGATATACTACCGCAACCCAAGAGGCTGCGTACTAGATCACCTTTAAATTCTATTGACCTTAGAGATGTCTCCACCAGCCCATTCCATCACCTTCGGGTCCATGACACGGAACCACAGGGGCGGAATTGCCGCCAGCGCAAAGCAACCGGGGTAGCCACTTGGAAGGCGGGGTAAATCCGGAAAGTTTCGCAGGGTCTGGTAGGGGCGTAACGGGTTTGCATGGTGGTCGGAGTGCCGTTGCAGGTGAAACGTGCTCAAGTTGGAGAAGATGTGGTTTGTGTTCCACGAGTGACGCGGCTGACAGCGCTCATATTTTCCGTTCTCATCCTTCAGGCGCAGTAGGCCATAATGCTCCACATAGTTTGCCTGTGTCAGGCCATACCAGGAAACCACACATTGAATGACGAGAAACAAAAGAACCTTCCAGCCGAAAAGCGCCGTACACACTGCCATGAAACCCAAAGTCATGGCGTAGCCCTGCAAGATGTCATTTTGCGGCGACCACCACGGCAGACCCTTGCGCTGTAACCGCTGCTTTTCATGGAACCAGCCCCGCAAAAACGCTCCGGGAATTTCGCGAAGCGCAAAGGCATAGATATTCTCTCCCATGCGCGAACTGGCGGGGTCTTCAGGCGTGGCTACATGAACATGGTGACCACGATTATGTTCGATACAAAAATGGCCATAACCCACGGCAGCCGTGGCGAGCTTTGCAAGCCACTGGTCGGTTTTGTTGAGCTTATGACCCAGCTCATGGGCTATCATGAGCGTGCCAGCGCAAAACAAGCCTTTACCAAATGCCACCACAACAACCAGCCAAAGAGCCAGATCATATGTTCCCACCAGCCACACGCTGGCGATCAGGTTGATCCATGTATAGGGCACCAGACAACGAACTAGCCAGCTGTAATAAGGGTCCGTCGCCATCTGCGCCAAAGCATCATCCGGCGGATTATAAGGGTCCTCCCCCGTCCATGCGTCCACCGAGGGGATAACAACATAAAAGTAAATCAGGGGAATGAAAAGGATCGCAGTGTGTTCAAAAGCCGCATAAAGCGCCACCGTAATGAGCGGAATGGAACTGCCAGCATAAGCTATCAGCCACCAATAACGCTTTCCATCAATAAACTGTGTCCGCTTACCATCGTGAGTTTGAGTATAAAAATTCATCGCCCGCCCCCCAATGCGTTGTTTTACGCAAGAGTAAGGCTAACACCGCTATTAATAGGGGGATACTGTGGATTTTAGGGGCTTGTTTCACCGAGATGTGACGCCATGCACCATGTCTCCGTGGTAAACGTATTCCAGTTGATTTTACCAAGGGAAATAAATGGTGCCCGGAGGCGGACTCGAACCACCGACACGCGGATTTTCAATCCGCTGCTCTACCACCTGAGCTATCCGGGCGCTTCATTCCGGCGCTGGGTGCGCCCTGAAGACCCGCGTCTTATAGGAGGCTAAAAACTATATGTCTAGTCACTGAAACAAAGTTTTCCAGTGATCTGCGTTTTACAAACAGTTTCGAGAGGTTGTGCACATTGCAAGCACGCGGCCAGCTCCGAAATACCGGTCATTTACGGTAGTAACGTACTGTGGGGCGGTCATTTCCTCTCTTGCCGAATATTGCGCCAAACAAGACGGCGAGCACGGCAAAGAAAGCAATCGTCACAATAAGGCTGGCGATGGCTCCAAAGATGAAGAAGATCCCGACGCATAGAAAAAGAGTAAACACGATCGCAATCGCTCTGGTGATAATGCTCTCCAGCATGACTTTCCCTCTCAAAAGGCCGAATTACTCGGCCTATTAGGCACTAATTATTTTTATATGGTACTGCGACGCACTGACCGCAACCACCCATCCATCAGTTTTGAGGATAGAATAACGGGTCGGAAACTTCAAACATTGGTACTGGAGGAGAGCTATCTCCTCTCGAACTCACGCCACCCTATGTCTTTTCAGGTGTTCCAGAATTTTTTGGTAGTTATCTTCCCCTTGAGCGCCGGTAACTAGGTGTTGGTGGTCGAAGATCATGGCCGGGACGCCGGAGATCCCCTGAGAGGTCCAGTGGTTTGCTTTTTCGCGCACTTCTTCTGCATTCTCGCCGCCCTCCAGCATGGCCAGCGCTGCGGCGCGGTTCAAGCCGATGTTCTGGGCAATGTCCCCGAGAGTATCCTTATTGGAGATATTCTCCCCGTTGGAGAAGTAGGCTTCAAACAGAGCCAGCTTGGTCTCGTGGCCTTTTCCCTGTTCTTCGGCCCAGCTGATGAGCTGATGGGCGCGGAATGTGTTCCACATGCGCTGTTCATCGGTGAAGTTGAAGGCAAACCCCAGTTCCTGCCCCAGTTGGGCCAGTCGCTCGCGTATCATCTTGGAATCGTCTCGGCTCGTGCCATATTTGGCGGCAAGGTGTTCGCGCAGGTTTTCCCCTTCCTCCACCATATTCGGGTTCAGCTCGAATGGATGCCACACCACATGAAGAGAAGTGCCGGCTCGTTTGGCAGCCTTTTCCAGCTGGTAGTAGCCAATAACGCACCAAGGGCAAACCACATCTGACACAATATCGACGCGCATGGCTCCAGTGGACTCACTCATAGGCCTCTTATCCTCTCAATTAAATCGTTAAAGCCGACTATCGCCTTTGGGCGGCGGTGTCCAGCTACCGTCGGAGCGCTCGCCCCCCTCCGCGCGGTCTGAACGCATCAGGTCAACCAAAGTACTGTAATGTTCGCGCACAGTTTCAATGTAACTTTTTGAAACTCCTTTGGTATTCCACTCATCACGCAACTGCTCAAGAGAAGTCTTATCGTGGGCTTTGAAGGTGCTGCGCGCGCGCTCTGCCTTGTAGGGGTGATATCCCAAACTAATCAGAGCTTTACGCCCCATAGAAAGGGAAGACTCAAATGTTTCCCGCTCTATTTCATGGGCCCCCGCATTTTCCAGCTCGTACACATGGTGGCGGTCGTGGGCACGGGCGAAAATGGTGACATGCGGGTACGTGGCGGCCACATGACGAACCAACTCGTTTTGCTTTTCCCGATCATCAAGCGCTGCAATGAAAAGCTGAGCTTTATCCATACCAGCGGCATGCAACAGGTTTGGCCGCATGGCGTCCCCATAGTAGGCGCGAAACCCGATGCGCTGGAGAATTTCGATGGTTTTAGGGTCGTGATCCAGCATGGTGACCCGATGGCCATTTGAAATGAGCAGCCGCGAGACAATCTGCCCAAAACGGCCCATGCCCGCAATAACCGTGCGTCCCTGCTCCTCTATGGTATCATCGGTTCTATCTGGCCCTGTAATTGAGCGTGGGGCCAAGATCTTTTCGTAGATGATAAACAGGGCGGGCGTCAAAACCATGGAGAGCGCCACAACCAGCATCATGAGCTTTACGGTTTCTTCTGGAAGTACTCCCGCACCCAGTGCTAAACCGAACAGAACAAAAGCAAACTCTCCGGCCTGTGCCAAGCCAAGAGCAAACAACCAGCGGTCAGCACCTTTCAAGTTGAAGACGGTGCCCAGTGCAAACAAAAAGCCCGCTTTGAGCGCCATCAATCCGGCTGCCAGACCCACCAGCATAAACGGTTTGTCAAACAGAAGATGGAAATCCACTCCAGCGCCTACGGTGATGAAAAACAGGCCCAGCAGTAGCCCTTTGAATGGCTCTATATCCGTTTCCAGTTCGTGCCGGTATTCATTGTCGGAGAGCACAACCCCCGCCAGAAAAGTGCCAAGAGCCGGGGAAAGACCCACATAGTCCATCAAAAGAGTAATACCGGTGACCAGCAATAGAGCCGCTGCGGTAAAGATTTCCCGCAGCTTTGCCTCGGCAATAAAGCGGAACATGGGCCGAATGAGTGTGCGCCCCACAAAAATAATGGCGGCAATAACCGCCAGAACACACAGGGCCTGTGCCCAGTTCGGCAATTGCTCGAAGGTTGTCGGGCCACCAGATGTTACATCCGGAGCAGCTGCATGGGCCGCAAACCATGAGCTTTCCAGAGGGGCGAAAGCGTACCAGTTCAACAGCGGCGAGATTTCCATAGAAAGCAGTGGCATTAATGCCAGCATGGGGATGACCGCAATATCCTGCGTGAGCAACACAGAAAAAGAGCTTTGGCCACCCGACGTGCTCATCCACCCTTTTTCAGTAAGCGTTTGCAGCACGATGGCCGTGGAAGACAGGGCTAAAATCATGCCCAGCGCCAACGACTGCTGCCATGTAAACCCGAACACAAGTGCAACAACGGCAAACAGGAGCGTTGTTCCCAGCACCTGCAAACCGCCAAGGCCCAAGAGCTGGGCCCGCATTCGCCATAATATAGCCGGTTGCAGCTCGAGCCCTACAAGGAACAGCATCATAATCACACCCAGCTCTGCAAAATGCTGTAGCTGGATGGTTTCTTTGCCAACAATTCCCAAAATAGGGCCGATAACGATCCCGGCAATTAGGTAGCCCAAAACAGAGCCAAGGCCGAGCCGGTTCGCAATGGGAACTGCGATGACAGCGGCCGCAAGATAAACAAACCCGGCAGCAAGAAATTCCATCAGCCACTCTCCTGCACGCAAGCGGCCTGCTTTGCAGCCAACTTATTCAAGGTTAAAGCTTTTTGAGCCCTCTTAAGATCAAGCGTATCATCGCGCAGCCCTTCAAGGAGGCTCTTCCAGTTGGCCAGATGCTCTTTGTCCCGCCCCTCCTTCACGGCTTTTCCCGCAGCAAAAATTGCAAACGGGGCAAGAAATCGCATGCGGCACAGATCTGCAGTTTTTTCAAATGGCATCAGGAAAGTGCGCAAATGCGCCCCATTTGCCCCGCTTGGCGTGTATGCTTCACAGCTGGCGCCGCAGGAAACGGCGTTAAATATCACCTTATCATCCAAAGAGTGCCCGCTCTGGCCAAATGCAAAGCCATATTGCAAAACAAGATCCTGCCACTCTCGAACGATGGAGGGCGCTGAGTACCAGAAAAGAGGATGGAGGAATACGATCGCGTCATGATCACCCAAGCGCTTTTTTTCCCTCAAAACATCAATATTAAAAGTTGGATACTCCGCATAAAGGTCCACACAGGTTATGCCTGAAATGGTTTGAGCAAGAGAAAAAAGTGGCCCGCAGATTTCTGAGCGATCCAGACGCGGATGGGCCAAGTAAACAATCGTTTTCACGCTATATCTCCAATGGTGCATAGATATTTGCCCATGTACCTGCCTCATTTCAAGGATTTGGCCCACCGCAAACGTGGAACCGCTAGAATTTTTGCAGCAAAACCTTTCCGCTAGCTAGTTTGCCCTAAACAATCCTGCCTCGCAGCCCCATTGTACCCAGTTTTCCTGCTTTCAAAATAAAGTTGGACCAAGGAATACTAAAAATTCTCAAGGACGCCTTGTTGGTGGGAGTGAGAAAAGTTTACGAGGTAGAGGTCAGGTCATAAAAACCAGTACATTCCCATCCAACAAAAACATGTGTCCCTTAGTTTTCCATGCGGATGGAGGGCCTGCTGACTGACCACGGGGCCAGATCTATCAGCGGAGATTCATCCAGAACCAGCCGTTTCAAGCTTTCACCAATAACCGGCGCAAACTTGTAGGCCTGTCCGGCCCCATGACTGAAAAGAGTCACCCGTTCACTCAGCTTATCCAGTACAAAGCCCACATCCGGGCTCATGGTATAAGGGTTCAGGTGCACATCTGTACGCTCAAGAATGCCGTCGAGAAAATCAAAAACAAAGCGGTCCATGGTCGCCAGAAGGTCTGGAGGCACGCTTAGAGGGCGTGTTTCATCAAAGTCTGGCGTCCTTAAAGAGGCGGGCGCCCAGTCGATGCCAACCTTGATCCGTTTGGCACCATCCTCGCCTGTATCCAGACAGGGGAAACCATAGTAAAGGCCCTGATCTATATCGTCTTTGTCTTTTTTTTGAAAACAAAACCACTGCGGGTAGTCTTGCGCACGGGCAGGATCTACCGAGTAGTGCGCCCAAAGCATGTGCCAGATCTCCAAGTGCAAGCGATGTCCCATACTTTCCACAAACCTGCGGGACCAAGGGCCCGCGGCCAGAATGCACTGACCTGCCAGAATGTGGGTTCCATCGGAAAAAGTAACTTCAACCAGCTCTTTCTCACGAACATCCTGAACTTTACAACCACAGCGGATTTCATGACCGCTTTTCACAACACCATCACTCCAGAAGTCCAGAGTGTTTTTTGCAAGAATAGTTCCAGCTGTAGGCTCAAATAGGCCCCACCATTGCGGTTTTGTGCGAAGGGGCCACCGTTCGCTCAGCTTGGCGGAGCTTAGCTCCTCAAATTGGATGCCTTGTTCCTGCATCACTTCTTTGGCACGGGCAATGCTGCCTTCGATGGTTTCCTCACCCCAATCTTCACCATAGAAGACCAATCCGTGTTCCTGTCTTAAGGGCTGGCGGGCTTCGTCTTCGAGTTTCGCCCATAGTTCATTGGAGATTTTGGCGACAGAGCAATAGTAGGGGTCGGAATACATCTGCCGATACATGCGGCTGAGGCCCACACTGCTGCCCCACTTGTTGCCGCAGTCATACTGCTCGCAGACCAGAAGGGACTTGACGCTATGGCGCAGCGCATAGGCGCTGCTCAAGCCCGCCATGCCACCACCAATGACAACCACATCAAAGTAGTCACTCATTTTAATGCCTCATACACCCAGTAGGAAATGTTTTCCGATAGGGCTGAACTGCAAGTTGAAGTATGCGAGCTTGCGAAAGCACTCCTCGGAGACACTATTGGATATAAACTCATAAATGTCTTCGGGGGGGGCCTCGTGCCATGCAGTTTTATTATAGAACTCAATAGAATCCGCGATGACAGCACCGGCACTTGCGATACCCTCATCAAAAATCAAGGTTCCCTTCTCTTCCAGAATTTCCTTTGCAGTGGGCCTGAATGGCAAGTTCGCCACGCAAACAATCGCTTTGGCGCTAAGTTTTTCAGCTATTTCTGCTGTCATCACATGGGAGCCAGAGGCCAGCACTACGATATCCCATGGCATATTCACCCAGCTCTGGGCATCTGCCAGATTAACAACTCCCTCCAGATCTCCTCTAGCTGTAATTTTATCATACACAAAGACATGATCTCCAGATGCTGCCAGATCCGAGGCAACACGGGAACCAACGGCCCCTGCCCCATGAACAAAGATCTTTGCGCAGGACGTATCTAGAAAAGACTTGGCAGTACGTACAGCTCCATAAGCACCTGCCGCTGTGGCGGCTGCATAATGGACACCTGAACCAACAGCCGCCAGAACATACGGGGTATCTTCAAAGAGCTTTTGAACCTGTGCCTCGCCATAGTTCAAATCCGCTCCGGTGTAAAAATCTCCATGTCGGCGGTTCAGCTCTTCGGCCACAGTTTGGGTAACTTCTTCAAGGGTATCCGGGCATACATACGCCACGTTGGCCACAATTTTACCACCTCGAAACCCAGTCTTATAGAGACGGTGTTTCACGGTCATACGTTCGGCAAGTTGGCGGGCTTCTTCCAAAGCCTGCCCGTCATAATCGTAGGAAAGAACTCGTAGTCCTCCATTTGCTGGAAGCTGTCCGTCTGCCGCACTGGCAAAGTGAACCGAACCACAAGACATGTTGAGGGTTTGGACATTAACTTCAGACATTACTCTGTCCTTTCAAGAGAGTAATTCGGTTTTAAAGACGTTCTAAATGGATGTAGTTGTGAGTGTAATCCATACTGAAACGCTTCGGATCTTGGGAAATGCGCTTTTGTAGGCGCGTAAAGAAATGATCCACGACACTGGGGTTGCCACCCGTTTTCAAGACAGCTTCCAAAAATGAATGTCGGCTCCAGCTGCGGATGGTCTTCATCAAACCCTCTGCAAAAGAATCCACATCGCCGTCATAATCAAACTGGGTCCGGTAGGGACAAGGTGTCGTTCTCGTTGAAAGGGAATGAACTTTCCAGTTTTCCATCTGGTGAGGCAGGCTGAGAACCTGCTGAACCTCTTTGCCTGTTTTATAATAGTTTTGAATAAGTGCGTATTCAAAGGTTTCCAGTGTAATCAGCTTGTCGTTAAACAGCTCCTCCCAGAGACTGTAGAGCGTATCAAACATATCTAAATCTGTGCCATTACTTCCCAGAAAGTCTCCGGCCATGCCTTCCGCCAGATCCACCATAATCAGATGACCTCCCCTGCGAAATTCGAAGGCGCGTAGGGCAAGAAGATGGTCGAAATCCTCAAGTGCCTGTGTTCTGAACTGGTCTCGAATGTCTCCCTCAACCTTGTTTGCATGCAAATGGCCGATCGCACGGCACGGGACTTGTGAAAGCCAGTGCATGGTTGTTGCCGCTAGAGCGATATCAACACTGCCCTTGCGCGCCACATTAAAGTAGAAGCTGGATGGCTGAATGAAGACACTGAGATTTTCGAACTCCGCTCGCAATACATCCAAATTTCGAGCAAGCGTATTGAAATCATTCAGAGGAAGGTCATTGGCGGTATAATGGAGTAGCGCGCCATCCAGCCTCTGAAATACCTTTTTGAAGTAGTCCATGGAGGTGCCCCCATCGGCAGCTCCATAATTTAAAATCTCATAGGACGGGCGCGCGGACAACTTGGAAAGAGCGTGGTCCATAAGATGCCAGCTTTTATTTAGGGCAGATTGCGCCCCCATAGTATCCAGAGAGTAATTTTCCGTCATATGTATAGTCATTGACGCGGACCACAGATTTCGTTTACATCACAACAAGTATATGCGACGTAAAGGTAAGCTATTCAACCGCATCAAAATTAAATAAAATTAACTAACTATTTTCGACTAAAGTTAAAACAAGAAAGGGACAAATCGACTAGATTGGCAAAGACACCATCTTGAAGTTTTTATACTGAAACTTTGAAAAATGGTGCCCGGAGGCGGACTCGAACCACCGACACGCGGATTTTCAATCCGCTGCTCTACCACCTGAGCTATCCGGGCACTTTATCGGTTGGCGGTTTGTACCGCCCCGTTGAAGTGAGCGTCTTATAAGAACTGGCTTGGCCGCTGTCCAGACTGCAATTGCGCTTTTCAACAACTGAGCTAAATAATTTTATTGAAGCCCCAGAAAGTAAAGCATTTCAGTTTATTGACTGGGAGCAGCAAGCCTTCCCATCTAAAAATTACTAGCTTGTATAAGCTAAAGCCAACCGAGCGCACAAGACACTGAAAAAACTAAGCTCGTTGTGTACACATATCGCCATCAATAGAAGCATAAATTAGCTTTCTATCATCATTAACATGCAAGTCATCATCGTCGCCAACACGCTCTAGAATAAACCCAGTTCTGGTCCACCTCCAAGTGACGCTTAAACCATGCTCCACACTCCAGTCAGCATTGCCAACCAGACTTAAAAAAATTTCTCCAGCATCATCGGTATATACATTTACTGCACTGGAGTGAACAGCATTCACGATCCTTGTGTCACTCCATTCGCGATCAATTTTTTGCCGAATATTGGGGTGATCTATGCTAAGTATGTCTATACATTGAGCCCGTAAATGCGGAACCACTTGCACAAAATAATCGGTCGTCATGTTACCAAAGGCACGTAAGGCCTCAGCTATTGCCTTGATATCAACCACCCAGATCGCAGTCATCCATACCTCGACGTCCTTTTGGTGGAAGGGTTCAGAAATTGACAATTTAATATTTTCGTAAAAGTCTTCTCCCGTGTCTTTCCATTCTGTTAATGCAGATTCAATAGTTTCTATATTGAAGGATGAGTTCATGAATTGTCTCCCAAATAAAAAAGCGGGCCACAGCGGCCCGCTCTTTCATACCATTAAGTATAATGCTTGTTAGTTGACGGCTTTGATGCGACCGTCGAGGTATGGAGTGTAGGCAGCGTCCTGAGCTTTCAGGTAGTCAGCCAGAACAGCGTCAAGGCTTGGACCGTAGTCGTAAGCGTTTTGACCGTGCTTGGAGAACACCTTGTAGCCGTCACCACCACCGCGCATGTAGTTGTTGGTAGCAACATGGTAGGTTTTCTCGGCGTCGATCGGCGTACCGTCTGCCAGAGTTACGGAGACAACGCGCTCGCCCGCTGGTTTGCTTGGGTCATATTCGACCTTAAGGCCACCGACCTGAGGGAACCGGCCTGCGCCTTCTTCAACCTTGGAGAAGCCGTTTTCCAGAGCTTCTACAACGTACTGTCCCTGCAGCTGGAAAGTGGACAGGGTGTTCAGGAACGGCAGAACCGTCAGAACTTCACCCATTGTCACATCACCACCATCGATGGAAGCACGAAGGCCGCCGCCGTTCAGGATCACAATGGATGTGCCGTTGTCTTTTGTCGCCGCCAGAACAGCGTCAGTGACAAGGTTACCCATTTCACACTCTTTAGCGCGGCAGGACTTGCGGTCACCATCAACAGGAGCAGCTGTTTTACCAACGATCTCGTTGCGGATTTCGTCCAACGGAGCTGCCATTTCGGCAACGCGGGCTTTAAGCTCTGCGTTTTCAGCAATCTTGCCGTCCATAACAATAGGCTCGCCAACAGCTTCTACAATGTCACCGCTGTCGTCAAACTTCACGTTCAACTCACCAAGGAACTTGCCGTAGGCATAAGCCTGAACGACGGCGGTTTTGCTGCCATCAGGACCATCAACCCAAGTCGGGTAAGGACCTTTTGCTTTTTCAGAGGTGTTGGACAGGAATGTGTTGGTGTGGCCACCCACAATCACGTCAACGCCCGGCACAGCCGCTGCGATTTCTTTGTCCACGTCATAACCTGAGTGGGACAAAACAACGATCTTGTTCACGCCTTCAGCCTGAAGCTTTTTAACTTCAGCTTTGGCAGCGGCAATAGGATCGGAAAATGTCACATCTTTACCCGGGCTTGCCAGCTCGGCAGTGTCCGCAGGTGTCAGACCGATGAGGCCAACTTTTTCGCCGTCAATTTCCATCACCTTGGACGGAATAAGCTTGCCAGCAAGATGGCTGTCTTTGGAATAATCAGCGTTTGCCAGCAGAACCGGGAATTCCACTTTATCCATGAAGCCACGCAGAACTTCCGGACCATCGTCAAACTCGTGGTTACCAACAGTCATGGCATCATAGCCAAGCGCGTTCATGAACTCGGCAGCTGCTGCACCTTTATAGTGGGTGTAGAACAGAGTTCCCTGGAACTGGTCACCACCAGACACAAGGATAGAGTTCTTCGCAGCGTCGCGGCGATCTTTAATTGCTGTTTCCAGACGGGCAGAACCACCGAAACACTCACCCTTGGCGTTCTTCTCCTCAGAACAGCCGGAGTCGTATTTGTTGATTGGTTCGATCCGAGAATGGAAATCGTTGGTATGAAGGATTGTTAGATCGAAGTCTGCAAATGCTGGCGCAGAAAAACTTGTTGCCATTGCAAGAGCGGATGCACAAAACATGAGTCTGTTAAGGCGTGGTGTCATAAGAAAGTCCCCGAGATACTAAGCTGCGACAGCCACCCCCCTAGTGAATAGCTGCCCTGCTAAATGTACTAGCATCTGCACATTCGCCCATAAGAAAGCCCGAGACAAGGTACAAACTGAAAAATTTTGTGCCCAGTAAATATTTCTCTACATCCTATATACGTAATAGGCGCAACACCTGCAGAAAACCGTGGATCACTGGAGAAAGTGGTTGGATTCACCCTCATTTCCATCAATGCTCATAGGTTCCTCATCCTCCGCAGGGATCGCATAACTCCCTGATAACCAGCGGTTTAAATCTACACTTTTGCATCTTTTAGAGCAAAAAGGAGAATGGGAGGCTGTAGCAGGCTGCTTACAAATGGGGCAGCTTTCTTGTTTACTGGAAGACATTTCCTGCAGACTCTTTGATTTATCCGTCATGTTTTCCTCCATAAAAATAAACGGCCAGCCTATGGGAGTAGCATAGCAACTCCCACGGAAATAACAGGCCTAATGGTCCTGTGCCGACACCTGTAACTCTGAATTTTAGAAAAATTAAGCCGTTTCGCCTTCAGCCGACTGCACGGGAATACCCATAGAGGCCCACCCCTCCTGCACGGGATACCCCAATCCGGCAAGCAGATTTGCAGTTTCTAGCAATGGTAAACCCACAACATTGGAGTAGGAACCAATTAACCGTGCAATGAAACTGCCAGCCAACCCCTGAATAGCATAGCCACCAGCTTTTCCGCGCCACTCGCCAGAGGCAAGGTAATTACGCGTATCATTGGAGGACAGACGCCGGAAGCGCACCCGGGTTTCTATGAGCTTGGTGCGCACTAACCCTTCGGCGGTATTGACTGAAACGCCCGTATACACTTTGTGCACACGGCCAGAGAGCAGATCCAGACAAGCGCTCGCCTGCTGCCGGGTTTCTGCCTTTGGCAGCACTCTACGACCAACGGCCACCACGGTATCTGCACCAAGAACAATAGCTGCCGCCCGAGACGGGTCTTTTTCCACCATCGCCCTTGCAGCCGCCGCTTTTTCACGGGCAAGCCGCTGCGCCAGTGCACGTGGGCTTTCAGCCCGTGTCTGGCTTTCATCAATATTTGCGGGCAACAGAAAATCAGGCTCCACACCAATTTGATGTAGGAGTGCCAAGCGGCGCGGTGACGCCGAAGCCAGAATCAATGGAAGTTTATCACCCATATTTCCCCCGTTTTGAATGCGAAATCGCAAGGAACCTGCTGCCCTGTCTACACCGCTTACTTGTAACGGTAAGTGATGCGGCCCTTGGTCAGATCATACGGTGTCATTTCCACCAGAACTTTATCGCCCGCAAGTACACGAATGCGGTTCTTACGCATACGACCGGCAGTGTGAGCAATAATTTCATGATCATTTTCCAATTTCACGCGAAACGTAGCATTGGGAAGGAGTTCGGTAACAACACCTGGAAACTCCAACATTTCTTCTTTAGCCATATGAATTCCTGATAGCTTTCTACAATTTTGGCGGAACCTAGCGGATAACACACCGAAAGGAAACCATTGCCTGTGCAAAGACGTGCGCATCTGGCGCAGTTTTACTCTTTAATTCTCGTATTTAACAGCCCGAAGCGGATAAAACGCCAGTTTTTAACGAGTGTATAACCCACTCGTTACCTTTGAGTATATTATTACAATGGTTTGAATTTCGCACCCACCCTAAAGGGCCTGCAAAATCACGGGTTATGGTGAGGGCTCCATAAGGTCAATAATGCGTTTTCGCAGGGAATCTCTCACCTGCCGGTAAGAATCCAGAATTTGAGTCCGGCTGCCGAACACCAAAGTGGGGTCCAGAGTGGGCCAGTAGACAATGTCCACATGCTGGGTTCTTGTCAGCTCCAATGCCATATGGTGCGCTTCCGGCGTCAACGTGATGATCAGGTCAAACCCACCCTCTTGCAAATCATCGTAGGTTTTGGGGTGATGCGCTTCCATCGAGATCCCGATTTCATCCATAACAGAATCAACAAAGGGGTCTCGCACTCCCGCAAACACACCGCATGAACGCACATAAACGCTCTTTGGAAACAACTGCCCCATCAACGCCTCCGCCATAGGAGAGCGGACGGCATTCATTCTGCAAATAAAGAGAACTGCACTCGGCGGCGCCACGGGTCCATCCATAGGGCCTACCCGGTTAACCTCAGCGAACAAATCAGGGTAAACAAACGCCTTGCTGTCTGGTGGTCCACGTGGATCTTTCCTTTGAGGCGTTCTTCAAGCGTACGTGCGCCTTCATCATGCACGCCGCGCCGTCCCATATCAATAGCCTCGATCTGGGTTGGTGAGGCTGTGCGGATCGCTTCAAAGTAACTATCACAAATCATGAAGTAATCTTTGATGATCCTACGGAAAGGAGTCGTGGAAAGGATATGCGTGGTCACCTCGGTTCCGCACTCGTCTCTTATCATGAAAACAAGTTTTTTCTTGATAAGAGACAAGTCCAGCCGGTATGGACCACACTCGGCACCAACGGGAGAAAATCGGTTATCTTCAACAAGATCAAAGATAGCGACCTTCCGCTCCCTCTCAACGTCTTTATTGGCACGCATGATAGAATCGGGGTCTAGAATTACCTCGAACAGGCGCTCATAATCGTCTTCCTGTTCTACCTGTGTGCCGCTGGAAGCAGATTCACCCATAGTCCCGCGCTTCTAACAATCCCAACTTATTGGCTCGATCGATTTAGCCTAATGGCAATCGATTTTCCGTGTGCGTGCAAGCCCTCACTTTCAGCAAGGCTAATGGCTGCTGGCCCAATTTGAGCCAAATTATCCATATTGCAACGCAACACAGAAGTGCGTTTTACAAAATCTAGAGTAGATAAGCCAGAGGAAAATTTCGCTGAACGGGCTGTAGGCAGAACATGATTAGAGCCCCCTACATAATCGCCAACCGCTTCCGGGGTATAGCGCCCCATAAAAACAGCCCCCGCATTACGCATCAAGGGCAGCAAGGCGTCGGGATCTTCTACTGCAAGTTCAAGGTGTTCTGGAGCAAACCGGTTGGAGAGCGCCATCGCATCCTCCAAACTTGGGACCGTGATAATTGCACCATAACCCTCCCAGGAGCGCCCCGCCACATCCGCTCTCGGCAAAGTTGTCAGCTGGCGTTTTACGGCTTCATCCACATCTTTTGCCATTTGAGCACTGTCAGTAATGAGAATTGATTGGGCAACCGGATCGTGTTCAGCTTGCGAAAGGAGATCCACCGCCACCCAATCAGGGTTGTTCTGCCCGTCTGCAACAACGAGAATTTCGGAAGGACCAGCGATCATATCAATTCCAACCGTACCGAACACACGGCGCTTGGCGGCTGAAACCCACGCATTACCGGGGCCAACGATCTTTGAAACCGGATTGATTGATTGCGTACCATAGGCCAGCGCTGCAACGGCTTGCGCACCGCCAATACGGTAAATCTCTGAAACACCTGCCATTTTTGCAGCTGCCAGAACCAGCGGGTTCAAAACCCCGTCTGGGCTCGGCACCACCATGACAATGCGCTCAACACCAGCAACCTTGGCAGGCACCACATTCATGAGAACTGACGATGGATAGCTTGCCAGACCACCTGGAACATAAACCCCGACCGCTTCAATCGCCGTCCAGATGGAGCCCAGCTCGACACCAATGGAATCCGTATAGCGGCTACTTTCAGGCAGCTGTTTGAGGTGGTGGGAGCGTATCCGGTCACAGGCCAGTTGCAATGCAGCAAGTGTTTCTTCGGAAATTGAGGCAACTGCCTCTTCAATTTCCCTTTCACTCACTCTCAGCTCATCCATGGAGGCGGCGTCAAGGCGGTCGAATTTCTTCGTGTATTCCAGCACAGCCGCATCGCCGCGCGTACGCACTTCATGCAAGATATCGCGAACAACATGGTCAACATCATCTGAGACTTCCCGTTTACTGGAAAGCAAGCGGTTGATTTCCTCTTCAAAATTTTCTTGCTCGAAGGATATTTTAACGGCCACGATGTTTATTTCCCAATACTCTTCAGACTTTGCAACCTGTCTGCGAACCTAACTCTAATCAACCTGATGGTGCGGTTTGTTTTCGGTTGCCCAGGCAGCACCCAAATCTGTCAATTGCACCTCAAGGCACTCTACACTCGCTGCAATAGCAGCTCCACCCGAGAACTCCAAGATCAAACGTCCGGCAGGCTCGTTTTCGCTTTCAAAGCGCACAGCCAGCAAAGATAAAACCACATCTTTCCGGTTCATGTTGATTTTCTTGGCCTGCACGCCCTGCACACGGGCAAGGGCAAGGACAGTGCGGCGGCGCTCGTTCTGCCCTTTTCCCTCTTTCGAGGCTTCCCAGACAAACCGGTTCATGGAAATGAGAAGTTGCTGTTCTTGAGGCAGGTACTGGATTTCACCCACCTTCAAAACGGCATCCTGAACCATTGCGGACACAACATTCAGGTCTTCCAGATCCATGGCGACCAGCTTCATATGCATATCTTTATACCCCTTCAAAGGTAAGGGGACATGCGCTTTGTGCGCAGCCCCCTACCCGAAATCAAATCATCGCCTGTTGCATTCCTACTGGACTGCTTAGGCGGAAATACGTTCAATGACAGCGCCGCACGCAGACAATTTGTCTTCAAGGCGCTCAAACCCGCGATCAAGGTGATAAACACGGCTGACTTCGGTTTCGCCTTCGGCAGCCAAGCCGGCAATAACCAGCGACACAGAAGCTCGCAGGTCCGTTGCCATCACTTGAGCACCGTGAAGCTGATCCACACCGTTAACGGTCGCCATCTGGCCATCCAGTGTAATATCCGCACCAAGGCGAGCCAGTTCCTGCACATGCATGAAACGGTTTTCAAAAATAGTTTCTGTAATGCGGCTTTTACCCTTGGCTTTGGTCATTAAAGCCATAAACTGGGCCTGAAGGTCTGTTGGGAAGCCGGGAAACGGGTCGGTGACCACGTCAACGGCTTCAATGCCATTGCCATTGCGGAAAATCTTGAGGCCCGCGCTGGTTTCTGTAATTTCCAGACCTGTTTGACTGAGGGTCGTCAAAGCGGATTGCAGCAAATCAGCCCGCGCACCTTCCAGAACCACTTCGCCCCCTGTCATGGCCACGGCCATGGCATAGGTGCCGGTTTCAATACGATCGGGCACAACAGGATGGCGGTGCTCACCCAAACCTTCAACGCCTTGAATATAAAGCGTATCAGAGCCGATACCTTCAATTTTCGCGCCCATACCCACCAGACAGTTGGCCAAATCGGCAACTTCCGGCTCGCGCGCGGCATTTTCAATAACGGTTTCCCCTTTGGCCAGAGTTGCAGCCATCAGCACCGTGTGGGTTGCCCCAACGGAGACTTTCGGGAACGTGACCCGCCCGCCCTTCAAGCCGCCATGCGCCTTGGCCACCACGTAGCCGCGATCAATGTCGATTTCAGCGCCCAGAGCTTTCAGGCCCTGTACGAAAAAGTCCACAGGCCGTGTGCCAATTGCACAGCCACCGGGAAGCGAAACGCGCGCTTCATGCATTCTGGCAAGCAAAGGGCCGATGACCCAGAAGCTTGCCCGCATTTTGGAAACAAGGTCATAGGGAGCGGTTGTATCTACAATATCGGAAGCACGCAGATGCAGTGTCTGGCCTGTGAGGAGGTTCTGCCCCTGCCGTTTACCGTCCACCGAGTAATCAACCCCGTGGTTTGACAGGATCTGCATAAGCTGGGCAACATCACGCAACCGTGGAACGTTTTCCAAAGTGAGCGTACCCTCGCTTAAGAGGGATGCAATCATCAATGGCAGTGCAGCATTTTTTGCACCAGAGATGGGAATTGTCCCATTAAGCTGGTTTCCGCCCACTATGCGAATTTTGTCCATATGTTTATATTTCCCCGAAATAGAAAGTCAGCCGAGCACACTGACCATTTGATTTGTCCCTTAACACTTTGCCTAATGATGATTCAAGGCGAAGCTATGGCACAAACACCGGCTTTCCTGTTCAAATTCCCCTGAAAGCCTGCCCAGTGAATGGTCTTGTGTCTATTTCTTTCAACTTGGGAGTTGAAAACACAATGGCCTTCAGAGCAACCCTTCCCGACCAAGGGTCAAAGGAAAAACCACTCCTATTAATAATAGGGGCAAGCCCTAAAAAACTAATTGAAATCTGCCCCCCAACTCTCTTATCCCTGTTAACCTCGCGCCCTTTCCCTACTCTGACGGTGATTGGGATTTCTTGACCGCTTGTTTACGCCGCCGCAGATTGGCCCTCAAAGCCTGTGCCAGACGGTCCTCCCGAGTTTCTTTTACCTTGCTTTTTTCACCAGCTGTTTTTTGCTGGTCTTTGTTCTGGTCGCTCACAATTATTGCCTCCGAACCCTATTTTCCTGAGATAACCTTATTTTTAAAGGTCCTTCCCTACAATTTCTAGAGGACCGGGACTCTAGGATTTTTCGTAAATCCATGAGTTTCCACATAATTGGAAAAAATGCACTTGCACCCTCGCAGAGGTTATGGCAAAAGCCTCCTCGTCCGGCGGGGATGCCCCACGGACTGAAGAAAATCGATCCTATTGATTTTCAACGACAATGTGAAGTTCACTTCACACGATGCTGCGGTAGCTCAGTGGTAGAGCGCACCCTTGGTAAGGGTGAGGTCGGGAGTTCAATCCTCCCTCGCAGCACCATTCTTCCCTTAAAATATAAAATTTCCTAAAATACTATTTCGTATTTACACGCTTTTGTTTGCACATACTTCAAACTCCATAAAATAAACATAAACCCCAATACTTCCCCCTAAGAGGTCCTTAATATCAAGTGCGCTTTGCATTTGCATTTTTGTAGGTTTCTCCGCATTTTGCAAAGGGCCCGGCTTTCTTACATGCCGGAAAGCTCCTGTTAATCAAGAAAATGGAAACTCCAATGGTTGCTATTTTTGTTGTTGCTTTGCTCGCCCTTGCTGGTGCCACTTTTTATTCCATTGTTATTCTGATGTTCATTCTCAGCGCTCGTGACCTTGCGACTGTGAGGGGAGACACTTTAAAGACCAGGGATTATGTGGAGGCCATCTTCTGGCCCATTACACTTCTTGTCAGTCTTGCAGACGATCTTCTGTCCCGTAAATCCAGAAAAGAGATCCTTGATCTCAGCCCTCAGGAAAATCTAGACACGGAACAAAACGAATCAAAAGCTATTAAATTTGGAAAAACTTACAAAGGCACCCTGTTTGTGGACCAAAACAGGTAGGCAACACAGCCCATACTAGTGATCGCATTTAGGCAGTTCCACTCATGGTATAGATGACAATGAAACACTGTGAATTCCGCAGTGGTCTATCCGGTTTTCAGCTCTTTACGCCTTTACAGACCTCAAAACGGCTGCAAATCTCTTCTTGTATTTAGGTGTCACTCAATCTCCAAGTGAGATGAATTGCACCCGATGGACAGGAGAAAACGGGGGGCACATCTACCGGTTTTCCGTCCTGTAACCAGACCTTACTACAAATGCTGCTGGAGGTATCAGATGGATCAGGTAATAAGAAAAGACGAAGCAGGCCTGGAGACTCACGGCCCGTTTTCCGAAGCCGAACTGTCTCTTTTAAACTACCAAATGGAAGAAAACGAATTTGCTTCGCTCATCCGCCTCGTTACGTCCCTCCCCTCTGAAAAGTGGAGTGCAGCTAAGGAAGCAATAAAGAAAGCTGCAGGCGCCTCTTAGTAACTTCCTCAGGGCGAAGTATCTTAAAGAAAACTCCACATCCCCCGCGCGCTCCCCCCCGATCCTTTAGAGAGGGGCTGCATTTGCCAGCATTTATTAACATTTGAAGAAATTCTTTGGACAATATTGCAGGGCGACTAAATAGTGCAGAGAACTTGGGGGATGAATTCAAGCTCTGCTTTTTTTCGCCCTATTATTCTTGTTGCCCGTCAACACGATGCGTAACTGGACGTTAACCCAACCCAATTTCGTCATATTTGGGTATTTATTTCCAGAGCGCATTAACTTTGGCAGAACAACACTCAGCTGCCGATAAGCTGTGCCTTTATTTTTACGCGATAAACACAAAACTCTGGCACCTTAGGGCTGGCCTATGGTAAGGGGAGACGCTGTTATACAAGAATGTAATGTTGCGTCAAAATGACCTGCGACAGGCTGGCTCTAATCAGATAAGGTTGGAATATCTCTAATATTTATCGCCGATAAGGGATACTCGATGGATTACCAAAACATCTTCAGTGATGCCATCGCTTCACTGAAAGACGAAAAACGGTATCGTATTTTTGCGGATTTAGAACGAATTGCAGGGCGCTACCCACACGCAATCTGGCGCCCAAATAACGCTGCATGGCCACAAAATGACGCTGAACGCGAGATCGTAGTTTGGTGTTCGAACGACTACCTTGGAATGGGGCAACACCCCACTGTTACGACGGCCTTAACTGAAACTGTTCAGAAAATGGGTGCCGGAGCTGGCGGGACACGCAATATTTCCGGAACCAACCGGCCTTTGGTGGAGCTGGAAGCCGAGCTTGCCGATCTTCATGGTAAAGAAGGCGCGCTGGTCTTTACATCCGGTTACGTTTCTAACGAGGCTGCAATTTCTACAATTGCAAAGCTGCTGCCTGACTGCCTTATCCTTTCCGACCAGTTGAACCACGCCTCCATGATTGCAGGTGTACGTGGCTCTGGTTGTGCCAAAAAGATCTGGCGTCATAACGATTTGGACCACCTTGAGAGCTTGCTCAAAGAGGCTGGCAACGACCGCGCAAAACTCATTTGCTTTGAATCCGTTTATTCCATGGACGGTGATGTGGCGCCGATCGAAAAGATCGCTGATCTGGCTGAAAAGTACAATGCCATGACCTATCTGGACGAAGTACATGCAGTTGGCATGTATGGTCCTCGTGGCGGTGGTATTAGTGAGCGTGACAATGTGATGGACCGCATTGATGTAATCGAGGGCACTCTGGCAAAAGCCTACGGTGTTCTAGGTGGTTATATCACCGCAAGTCAGGCTCTAATTGATGCTGTACGCTCTTATGCGCCGGGCTTCATTTTCACCACCGCAATTCCTCCGGGTCTGGCAGCTGCGGCGAAAGCCTCAATTCGCCACCTGAAGGAATCCCAGATCGAGCGCGATGCCCAGCAGGAGCAAGCTGCTAAAACCAAACAGGTTCTCAAATCTGCAGGCTTGCCGGTTATGCCGTCTGACACGCATATTATTCCAATTCTGGTAGCAGATCCTGATCTGTGCAAACAGGCAACCGATCTTTTGCTTGAAAAGCACGGTATCTACATTCAGCCCATTAACTACCCAACCGTTCCACGGGGAACTGAGCGCCTGCGCATTACTCCCGGTCCAGCCCACAATGATGCATTGATCCTGCAATTGCGCGATGCTCTTGTGAGTGTTTGGCAGGAGCTGGGTATCACAAAGGCGAATGACAGCGAGCTGGATGCTGCAAGTGCTAGTGACAATGCACAGGTGTTGCACCACGCCTCAGGCGGTTAAAGAACAGTTCTAAGCCATCAAGCACTTCAAACGTGTTTTGGAAAATATTGAAAGGCCGGAGATTAAATCCGGCCTTTTTTGTGTCTGGACTGTTACACCAGTTCCTTTGACTGGTTGAACTTCTCCATAAAACCACGTTGTCCTTCACCAGCCCATGTCTCGCCCCAGGATAACAAGGTATCCAGTGGCATGGGGCCTGAGAAATAATAGCCTTGCAGCATATCAACACCGCAATCACGAGCGGATAAGGCCTGCTCCAAAGTCTCGACGCCTTCCGCAACAACACGGGTGCCTGTTTCCTTTGCAAGGGACGCGGTGGCACTCAAAATAGCCTGTCGCCGCGTATCCCCTTGAATATTCTCCACAAAGCACCTGTCAATCTTGATCGTGTCTATGGGGAGCTCTGCCAGACGGGCCAGCCCCGAATAGCATGTCCCAAAATCATCAAGGGCGAAACGGATTCCGGCTTTGCTGAGCTTCTCTATCTGCTGCAGGCCAGCGTCTGCATCGCCAAGGCACTGAGTTTCTGTCAGTTCCAACTCCAGAATGTCTGGTGCCAAATCAAACCGTTCCAGCGTTGTAAGAACAGTTTCCGAAAAGTTCGTGGCCATAAGCTCACCGATGGATACATTCACGGCAATTCGAGTGGACTTGAAGGTTTCCCTAATAACCTTGGCATCCGCGCACACTTTTTCAAGAACAATAGCTCCGAGCTGCTCCATCCGCTCAGACCCCTCCAAAAGAGGCAAAAAATCCGAGGGGCCGATAATTTGTGTCTTTGTGCGAGGCCACCGGACCAGCGCTTCAACTCCGCAGACCTGCCCGGTGGAACCTCGAACCAGTGGCTGATAGAAAACACAGAATTGTTTGGCCTCCAATGCAGCGTCCAGCTCCTGTAGGCGTGCCATCTGGCTTGCGTTATGGCGTAGGTTCAAATCCGACTTGGAGATTGATGCCGTGCTTCCGGTGAATTTGGTCAGGGACAGTGCCACCTGCGCTTTTTGCAAGAGCTCGGAAAAGCACTCGTTTGCTTTAGCAAGGCTTACAGCCTCGGCCTTTGCCCGCCCGACCCGAGGCTCCAGTTGAAGCTCTGGATACTCCGAGGCCAACGCCAGCTTAAGAGAGTGTAACAGGTTTTTGGGAAGTGCATGGAGGGCCTCTCGTCCCGCCCCATCAAAGACAAGCAAAAGAAACTCATGGGTCACGGGGCGGGCGACATACGCGATTGCAGAGTGCTTTTCACTCAATGACGACATGGTTCCATGCAACTGATCCGGTTGCGTTGCCATGTTCTGAAAGCCGAGCTGCTCCAGCTGTTCGCCTATCACCCGCGCGGCGCTGCCAAGAACACCCTCTATATTCTCATAGGAGTAGCCAGTGGCTCCTTGAAGTCCTTCAAACAAATCCAGAGCAATGAGATGGCACTCCCCTTTATAGCCGTCAAACTCTGCAAGCAGCTTCTTTCCTGTCGCGAAAAACAGGGCAGGTTCCATAAGTCCTGTCTTTTCGTCTACCGACAGTTTACGCAGGGCCTCGTGTTGCTCTGACCGGAAACGGGCAACAAGGTTATTGAGGCCCTGCCTCGCTTCTTCCAGATTGCGGCTGGACCCCCTGATCCTTTGAAAGAAGGTAAACTCATTCTCTTCATCCCCGGAACGTGCAAAGGCTTTCAGGGCTGCCCGATCTTTCAGACCCGCGAAACAGGCAACACTGCCGGACACAATAGCAAGGCCGCCAAGCCACATCAGGACTTCATCATTCAAGACAACCAGTGGCGAGAGGAAAAAATAACAGAAGAACGCGAGAGTGGCTGGTGCAATAAACCCAGAAAGAAACAGCCGCAGCAGCATGTTCCACCCGCGCGCCTGCACTTGTTTCACGTTCTGGTTTTCTTGCAATTTCACGAAGGCCCCACACGCTAAATAATTGCGTTGTTATTCGCGATACTAGAGGAGAGTGCAACTACAAAACCAGCTAGAAAACTGTTTGACGATTTCAAACTGAATAAAAGACACCGATGATTATTTATAGGTGTTCAAGTGACGCAATGACATGCAACCTTACATATACGTAATGTTAAATAGGTCCGTTCAGCCTGTTAATTGTTGGGCTCGCTCCTGTTCTTCGGCAGTGGCAAATCACCATCATCCAGAATACGCCATTTCGCCCCTTCAAGGTCATCGTACTGCCCACTCTTCAAGGACCAAAGGAATGCACCAAGCCCCGCGCCCCCAAGCAAAAGGGCCACAGGAATGAGATAAACAAGAATTTCCATAAAACCTACTCCGACTTGGTTGCGTTCAAAGGCACAGTTTTGCGAACACGGCCAAGCGATACTTTAAGACGGATTGCGTTCAGTGTCACAAGAATAGACGAACCTGACATGGCAAGAGCTGCCAGAAGCGGGGTTACAAACCCAAGAACCGCCACGGGAACCGCGAAGAAGTTATAGATCGCGGATATCCAGAGGTTTTGTTTCATCAACCCGTGGGCTTTTCTTGAAATCATGAGTGCTTCATGCACGGGATAGAGGCTGTCTCCCAGAAAAATGGCATCGGACGCGGCCTGACTGATATGCACAGCCGAAACGGGAGACAGAGAGACACTAGCAGCCGCCAGCGCTGGCGCGTCATTCAAGCCATCCCCAACCATCAAGACCGTCTTACCTTCACTTCTCAGTTGCTCCACCACGGCAATTTTGTCCTGTGGCTTCAATCCTGCCTGCCAGTGCTCAATTGAAAGTTCCTCGGCCACCTGCTGAACCGCACTGTCGCGATCTCCCGAAAGAATTTGTAGGCTTAAGCCACGCCTTTGAAGCTTTTCTATGACCTCGCTTGCGTCTTGTCGCAGGTGTTGTCCAATTGGGAATAAAGCGGGCTCGGCGCTTCCCCTTGCAAAAGCAATAAAAGAGGCCTGAGGGTACTGGAGGCGGGCCTGCTCCAGCCTGTTGCTCTCCACACCACAAAACTCGGGAGACCCGAGACGAAGCTCGTGACCATCTACCTTGGCTAGCACCCCCTGCCCCGCCAGCTCCTGCGCCTCTTCAATAGGCTTAACCGCCTCGCAAGCTTTTGCTAAAGCCTCGGATAAGGGGTGGGAAGAAGATAAGGCGAGCCGCGCAGCCAATTCCAAGTACTCCCTGTCAATGCCGGAGGTGCCGACAAGGGTTGGCTCTGGCAGCGTCAAAGTGCCGGTCTTGTCAAAAATAACAGTATCCACTGCCGCCAAGCGCTCAATGGCGTCCCCCGAATTCAGTAGGATACGGCTGGAAAAAAACTGCCCGCTCGCCACCACCTGAACCACCGGAATGGCAAGACCAAGGGCGCAAGGGCAGGTGATAATGAGAACCGAGATGGCAATAACAAGGGAATCCTGCCAGCTGGAGCCAAGAGCAAACCAGCCGAGGAAGGTAAGCAGAGCCGCAGTGTGAACCACCGGTGCATAAAGGCGTGATGCACGGTCGGCCATCTGTACATATTTCGAACGCCCTTCAAGAGCGGTTTCCAAAAGCTTATTGACTTCGTCAAGAAGCGTGCCCTTGGTCGCGGCCCGTACCGTGATCACTAAAGTGCCGGAGGTATTTGTTGTGCCAGCGTAAACCAGATCCCCCGCACTGACTTCCTGAAGAGCGGTCTCGCCTGTAACCAGACTTTGGTCCAGCTCAGATGTCCCACTGAAAATTACACCGTCCACGGAGATGCGATCTCCGGGCCGTACCAAGACTTTGTCGCCTGCCTCCAGCTTGGACAGGGGCACTTCTATGGTAGAGCCGTCGGGCATAAGGCGGGCGGCACTTTCTGCTTTCAAGACAGCTATATTTTCAGCAAACTTACGCGTCTTGCGTCGCATAATGTGCTCCAGATAGCGGCCCGCCAGCAAAAAGAACAACAGCATGACGGCACTGTCGAAGTAGGCATCCTTGGCATGCTGAATGGTTTGCACTAAGGACAGGCCGGTTGCCAGAAGAACCCCGATAGAAATCGGCACATCCATATTGAGGCGGCGTATCGAAATAGCCTTTATGGCGCTACGGAAAAACGGTCTGCCCGCATAAGCCACAGTCGGCAATGCGATGAGAGCGGAAATCCAGTGAAAGAACGCGCGCGTTTCCATATCGATGTCGGATTGGTTGCCAGACCACACTGAGATGGACAGCAACATAACATTCATTGCAGCAAAACCTGATATGGCAAGGGAGCGCAATAACTCCTTACCGACCGCGTCTCCGCGCTCTTTGACCTGCGCGGGGTCAAATGGATAGGCTTTATACCCAAGAGACTCCAAGCGCTCCACAAGGACGTCAGGATCCTGCGCTTCGCTCTCCCAGTCCACCGACAAGCGATGGCTGGAGAGGTTTACGCGGGCGCGTTCGACACCTTCCAGCTTATGCAGGCTATTTTCAATTTCATACATGCACGCAGCGCACGTAATTCCGTCTACAGCCAAGTCCATTGTGGAATGGCCATCATCCTTCACCGTAATGAAGGCGTCCCAATCTCGGCTATGGGCATTCATTGGCTGTTCCAGCTAGTCTTCCAAGTAAGTGCGGTTGCGCGAGACAAAGGCTGGCTTTGCATCACTTTGCTCACTAAATGCTTCCACAATAACAGTCCAGTTGCCTGCTGCAAGGTGTTCAAGATTGCCAACATAGCGTCCCACCTTCTGTTCCAGCAATGGCACCACCACATCGGTTGTTGTGATTGTGGGACGCTGGAACGTTACCTGAACTTTTTGCGGGGAAATCGGGTTCCCCTCTTTATCCAAAGCATCCAAACCAATGTTCACACTGCCATCGTTATTGCGGTTCACCTGCGCATTGACCTGCCAGCCACGCACAGCCTGTGCTTTGGCTCTAGCAATCTCGCTGTTGTAACCTTGGCTCACTTCATAGGAGCTTTCCACTTCCAAGCCGGGAAATGTCTCCACCGCGATATAGATCAGATAGGCATTGGCTGTAAAAATGATCCCGAAGAAAGTGCAAAAGGCGGCAAGTACATGCCAACCTTTAATGGTTCTTGGGCCGGTGCCTTGTGTTGTACTAGAAGAAACTGCCATGTTTTTATCCTCTTCCGGGATACCCGCAGGTATCCCGGTGATGGGGGAAGGATAGACAAAAGCCTATTTACTATCAGGTCCACGGAAGAAATCACCAATAACGCGGCTTTCTCCCGTATTCGGGTTTTCAAGTTTGAAGTTGAACGGCGTTGTGTCGGGCATTGTCGTGCCTTTTGGCGAGAACAACAAAACACGTACAGCTCGGGTGGTATCTGGTCCAATATCCAGCAGTACTTGCTCGCTGTTGGCTTTTGGGGAACCTACGACTTGCATAAAGCTGCCTTCCGGCATGCCTTCCATACTCAACACAAATTGCTGATCTTCCGGAACACGGTTCATCATGCGCACCGTAAAGCCGTTGCGGATAGAGCGGTCATTTTGAACCACGTAAATCGGATTACGATCATGAACGACAGTTAAATCTACATAGCGGCGGTTCATCAGATTGTAGATCATCAATGCGCTCATGCCGATGATGATCAACGAGTAGATGACTGTTCGAGGACGAATGATCTTGAACTCTGGCTCCAGCCCCTGCTCTCGCCGCTCGATATTCATATCCGTATCGTAAGCGATCAAGCCGGTTGGCTTGCCAACCTTGGTCATCACATTATCGCAGGCGTCAATACACAGGCCACACTGGATACAATCAAGCTGAACACCGTCACGGATGTCCACACCGGTAGGGCACACATTCACGCACTGATAACAGTCAATACAATCACCAGCTGACAGCCCGTGGGCTTTGCGCTTCTCGTTTTCCTTCAGGTGTCCGCGTGGTTCACCGCGGTCATAGCGATACGTCACGTTCAAGGCGTGCTCATCGGTGAGCGCTGCCTGAATACGAGGCCAAGGGCACATATAAGTACACACTTGCTCGCGCATGATCCCTGCAAGAGAATAAGTGGTAAAGGTTAGAATACCGATCCAGATATAGGCGGACCAAGACGCCTGCCCTGTCGCTAGGTCGAGCACCAGAGAGGGAGCATCGGCAAAATAAAGCACCCAAGCACCGCCGGTCCACCATGCGATCAGCAGCCAAATAAAATGCTTTGAAACTTTCTTTGTAACTTTTTCGGCGGACCAAGGAGCATGGTCCAGCGCGATACGCTTGCGTCTGTCCCCTTCAATCAGGCTTTCCACGCGCAGGAAAAGGTCTGTCCATACGGTTTGCGGGCACAGATATCCACACCAGACACGCCCTGCAACGGCATTCATCAAGAAGAGGATTACAGAGGCCATAACAAGCAGACCTGCTATGTAAAACACCTCTTGCGGCCACATATCGAGAAAAAAGAAATAGGCGCGCTTGCGCTCAAAATCAATCAGGACGGCCTGATTGGGCAGGTTGGGGCCACGGTCCCACCGGATAAAGGGCAGAAAATAATAAATTCCGAGGGTTACCGCGAGTATAGCCCACTTAATGTTTCGAATTCGGCCTTTAACTTTTGCTGGATAAATTTTGGCTGCAGACGCAAACCAACTTTCATTCTCAGGATTGGCGGGATCAACATCCATTTTCATGGCCGGTATGCCTATATCTTTTTAAAATGGGGAAGCCGGCACGAAAACCGCGCCGACTTATATCACTTTGTCAGAATATTACTGACCGCCACCAAGGGAGTGGACGTATACAGCCAAGGATTTGACTGTTGTCTCACCCAGACGATCGATCCAGGCTGGCATAACGCCGTGGCGTGGATTGTTCACCTGAGCTGCAATATCCTCTACGGAACGGCCGAACACCCAGCTTGGGTTGGTCAGGTTTGGCGCGCCAAACTCCTGCAACCCTTTAAGATCTTCACCGTGACAGGCTGCACAGTTATCCGCATAAACGGTTTTACCTGCTTCAAGATCTGCACCACCAAGAGCTGACAGGCCAGCCGCTTTGCCCACAAAGCTTGCAACATTGCGAATTTGCTCTTGATCGAGCATTTCATCGCGTCCGAATGCCAACATTTCGCCCACACGAGTATCTTCATGCTCAGAGCGGATACCGTAGGAGATGGTTTGAGCGATATCGTCCAGCGTACCGCCCCAGATCCAGTTGTCGTCCTGCAGGTTCGGGTAGCCAACAAAGCCTGTTGCACCGGTACCGTGACAAGGCGCACAGTTGTCAGCAAAAGCTGCACCACCTGCGGCCATGGCAAACTCGAGAAGCTTTGGCGTGCTCTGGATTTCTTCCAAAGACGCGGTCATCAACTCGCCACCAAGCGCTGCACGCTCGCCCATTGCCTGCGAATACTCTGCAGCCACCTGCTCGCGCTGGGAAGCGCCGAGGAAGCCTTTGGTATAGCTGTCAACAAGCGGCCATGATGGCATCAAGATCATGTAGCCAATTGCCCACACAATACAGCCGTAGAACATGTAGAGCCACCACCGTGGCAGCGGGTTGTTCAGCTCTTTCAAGCCATCCCACTCATGCCCTGTGGTCTCCACGCCAGAAATTTCATCAATTTCTCTATTATGATCGGACATCAGTCGTCCTCCCTAAGCGGTATCTGAGAGGCTTCTTCAAAGGTACCCTTATTCCCCGGCCAAACAGCATAGAGAACTACGCCTGCGAAAATGGCCATGAAGTATAATAGACCACCAGTTTGTGCGAATCCCGCAAGTAACTCATAGGTCTCGTTCATTGCGCTCTCCGTTATCTCAAGTTCGCTTTTTCGTCGTAGAGTTTGAAGTCCACGAGCGTGCCAAGCATTTGCAGATAGGCCACAAGAGCGTCCATTTCGGTAACCTTGGACGGGTCACCATCATAGGCACGAACTTTTGCGGATGGATAGCGCTCTTCGAACGCATAAGCGGCATCTGTGTCAGGCTGAGCCTGCGCAAAAAGATCCGCCTGAGCCTGTTCGACCTGCTCGTCGGTGTATGGAACACCGTACATGGCATTGACCTTCAGGTGATCTTTAATGTCACGTCCGTTGACCTCTGTTTTCGCAAGGAAAGGATAGCCCGGCATAACAGATGTTGGCGACACTGAGCGTGGATCGATCATGTGATCAACATGCCAGTCATCGGAGTACTTACCGCCGATACGGGCAAGATCAGGACCTGTACGCTTTGACCCCCATTGGAATGGACGGTCATACATGCTCTCTGCTGCCAGAGAGTAGTTGCCGTAACGCTCCAGTTCGTCGCGCAAAGGACGGATCATCTGTGAGTGACAGGCGTAGCACCCTTCACGCACGTAGATATTCCGGCCCACCAGCTCCAACGGCGTATAAGGACGCATTCCTTCGGTCTTTTCGATTGTGCTCTTGAGGTAGAACAGAGGCACAATCTCGACCAGACCACCGATGGAGATCATCACCACGATGCCCACAATCAGCATCAAGGAGTTTTTCTCGAATATTTGGTGCTTTTTCCAAGCAGACATTATGTATCTCCTGACTACTCGGCTGCCGCCAACGCAGCGGTCGGCATGCTTTGGGTTTCGACATTTTCACCGCGACGAGCAGTCATGATGAGGTTGTAAACCATGATGAGTGCACCAGTGAGGAACAGCGTACCGCCAACTGCGCGCATCACGTAGAACGGATGCATGGCGTCCACTGTGTCAATGAAGGAGTACTCAAGGAAACCAAGGCTGTCATAGGCACGCCACATCAGACCTTGCATGATACCGGAAACCCACATGGCACAGATGTAAAGGGTGATGCCCAGTGTGGAAATCCAGAAGTGCCAGTTTACCAGACGCATGGAGTAGACGTCCTTCTTGCCATAAAGCCATGGCACCAGCGCATAGAGCGCACCGAAGGAGATGTAGCCAACCCAGCCAAGCGCACCGGCATGAACGTGACCGATTGTCCAGTCTGTGTAGTGAGACAGGGAGTTTACTGCGCGGATGGACATTGCCGGACCTTCGAAGGTGGCCATGCCGTAGAACGCAACAGATACAACCATCATACGCAGAACCGCATCGGTACGCAGCTTATCCCAAGCACCGGACAGGGTCATCAGACCGTTCAGCATACCACCCCAAGATGGCATCCACAGGATAATTGAGAAGGTCATACCCAAAGTGGAAGCCCACTGTGGCAGCGCTGTATAATGCAGATGGTGAGGGCCAGCCCAGATGTACAAGAAAATCAGGCCCCAGAAGTGTACGATGGACAGGCGGTAGGAATATACCGGACGGCCCGCACGCTTAGGGATGAAGTAGTACATGATAGCCAGAAAGCCAGCTGTCAGGAAGAAGCCTACAGCGTTGTGGCCATACCACCACTGCACCATGGCATCCTGAACACCGCCCCAGACAATGTAGGACTTAGAAGAGAAGATGTTCACCGGTACTGACGCGTTGTTAAACACGTGCAAAACAGCAATCGTGATGATGAAAGCCAGATAGAACCAGTTTGCCACATAGATATGCGGTTCTTTACGACGCCAAAGAGTGCCGAGGAACACAAACAGATATGCTACCCAGACAATTGTCAGCAGCCAGTCAGCATACCATTCAGGTTCAGCGTATTCTTTACCGTGGGTTACGCCCAGAAGGTACCCGGTACCAGCAATAACAATAAACAGGTTATAGCCCAGAATAACAAACCAAGGCGCAATGCTTCCAACCATGCGGGCGCGGCAGGTCCGCTGCACCACATAGAACGATGAGGCAATCAGAACGTTACCGCCAAACGCAAAAATCACAGCTGAGGTGTGCAGTGGACGCAGACGACCAAAATTAACCCAAGGAAGGTCAAAGTTCAGGACAGGATAAGCCAACTGGAAAGCAATAATGCAGCCCACCGTAAATCCTGCAATGCCCCAGAAGGTCGCGAGCCATGTACTGGCGCGAACCGGACCGAAATTGTAGTTAGGCTTCCCATCGATTTCTAAAGGTGCTGGCGTATTGGTGCCATCGAAGTAACGACGAAAAATATAAAAAGCACCAGCTGCCGCACCAACTGCGATCACAGATGCATGAAATGCTAAAACCTGATCGTAGGTCTTGCCGGCCACAATCAAACACATCAACGCAATGAGTGTTAGGAATCCGGCAAAGCCGCCCTCCTCAAGCGTTATGTATCTGGCCTTACGTTCTGTCATGACGTGAGCCTCATTCTCAATATAGAATCGGATTCCGGATTGAATCTCTGTTACGTTAAAGTAGGGATGGCAAAATGCCTCGCCCTTGATCGAGATCAAATTCGCCGGGTTCTCTATAATAAAATTGTTCTAAATTGTTGATTAAGGAGTTTTACGTATATTGCCAATCGCAATAGCGCCACATTTCTCAATCAGCGTTGGAACTAGGTTTTCTTTCCCAAAAGAAAATTAGTTACAAATGGCAAAAGAACCACCATTCCCATGTACCGAACCAACTGATGTGTAGCCACGAATGCAGGGTCGAAATCCAGAATGAATGCCATCAGCGCCATCACCTCCATGCCCCCCGGTGCATACGCCAGAAGCAGTTGACCAAACGGTATTTCCAGCGCTTGTGACACCGCAAAGGCAATAGCGGACGAGGCTAGGATTCCCGCGAGAAAAGAGCCCAACGCAACCACAGACCACCGGCGCAAGTCACCTAAGGGAATGCCCGCAAACCTTGTACCAACAAGAGTGCCCAATCCCACATAAAACGGGAGCGTCAACCACTGAGGAAGAACGACGGTCACCACGCCGCTGCCAGCTAGAATTGAGCTCACAAAAAATGCCCCCGTCAATAGAGGCGCTGGCAGCGATATTTTATGTGCAAAATTGGCACCCAAGAGGCAAAGAGTCGCAATTATGCCAAGCTCGAAGGGTGTGGACAATTCCCGAATTGCGACTTCATGACCCGAAATATCCTGCACACTTGACAAAAGTGAAGGCACGAAGAGCACAAGAATGATTAACCTGAGGAGCTGAACTGTCATAATCGGGGCTAAATTTGCCTGGCGTTCTTCCGCCACCGCAACAACGAAACCAAGCGCACCGGGAATGGAAGCAAAATAGGAAAGGTCGCGCGCCCAACGACACACAAAAAACAAAAAAGAGAAGGAGGCTAACGTAATTACCCCAACCACAATAGGGATCAGCCCAATTGTGACGGGCCAGGATCCAATCCTATCCAGAGTATCTGGCGTAACGGCTTGCCCCATTGCAATGCCAATTCCAAACAGGCAAATATCTCTTAGCCGATCAGGGAAAGCGAGCGGTACCTTTACAGCCCCTGCTATGGCAAGGGCCAGAACCGGCCCTGATAAAGCAGCTGCCGGCAGTTGAAGCATAGTGAACACCAGTGCCCCTAAAGACCCGATGATTATAGCAAATAGTGTTTGACTTAGCTGGCTCTCTTTTAACTGATCTACTGCGGCTAATTTCATATAGGACCTTTTTGATTATTGCGAACGGAAGGGGAACAACCCCCGTAGGCGCACAGAATATACAACCCAAAGAAGAAAAGTTCAAATTGTCGAACCTTTACCGCAGCCCAGATGCGCGTACATTGGCCCGAAAATTTGCCGAGAGCTCTCAAAATTCCAGTTACTCAAAACACCCAGTATCTGGTAACAGTTTTCGCAACATTTACAGTTTACTGTTACATTACAAGTAGGCGTCTCATTTTTATCGAACTTAACATTTAGCATTCCCTTTAGGCTTCTGTAAGAAGTTTAGAAACAATGCAGGCAGAACCCGTCGAGATTAGATGATGAAAGGAAAGTTATGCGCTTCCTTGTTAAAGCAACTATTAAACCTGAGGTTGATAAATCTCTCATTATCTCAAAACTCCCGCTAGCCAATGCCGCCGACCAAAAACGCCTTGCTGATGGAATACAAGAGAATCTAGCACTGGTTGCGGCCGACCGGTCTGCTGGCTGGGTCATCCTTCATGCGGATTCAGAAGCAGCATTGGAAGCAATCTATGCAACCATGCCTCTCAATGACTATCAAGATTATGAGGCGGTCCATATCCTTGATGAAAAAGATAACTAGGAAAAGACTGAGACCGTTTTCACCGCCTAAAGTGGTGCGTGTAATGAGCTCCATTCACCACCCTCACCCTACTTCCAATTCAACACAGTTACGGCTCGAAACCCCAAGTTTTTCGCCAGATCTACGAGATTAAGCAGTTTATAGGCCCGCCTTTGACCTCGATCAAAGTTCGTCTATCCAGATCTGAGTATTTTACCTCAATGACCGATCTAGAGACGCGCTACGCGACGCGTAATGTTCCGCGCTACACCTCCTATCCCACAGCTCCACATTTCTCCAATGCTGTGACAGCGACAGAATATGGCCAGTGGCTGAAAGAGCTGCCAAAGGAAGAGCCTCTCTCTCTTTATTTGCACGTGCCCTTCTGTCGGGAGATGTGCCACTATTGCGGCTGCAACACCAAGGCAACCAAGAAGATGGCACCGGTGGTCGCGTTTGCGGAAACACTTTTGCAAGAAGTTGATCTTATGCGGGAGTATCTGGGAACCGGTCGGCCCGTTCACCACCTCCATTGGGGCGGCGGAACCCCCAGCTTGCTGCCACGGGACTATTTCCTGAAGCTCACTGAAAAGCTGAAGAGTTACTTTGACTTTTCACCACAGATCGAACATGCAATCGAACTGGACCCGCGTACAGTTACACCCTACCTTGCCGAAACTCTAGCCATGGCAGGCATTAACCGCACCAGCTTGGGTGTTCAGGATTTTGATCTGGACGTTCAAACGGAAATTGGCCGTATTCAGCCGCTTGAGCAAGTGCAAAAAGCCGTTATGGCCCTGCGCGGCGCGGGGCTTGAAGCTATCAACTTTGATCTGATGTATGGCCTGCCTTGCCAAAGCGAAGAGTCCATTCGCAAAACGGTTGAATATACCCGCGAACTTGGCCCCAGCAGGGTGGCATTGTTTGGCTACGCCCATGTGCCATGGTTCAAAAAGCACCAGCGTTTGATTGATGAGAAAAAACTTCCGGGAACTCAGGAGCGCATCGCGCTGGCTGATATTTCCCGCAATGCGCTTTTGGATGCCGGTTATGAAGCTATCGGACTGGACCACTTTGCCCTGCCTGATGATGAAATGGCCATTGCCCTGAAAAGAGGGACTTTGCGCCGGAACTTTCAAGGATATACAACCGATACCGCCGACACCCTGATCGGGTTTGGCCCAAGCTCTATCGGTTTTCTTCCCTATGGATACATTCAATCGGACCCAAGCACCCGCAACTGGACCCGCGCCATTGAAGAGGGGATACTCCCGACCTCAAAAGGCATTGCTATTGACGACGATGACCGGTGCCGTGCAGCCATCATCGAGCGTTTGATGACGGTCTACCATGTGGACGTTGAAGAAATGGCAAAACGCTTCAACATGAAACTGGGGGATTTTGCTGAAAGTTTTGAGGCGCTGGAACCACTGGAAACCGATGGACTGGTGCAGGTGAGCGGCGCGCGGGTTCAGGTGAGCGAACAAGGTCAGCGGTATATCCGTGTGGTCGCCGCCGCTTTCGATGCCTACCTGAAAGCCCAGATGGCACAACATTCGGTTGCCGTTTGATTGGAAAAGTAACTTTTGAGAATGTACTCTTTGCCCCTTCCTTCATCCGAAGGGGCAAAGTATGAGGAATGCTAATGCATTCCTGTCAGCTGACAGATGCTGCAAATATTTTGAATGTGAATGCTGTCATGCTTCTCGACTGAAATGAGACCTTTTCGCTTCATCTGGGAGATTACGCGGCTAACGGTTTCAATGGTCAAGCCCAGATAATCAGCAATTTCCTGACGCGTCATAGACAAAATTACTGTCTTTGCATCCGGCTCATTTTCCTTTGCCGGCCCTGTACACCCGATACCACCACGATCGGGAACCAAGCTCATGAGAAAGCTTGCCACACGCTCCATTGCGGATTTACGACCCAGAAGAACTGTGTGATCGTGCAGATGTTCCATTTGGGTCAGCAGGCAGCGGTTAACGTAGTGCTGCATTAGCGGAGAGGTTTTTATCTCACGCCCTTCATAGACCTGCAGCTCCACACCTGTGAGAGCTTCAGCAGTACAATCAAAAAGCTCACGATTAGAGAAGCCCAACATGTCACCTTCCCGCACAAGGTAGACAATCTGGCGCCGCCCATCGGGAAGCAATTTATAAAGCATCACCACACCTGAAATAACTTCATAGATACGGTCGGCCTTATCTCCCTCATAGAAAAGCACATCATGAGGTTTCATTTGCTGGCGGCGGCCATTGCCATTGTTCGGTCGGCCAAAAGCAGCGGCATGCGTTCCCACATACTCGCTCTCAAATCCGTTCAATACGTTAGCACGCTCCATAGTCCCTCCTCACACCTTTACAGGTGGCATGGTTGCATGTTGCAGGGAGGTACGGGGTCTATGAACGGCCCTGCCGATATTCCTGCAATGTCAGATATCAATTCACCAAGGAATTTGAGAGTATAGATGAAGGAAATGTGGAAATTTGCAATGAGACTTTGAGAGCCAAAGTGTCGCAGGCTTGAAACGAAACTTGATCCAAAGCAAAGAAACCAACTCCGGACTACTTTGGCAAAAATTCCAAAATATGTTTCTCTTCCAATGGTTTACGCAAAATATTGCCAATACCATTCTCATGAACAATTCGATCTAGATCAAATTGGGAGGAACCTGAGATTGCGACAATTTGCGCAGGCACCAGCGTCTGCCTCAGCTTGTTGATAACCCGTTCACCGGGCATATCGGGGAGTTTTAGATCAATAAAAACAACATCTCCCTCCCGCGGCGTTACGCTTGACATGAAGCTACCCCCGTCAGCAAAGGAAATGGCATGATGGCCCAATCCCTCCAAAAGGAGAGAAAGAGCATCCCGGACCCCCCGATCATTCTCGACTATGTAAATCACGCGTCCCCCACACACAATACGATAGCAAAGCGAAAATATTCGAAACAACTTCTCAAATATTTTACGCGCCGGCAATCTAGCCTATTGTCTAAGTATTGAAGTGAGCAATAACCTTTATAAGCAAATTTACTTACAAGGATAGATTTACATAACTATACTTAAAATCAACCAGTAAGAACAATCCGAACCAGATCTGCTGCATTGCGAGCACCCAGTTTTTCCATTATTCTAGCACGGTGTACTTCCACAGTACGCGGTGAAATCTTTAAATTACGCCCGGCTTCCTTGTTAGAAGCGCCTGATGTAATCTCGCCCAGCACCTGTCGTTCGCGCGGAGTAAGATTTTCAGCTCCCGGGAATGTGAAGTCTGTCTCTGCAGCGTTGGCTCCGTTGGATGCAATGGCCTCACGCACGCGGGTTACAACACCTTCCACATCAAACGGCTTCTCAAAGAAGTCATAGGCACCGTTTTTAATTGCCTCAACTGCCATGGGAATATCGCCCTGACCGGAGATAATGAAGACCGGCGCTGCAAAATGTTCTGCATGCAGCTGCTTCAAAATATCAATTCCAGATCGGCCTGGCATGTGAACATCAAGAAGAACGCATGTGGGAGCTTCCTGCTCAACCGCAGCAATAAATTCCTCGGCGTTGGCATAGGCACCAACATTGTACCCCTCTGTTTGAAACAGGAGAGAAAGTGCATCCCGAACGGATGGATCGTCATCTACGATATGGATCAGAGACGGCAAAGATGTCATTGCGCATGTCCTTCATTCTTTTTATTAATCGACACTCTCTGTGTCACTTTTCATTACTATGGTTGGGAGCCTCAGAACAAAGGTCGCCCCTTTTCCTTCTTCAAAGGGTTCCACATATAAATCGCCTCTATGGTTTTGAGCGATACTACGGGAGATGGCAAGGCCAACTCCCATACCGCGCCGCTTTGTCCCACTAAAGGCTTTGAACAGATAGGCAGCGGCCTTGTCTTTAATTCCTGGGCCACTATCCGTGACTTTTATAAGGACATCAGTGCCATCACGCTCCACGTAAACACAAACATCTTTAACATCACAGGTTTTGACTGCCTCTGCCCCATTTCGAATAAGGTTGATGAGGATTTGCTGAACCTGAACCACATCCATTTCGATGGACAGGTCCTCGTCTTCAAAATCCGTCCGGAATGTAACCTTGGAATCTTTGTAACCCAGAGAAATAAGGTTCAAGCACTCCTGAATCACCCCTAACAAAACACAGCTTTCACGCACCATGCCCTGTTTTTCAACGAAGTTACGCATACGCTGAATAATGCCGCTTGCGCGCCTTGCCTCGTCCACTGCTTTTTGCATCAAAAGGTTCAGCTGCTCATCTTCCTTGCCAATCGCTTTTGCCCTGCGGGCTGCGGTTTGCAGGTAGAGCATAATTGCGGTGAGAGGCTGGTTTACCTCGTGGGCAATGGCGGCGCCCATTTCGTCCAGTGCATTGACCCGGGTCATCTTTATCAGATCCGCCTGCATTTCGTGAATGCGGGCCTCAGAACGTTTCTTGGGGCGCAGATCTCTCAAGATTCCGACGAACTGCTGCCCTTCTGGGGTACTAGCATCCCCAACGGAAAGCTCTACAGGAAACTCCATGCCGTTTTTGCAGCGGGCTTTCACTTCACGCCTGCTGCCCATAACTGTTGCCTCACCCGTCTCCACATAGCGGAGAATGAACCCATCATGCTTGCGCGCTTGTTCCTTCGGCATCAAGATAGAGACGTTTTTGCCGAGTATTTCGTCTCCACTGTAACCGAACAGGTGCTCACAAGCCTTATTGTAAAGCAGGATCTTTCCCTTGCAGTCGATAACAATAATGCCATCAACAGCGGTAGACAGCACGCTTTTTAAACGCGCATTCGAGGTCATTTTATTACCTTCAACGATCATGTATTGCTCATGCTGGCACAAGTCGCTTCCCATTAACATCGGAGTATTGATTACGTGCTATCCCATGCATCCGTGTGGGTCAATTATTGCGGGCCTCTGCCAAACTGTCGCAGTTCCAGTTGCAAGGACATCCCTTCGGTAGCCAAGACCTTCCCCAAAGTGCAAAAAAGAGGAAGAAAAGAGCTCAAAATATCTCCTAGAGGCATTCACTGGACCCGACAACCGCCTGCGCACCTTATTCACTTTAAACAGCAGGGACTTATAGCCTTTTTCAAGTCCGCTCCCCTCTTTTCAAGACAGGAATACACATATCACTCAGCTCAATCCCTCGGAATATTCAAAACGTCATTCAAGCACAAATAAAAAAACCCTTGCCCTCACGCCTCCCCAATTAGGCCTATTTGTCGCAGGAATTATCCAACGCCAACTATCGCTTAGCTTGCCCTATGGACACTACTTAGAGGTTTGAGGCGAAAGGCCCCTTTCCTCTGCTTGCAATCATGTTTAAAACCTTCGCGAGCATCAAAAACCATATAAACGCTGAGGGAGAGAAGAGTGCTGCAAGGTGAGGTTGTCATTCTCGTATCCTTTGTCTACATGGTCATCCTTTTTCTGATCGCCAGCATTGGCGATAAAGTAACCAGACAAAGAGATTACAGCCTTAAGGGGCGTCCTCTCATTTATGCGCTATCGCTGTCTGTCTATTGTACGTCCTGGACTTTTTTCGGCTCCGTTGGCAATGCGACCCGAAACGGCATCGAGTTTTTTGCACTCTACTTGGGCCCCATACTGGTCTACCTCTTTGCCATCCCCCTAATTCGAAGAATTATACGGCTGTCGAAGACAGAGAGTATTACATCTGTTGCGGATTTCATGTCCGCTCGTTATGGCAAAAGCCGGCGCGTGGCGGCGGCTGTAACTCTCATCGCCGTTATCGGCATGATCCCTTACATCGCCCTGCAATTGAAGGCTGTTTCCCTCTCCATGGAGACCATAATTCATGGAAGTGATTTTATTGAACAGGGGCTCTTCTTCAACTTCTTTGGTGACAAAGCCTTTGCTGTTGCCCTTGGCATGGCTGTTTTTACATGGTTCTTTGGAACCCGACACATTGAAGCAACTGAGCATCAGCACGGGTTAATGCTTGCGATCGCCACAGAAGCAGTTGTAAAACTGGCCGCCTTTCTCATTGTGGGTATCTGGGTCATTTTCTGGCTCTTTGACGGTCCCGGCGATCTTTTATCCAAGGCTATGGCAAACTCAGCCTCCAGAGGGACACTTCAATGGGGAACCATGGGAAATTGGGTGGCGATTTCCTTACTATCCATGATGGCTATTTTGCTGCTTCCAAGGCAGTTTCATGTCACAGTTACGGAAAACAACAGCCTTCAGGATCTCAAGAAAGCACGATGGCTGTTTCCGCTCTACCTGTTGGCCATAAGTATTTTTGTTTCCCCCATCGCCCTTGCCGGAACACTCTTAATGGATGGGCAGATCACGCCCGACATGTTTGTATTGGGGCTTCCTCTCCAACAAAACGCTGATCTGATTGCCCTGATCGTTTTCATTGGCGGGCTCTCAGCCTCCACAGCCATGGTCATTGTGACCACAGTCGCCCTCTCCATTATGATCTCCAATGATCTGGTGATGCCCCTTATTCTGAGCCGGAGAAGTGAAGACGAGATTATCTCTACCTCCGCAAAAGGGTTCAGCGGCGAGATTTTGAATATTCGCCGCATGTCCATCTTCCTGATTATTCTTTGCGGCTATGGCTATTACAAGGTTGCGGAGGATAGCACCGCTCTTTCTTCCATTGGACTATTATCGTTTGCAGCCATTGCCCAGCTTGGCCCTGCCTTTTTCGGCGGCCTGATATGGCGCCGCGCCAACGCGCGGGGGGCATTGGGAGCCATGGTTCTCGGTTTCGCTGTATGGGCCTACACCCTATTCTTGCCAACCCTGACAAGGGGGGGATTTCTAGATACCATGTGGTTGGAGCAAGGCCTGTTCGGACTGGCCATTCTCAAGCCGGAAGCGCTGTTTCTGAGCGAGATGCCTCCATTTTTCCATGGTGTAATCTGGAGTTTAGGCCTTAATATTCTATGCTTCATTCTCCTGTCCTACTCCCGTTATCCAAGAGCAATTGAGCGCTTGCAGGCCAATACTTTTATCCCTGCCCAAACACTACAGTTTCAATCCGTCAACTCCTGGCGCTCCGCCATAACTGTCGGTGACCTGCAATCTACGCTCACCCGATATATCGGAGAGGAACGAGCTCAGCGTTCCTTCAACACCTACGCTAAAAAATACGGGTGCTCTCTGGATCCCTATGACGATGCAGATGCCTCCATACTTCGTTTTACCGAGCAGGTTCTGGCCTCTGCAATTGGCTCGGCCTCTTCCAGACTGATCCTCTCCCTGCTTATAAAAAGGCGGGATACCAATTCAAAAGGTGCTCTTAAGCTACTGGATGATGCGACGGAAGCAATTCAGTACAACCGCGACCTTTTGCAAGTAGCTCTTGAGCAAATGCAACAGGGCATAGCTGTCTTCGATAGTGATCTGAAACTCATTTGCTGGAACCGGCAATTCAGGGAACTTCTCACGCTTCCACAAAGCTTCGGGCAAGTTGGTATCTCCCTTCAAGCTGTAATCATGCATTACGTTTACCAAGGAGAGTTCGAAATAGAAGATCCGGAAACGGAAGTTGAGCGCCGGTTGGAAAACTTCACAGGTGCCCAACTCACCTATCAAGAAAACCTGAGGAACCCTGAGAAAGTTCTGGAAGTTAAAACAAGCCCCATGCCACAGGGCGGCATTGTGATCACCTTCAGTGATATCACTGTTCGCGTCAGCGCGGAAAGAGCTCTCGAAAAAGCAAATGAAACTCTGGAAAAAAGAGTAAGGGAGCGTACCCAGCAGTTAACGTTGTTGAACCAGAAGCTTGAGGAAGCCAGCCAGAGCACCAAGAGGGCCTATCAGGACAAAACCCGTTTTCTGGCTGCTGCAAGTCATGATATTTTACAGCCACTGAACGCAGCCCGTCTTTACTCCTCTACCCTCTTGAACCAGCTGGACACGGGAAATAGCTTCAAGCCGGATCATCTGCGCAATATCGGGGACGCCCTCAATTCAGTGGAGGAAATTATCGGCGCGGTGCTGGATATATCCCGACTTGATACGGCAGCTTTTCAACCAGATATCTCCACCTTCCGGCTGGATTCCATTCTTGATCCTTTACGCAACGAATTCGCAGCCATAGCTGCCGAAAAATCATTGCGCTTTACTGTCGTTGCGACAAATCATTCCGTTCGATCAGACAGGCTCCTGCTGCGTAGGTTGCTGCAGAACCTCATGTCCAACGCTCTGAAGTACACGGACAAAGGCGGGATTGTCGTGGGGTGCCGTCCACGGGGCAGCAACAAGCTGTCACTGGAGGTTATTGATAGCGGTATTGGAATACACTCCGATCACCAAGAAGCAATCTTCAGAGAGTTTCACCGGCTTGATGACGGGGCCCGTATTGCTCCCGGACTGGGCCTTGGCCTCTCCATTGTAGAGCGGGTGAGCAAAGTGCTAAACTTACCCATCCGTGTCGAATCTCTGGAAGGGAAAGGAACGCGGTTTTCTATTGAGTTGGAATGCGCACAGGAAGTTCCGGAAGCCATGAGCGCCCCCGCCATTCCCCAGACACTGGCCTTGGCAGACGTTAAATACATTCTTGTAATCGATAATGAACCGCAAATACTGAAAGGTATGGAAGCGCTCCTCACATCATGGGGGTGTCAGGTATCGACGGCGGATAGCGAAGCATCGGCTTTGAGAATGCTGCGTGAGAAAAACCGCTCGCCAGATGTAATTCTGGCAGATTATCACCTGAATGATTGTACTGGACTGGACGTGGTTTCAAACTTGCGTAGAAAACTGGACAGGCCAATACCGGCATTTTTAATTACGGCTGACCGCAGCAAGGAAGTGCGCCAGTCGGCCGCAAACCAATTGATTGGTGTTCTCAATAAACCGCTGAAACCAGCAGCACTTAGAGCCCAGCTTTCACGAATAAAGACACTAGCTTAGATTGTATTTCATGAGAGATATCCTAATCTAATGATGTAAGTGCAAGAAGCTAAGTTCAAATAAACGCCGCGCACGTCATCACTCAAAAGGGTTAGGGAGCAAGCTCCCCCCTTCTGGACGTAAATAATTACATTAATAAAATCAGCCGGTTACCAACTCTGCCAGTTGCCCCGCTTCCAGCCTTGCCGCTGCGATAACAGCCTGCGTTCGACTTTCAACGGCTAACTTTTGCAAAATCGCAGAAACATGCGCCTTAACAGTTGCCTCGGAAACGGACAACTCATAGGCGATCTGTTTGTTCAGCAAGCCTTGGCTAAGCATCATCAGCACCCGCACCTGTTGTGGTGTCAGGCTGGCCATGCGCTGAGCCATTTTGGCTTCATTACTGTCACTGGTCAGGTCAATATGGGAAGGAACCCAAATTCCCCCCTCCAAAATACTATTAACCGCTTCTTCGATGAAGTTAACGCCTAAGGATTTTGGAATATAACCAGAAGCACCAAACTCCATTGCACTTCGAACAACTGCAGGATCTTCATTCCCCGAAACCACAACAATCGGCACGCCGGTATATTGGGCCCTCAAAAACATAAGCCCTGAAAACCCTCGCATTCCCGGCATGGAGAGATCTAGAAAAATAAGATCAATATCTTCTTCCAAGTCCAGTGTATGGCAAACGTCTTCCAAAGTTCCAACTTCAAAGATCTGGACATTCTTGAAAAACTTTTCTACCGCCTGCCGCAGTGCTCCGCGAAACAAGGGATGATCATCTGCAATAATAAATCGGTGGGCCGCAGAAAACACGCTACGCTCCTCCATTGTTGTTTTTGGAGAAAAGACTATTGGTTTACCCCCCAAATAGCTTTCCCGTTATCTTCGCAGGCACTTTTTACAGTTTAAAACTGACACTGCGAACCTCCTGTGAGACACCTCAACCCTTTGGGTGATATCCCTCAATTGAATTAAACGTATCCGCAATCATCAATCAAGGCTTAAGTGTCGTAAATTGTAATTGTGTCAACCTTAAATTGATTAAAACATCACTTACCTAATTCAAATAATAATAAAATCAGTAAATACACAGAAATATGTGCACATAAAATAAATATACTACCGAATCTACTGGACACTTAATCAGCAAAGCCCACTTCTATTCAGGAATTGATTTATACACTCCGACAGATATTCCTTGAACCTGTCTTTGAACTGATTGACCTATTATTCCAGATTGGGAGTTTTTATGGGGAACAAAGTAGGTCGATTTTTTAAGAGAAATAAGTCTCAGGTTCGCATAGCTCTCTGGATTGCCCTAGCATTTTTGGTATGCATCCTCCCCCCACTGCTTGTAGTGAGTTTAAATCACATTCAAATTTTCGGTTTCCCCTTTGGATATTTGCTCACAACCCAGTTGGTTTCCTGGGGGCTTGTTGCCTTAATGTGGTGGACAGGACATAGCCAGCACATTGTAGATATGCCATGCATTTTGGTGGAGAAATCGCACTCGGAGAGAACGTCAAGGGGGCTTAAGTGATTACTCCCCATCGGGTAGACAAGGCACTTCATCTGCGGCCCAAACTATTCCTAGTTTTTTTCTGTCTCTATATCCTCATTCTTCTGGCTCTGGAGCGGTTTGGTCTTGATGAGCTAAGTCTGGAATACCTCCTGTTAGCTCCGCTCTTAATTCTCTACATCGGTACCGGCCTTTCCTCAGGACCGGTCAACCGCTCACGCTTTTTCGTAGCAGGACATGTAGTATCAGCCCCCCTCAGTGGTTTGGCGGCGGCAGCGTGCTGGTTATCTCCATTGTTCTTTTTTGGCGCTGCAGGTGCGCTCTTTATGGGAGGACTGCAAGGATTCGCATTTATTGGTGGTTTGGCAGGTGGCTTCATTATCATTGCCCTGCTTATAGCTCCCTATTTGCGCAAGAGCGGGGACCTAACACTCCCATCATTTTTTGCCAACCGTTTCGGCGGAAATACGATCCGGATCCTATCCTCCATTATCCTAATAAGCAGCTTACTCCTTTATCTAATTGCTCAGTTCTATGCCTTTGGCTTTCTCTCCTCCAGATATCTTAATCTGGATCTGAAAACGGCAATCTACCTAGGTGCGGCGGCTGCGCTTGCGCCCTGCGTCTTTGGCGGAATGAGAAGTGTGATCAATGTTCAATCGATCCAATATATTGTGATCGCATTGGCGCTTGCACTCCCGGTAACAATATTCAGCATACAGTTTGCTGAGATTCCAGTGCCCCAGCTTTCCTATGGAACTGCCCTGACCGATCTGGCTGAACTGGAACAACGGTGGACGAGCTCCCCTCTCGTTGAACTTCCCAAATCAATGGTCAATTTCGAGAGCTCAAGCTTTGCGAGATTTTTCTCCCTAACACTCACCCTAATTCTGGGCACTGCTTCTTTTGCACATCTGCTCATGCACTTCACCACCTCTCCCAATGAAAAGGACAGCCAGAAGTCAGTGAGTTGGGCATTGTTCTTTGTTGTAGTTATTGCCTCTTTAGTGCCAGCCTACGTGTTTTTTACAAAGCTAGAATTTTACCAGCATGTTATTGGCAGTAAGATAGACGAGCTCCCCTCTTGGATTTACCTAATAGGAAGCCACGGTCTTATAGACATATGTGGGAGCGCTGCAAGCTCCGTAGACGCTCTTTGGCTCGCATGTAAGGATATTGAGGGCAATACTGGTGTGGTACGGCCGCAAGACATCAGCGTAAACTCCAGCGCAATTCTTTTAATCCTCCCCTTGATTGCAAACACTTCGAAAGTCATTCCCCTTCTGCTGCTGGCAGGACTCCTAACTGCCGCAATTTCCACCGCAAACAGCTTGCTCATCACAATATCCAACTGTATTTGCGAAGATATAGGCCGTAAAACACTCTTGCACCGTCTCCCCACCCATTCGCAAATTCTGTTGAGTAGGATCTTTCTAGTTGGCACAGCCCTATTTGCAACATGGGCCTGTTTCAACCTTCCGGCAAATCCTCTTGATCTTGTTTTATGGGCCTTCTCCCTTGCAGCTGCTGGTTTTTTCGCTCCATTGGTGCTGAGTATCTGGTGGAAGTCGTGCACACGTACCGGAGCCCTAGGTGGTATGGCTGTAGGTTTTATCTGGTCACTTGGCTATATTCTCTCCGCCCACTTCGACGTACTCCCCGTATGGCCGAGCATTGACGGTACCACTGTCGCGCTTGCCTCCGTTCCCCTTAGTTTTGCAATAACCACAATCTTGTCATTGCTAACCACGTCTTCTGCGCGGACAACGCAGCCATTCCTTGATACCATCCCTGTTACCGGGAAAGACCATAAATAATCCACCTCCCAATCAGCCTTCAAAGCTTCGGCAGGAAAGGCAACAAATTGGTAAGAGCACGTCTTAACTTTCTTAAGCTGCTATTTACCAGCCCCTGTAACATATGCCCCGCTAAACACTCCATTATTACCCATCCTACGACTTTTTGAGTGAAATCTCTAAGAAACGGCGGAGTAATAGAGGCATGAATTTTGTTATAATGTCGAGGTGCCCGCTAATTGACAAAAGATTCAGTTAATGAAGTCTGCAAAAAGAGCAAAGCATTCATTTTTAATGGATTTACCCCTATGGCTACTCACAGACATCAGAATGCGTCTGGAAGTGTTGGCCATCATTTGCCTTATCAATTTTCTGAGCCTCCTGCCCATTGAAGTGGCCTCCACCATACCGGGCAAGCTTCTGCGATGGTTCGCTCCGTTTTCCAACCGTCACAAACGAGCGCGTAAAAACCTGATAGCAATATTTCCCTATTGTACAGTTCAGCAGCGCGAAGCACTCCTTCGTCATATGTGGGAGAATATGGGGCGTGTTTTCGGTGAACTCCCTTTTCTCTCACAAATCGCAAGTAACCCAAACCGCATGCACATCGAAAATATCGAGGGGATACGAGTAATTCTCAAAAAAAACAAAGGGGTCATTGCCGTCTCCGGCCATTTCGGCAATTGGGAGCTGGGCGCGGCACCATCCTTTCTTCTGGATCAGCCGCAACTCAGCATCTATCGGGAGATTAATAATCCCTATGTAGACAAATACCTCAAAAGATACCGCGAGAAGATCTGTCCAACGGGCCTTTTACCCAAGGGCAATCATAGTTTAAAAACTGCCGTAAGAGCTTTGAGACAGGGCTATGTTCTGGGGATGCTGATTGACCAAAGGCACTCGCAAGGTTTAACCGTACCCTTTCTGGATCGCCCAGCGGAAACCACCCATGCACCAGCTCTACTGGCATATCGCAGAAATACGCCAATTGTTGCTGCAGTTATCATCCGCACCCAAGGTGTCCGCTTCAAAATGATGTGGCGAGAAATTTCCTATAAAAAAACAGGGAATAGCAAAGAAGATATTAAAGCCATCACTGTAGCGATAAATCGTCAGCTTGAATGCTGGGTGCTCCAGTATCCTGAACAATGGCTATGGTCACACAGCCGCTGGAAACGCCGCAAACAGAGAGAAAAGAAACAAGCCACCGCTGCCGTGCCTACTGAGGCCTAATTTTCCAGTTGTTTACCTCATTTTAAATTCACAGTTCGCTCTTGTCATTTCGCAAAATTATCAATTCTACAATCACGACCAACACAAGGGAGACTTTTATGGATACATTGTACCAAACTGCCTATTCCAGTGTATTCCGGTTCTGCGGCGTTTACACTGTCGGTACTCTCCTGATTATGGCTGGTCTGAGCTTTGACCTGACTTCGTCATTCAGAACAGGCGCTCTGCTGCTCATTTTTTTAAGTGGCATTCTGCTTTTCAAAGCCTGGCGTATTCCACACTTTACAGATCACGGAAAAACAGAGTTTCTTGCAATGGAGGAACACGGAAGTGAGCGAGAACCAACGCTAGCTCCCTCACAAACAGATGCCTTGTGCTGTGCCTATTTCCATTTTTCTAAAATCTCCGCAGTTCTGGCCGTGTCTATCTGGTTAATAAGCCTTATTTCTGCCTTAGCCGATTAAGGAGCCAAATTGGCAGCTAGTCTCCCACATAGTGTAAAGTCACCGAGCGGTGATGCGCTTCATAGCGATGTTCCGCAAGGTAAACAGTTTGCCATATTCCAAGATCCATTCTCCCACCTAACACTGGAATCTGCTCACTCACACTTGTGAGGATGGTTTTCACATGCGCTGGCATATCATCGGGCCCTTCATCACAGTGGAGCCAGTGATTATTTTCTGGAGCCAATTGATCCAGCGCCTTTTGCAGGTCCAGCTGCACTCTTGGATCCGCATTTTCCTGAATAATCAACGAAGCAGAGGTATGGCGGACAAATATTGTCAAAAGCCCGTCTTTGGCATGCACCTGCCGTAGCCAACCATCTATGTCACTGCGAATATCCAGCAACTCCTTCCCCTTAGTTTCAAGGTGAAGCCTTCCAATATATTGCTTCAAAGGCCCCTCGTAGGCAGCAAAGGTTTGGCTAATACTGTCTTTGGGCTTCCTGCTGTAATCTGCCATAGAGACTCCTCGTAACTATTGAGATTATTTTTTTATCACGTACCGGTTATCGGCTGGTTCTCCTCCAAACAACCTGACATTATACTTCTCATAGAGCGCCAAAATAATCACAGTTCAGGGGAAGCTTGATGCCTAGCCCATTTAAGATGATAGAGGTTGATCCAAAATTTACAGAGGAAGCTCGGCAATTCAACATCAAGCTTACAGACCAAATAAGATCTCTACCCGATATGTGGGAGTTCCCCCCCTCGGTTATCCGCGAGCGTCAACTTCAAACCTTCCTGTCGCTTACCCCAGATCAAGACGACCTAAAAGCAGAAACAATTACTATAAATGGACCAAACGGTTCCATTGAGTTGCGCTATTATAAAGCCTCTTCAGGAAACGTGAGGGAGGTGTACCTTCACATCCACGGAGGTGGATTTGTCTTTGGGTCCGCCGCCGAACATGACCCGGAGCTTAAAGAGATCGCCACTAATTTCGATATTGATGTGGTATCTATAGACTACCGTCTTGCCCCCGAGTATCCATATCCCCACGGGCCTGACGATTGCGAAGCTGCAGCTCTTTGGCTTTTGAACGAAGGTAGCAAGGCCCATGGCTGGGCCTCTTTTGCAATTGGAGGAGAAAGTGCCGGTGCTAATCTTGCGGTGGTCACTCTCATGCGACTGAGGGACAAACACAATCTGACCCCGTTCAAAGGCACTGTTTTGACCGGTGGATTCTTTGACGCGAACCTCACGCCAAGTGCAAGGCAATGGGGGGATGAACCTCTTGTTATGACAACAAGGGATATTGAAATGTGTATACGCCATTATCTTGTAAGAGGTAATGATCCATTTAGCGGTGACATTTCACCTCTTTATGGAAAACTACACAATCTCCCTCCTACTTTGATCAGCGTGGGCACTAAAGACCCACTACTAGACGATAGTCTTTTTCTTGCCTCTCGCATGCAGGTTGCAGGATCACAAGTAGACGTGGAAATCTACGAACAAGGTTGCCATGTCTTTCAAAGTTTCGATCTGGCACTTGCAAAAATTAGTAGAAAAAGGATAGATACCTTTCTGAAGAGCCGCATGAGTTCAAAACTTTGAACAGTATTTATGCCGGATAACGACTTAATTACAACCTAAAGTTTATTAGACCCAAGGGACAAGTAATGCCTGCATTGGAAACACTCCTGTCGTTTGTCAACACATGGGAATGTGATGAAAATGATCATCTGAACGTTCAGTTTTATTTTTCCAAGTTTGAAGAGGCAGATAGACAGTTCCGCCTGATTTCCGGCTTTAACGATTCTTTGGCTGGAGCCCGCAGGGTCAGGCACGTGCGCTACCATGCTGAGTTGCGTGCTGCTGTACCTGTTCAGGTTCGCTCCTACGTGTCGTTTGATGGCCCTCACATGTTGAGTGTCGTTCATGAAATGCTGGACGTGTCTACCGGTTCGATTGCAGCAACCGCAGTTGATGGATACACACCAAACCCGAACACTGCCAAACAGCTGCGTACCCGCTTTCAGGAGTTTGAAGACAACATTTCGGAAAAGGCGGCCCCACGCGGTCTCAGTTCAACCCCTTACACTGGCAAGCCCACAGCCGAAGAGCTTTTGAGTAGTGGCGCCTTTATCACTTGTAGGGCAACTGTTTTGCCGCGTCATACGGGAATTGATAATCGAGCTGACGATTCCTTCGCTGTCGGCTGTTTTTCTGACGCTGCGGCCCATGCATGGGAGCGAACCCCACTCAATACTATGTGGCTGGATGAAAACGTGTGCGGCCGTGTTGCAATGGAACAGAAGCTTTCATGGGTCAGCCCGCTCAAACTTGGGGATTCAACGTACACTTTGACGAGCTTCCTTGGCATTCAAGAGAAAACGGCAACGCTGCGCAACTATATGTTTGAGGCCCGTACACACCGCCTCGTGACAGTGTGCGACACTGTAGCTCTTTTCATGAATCTGGAAACCCGCAATGTTGTTTCCTTGGATGACGATGCAAAAGAAGCTATTTCAGCTCTCCAAGCCAAATAATAGACCGTTAGAGCCCCATCGCGTTCATTTTCTTACACGCGGCGCGCTCTAACCTCTTTATTTTGAGCGAATTCTTGTCGTTTGATTGAACATAAAGCAGTGAGACGTTTTATTGAAACTGCTCACTGCTTTAACCAATTGTTTAGACGCGATCTTTACCCGAAAATCGGTATCCACTTTTCGGCGATACGCTCTAGTCAGCCGGTACACATTCTAGATATAAGACGTGCTTTCTGCGCGTCTTTTATTGATTTGGCGAAGTTTCCTCGTCCCACTGCATCTGAAAATCTTTTTTCAACTCTTCAACCATTCCGAAGAACCGGCGCATGGCATCTCCAGAAAGATCGAGTGCATCGTTTAGCCGGTCCTTGTCAAAAGAATCCAGCCAGCCTTTCTTTGCTTCAGATGGCACGGCACTCTCCTGAGCTTCAATTTCTGAGGTACTGCCAGACTTCTCAGTGTGATGGGCAAACTGGTCAACCTCTTTTCGGATCAAGGAAATACTCTCGCGCATACGGCTGTTTTCGTTTGAAAGACGTTCGATTTCAGTCTCGTATATGCGAGTCGCATCCACAGAGGGGTTACAGACAAGTTGTCCACTGCGCTCCCTGCATAAAGTAAGATCTCCGCTTTTCACGTCAAGCCGAGCAATCCCCTCCTCGGTTTTAATCAAGGAGTAACGAACTTGCTCATCAGATGCAGCCACCGTAGAAACACTTGTGAGCCATCCAAGTTGCAAGAGAACTAGTCCCAGAATTTTCAAAGATCTACAACCTAAAGGATAACAAGTCGCCATGGAAATATTTGGGCTCCAAAAACACAGTGAATATTTAATCTTCAGACCTGAAAACCTGCGCGGCCCGGATCTTTTTAAATTGGGGTAATGCCTTCACGGTCCACCTGCAGCGCTTCTTCAAGAAACTCCAAGCGATCTTGCCCCCAAAAAACTTCTCCTTTTAAAACATAGCACGGAGATCCGATAACACCCTGCTCCAAAGCGAGCTCGCCGTTCTGCCGGTAAATCTCTTTTATCCTATCAGATTTTGCTATACTCAAAATCTCTTCCGGCACTTCCCCGATAGTCTCAAGCACATCGCTCAAAACATCTTCCTGCGCAATATCCAACTCATTAACCCAGATACTTCTAAAGACATAGTACATGAACTCAGCCACAGAACCATGCTGCTCCTGCAACGCAACCGCACACAAATCTGCCAGCTCAGGGCTGGTTGGAAAATGTGCTGGTTGCAAGTTCAATGGAATACCGCGCTTTAAACGCCACCGCTGTAATTCCACAAAACGATAATCCTGCCGTTTCTTGTGTCGCTCATTTAGGGGTAGCCCACCGGAATTCTTAAAAACTCCCCCCAAATTTAATGGTCGAAAATGAACCGGAGCATTGTATTTGGCGGCTATTGTCAAGAATTCACAGTGCCCAAGGTAGGCCCAAGGTGATATTGCGCTGAAATAGTAGTCTATTTTCGTTCTCATCTCTTCCCCATTTTGACACCCAACGCAGTGATGTCATACCCCTATAGTTATCATCTACGAGTTTTGTTGGGGCAGCCGTATAGAACCAGCATGCCCCCTCAGGCACTTTCCCCCTCAGCACCTATCTATTATAACTCCTAGAACTAAAGTTAGATGTGACTCTTTTGTTTTTTTATTTTGAAGTGGCATACTTCTGCCAAACCACATCTGTTTTCCAATAATATCAGTTCTCCATCCAAGGATATATTCAAAAAATAATTTGAATGCTGACTTAACTCGGCTCATTGATTATGGAGATGACTTTCCACTCATTATCAAACAGCATAAGGACGTAATGGCATGTAAAGTCAAAGACAGTCTCACCGTCTTCGTCTTCCTGTTGCCAATCCAGAGTCACATATGCCGTTGATCCAGAAACATGGCTGGACACAAACTCGTAAACAGATTGAACAACCCCGTTTTCTCTATGTGCCTCTAGCAGAGCTTCAAGGTTCTCAATAAGTTCGTCACGATCTGCAAAGACATGACCATCGCCCAGCTGCCACACCACAATCGGGTATGTGAAGCAGGAGAGAATACCGTTTACGTCATAGTCATCATACCCGTCGGCATATCGATCGAAGAGTTCAGCTAATGCCAACTCAACATCGTTTTCATCTGTCATTTTTTTTGCCTTTTTTGGTGGCCCACGGCTCCCATCCACCGTTGACACAAATCTATCAATTACTTTTTATAATAGAAACAGAAAAAACGCCTCCCTGTCACCATAAGAGTTTCATTGAGCTCATTTTATTCCCGTAATTGGGGAGTGCCTTGAATACTTTATGACTTCTAGCACGAAGAACCTAGAGCTTTCACGCAATACTGGGTCTATTGAGGACCACTGCGCTGACCCCATGCCTAGCGCAGAATGTGTAACATTCTCTAATTTCTACGGAAAATAACACCGGCCAGCCACCCTGTTGAAAGGGCAAGAAGCACAGCAATTATCCCATAAACCGCAGAGTGTTTTTGAGCCAAAGAATACGTGTACTGTTCAAAACCTGTTTTCTTTACCACCAGCTTCTTTCGTTGTGAGGCAAGAAGGACCTCTCCCGAATAAAGATAGGTAGTAATCGAAAAGGTTCCTGTTGAAATATTGGCGGGCAATGGAATTGTTGTTGCAAACAAAGAGGGACTCAAAAACTCAATTGCATCCGACCTCTCAGAGTACAGCCCGTCTTCTACCCGTTTTCTGATAAATGCATCTTCAAAGGCGATACGGTCCTCAGAGCTTGCAAAATGGAGCCCTGGCGGGCTTACCGGCAAATGGGAAAGCCCTGTTCGAAGCTGCCTTAAGGTAATCTCCCAGGAAACCTCTTCCAAAGGGGCAGATGAGTGTACAGCATAAAAACTCGGAACATTGGGATAGACCCTAGAGTTGGAGTTAATCCAGACCCCCAAGATTCTCTCTTTGCGCCAAGTGGTTACCCGCTCCGGTGGGCCTTCTACCACCACAACAAGGTCATATCCCCCAGCACGTGAAACCGCAGTCGCGTCCCGGTTGATCTCCCCGAAAACCAGAATTTTGGTTCCAGTGAAGTTCGAAGTGATGCTCACTTCATTGGAAGAAAGAGCCGATATAAGCTCTTCTGCCAGACTTGAATTTCCCAGACCTGCTGCACAAAAAAGCCAGATGATAACTCCGAGGAACTGGTTAGCGTATCGGATCATGAATTATCGACCTCCGACACCACCACTGAATACGGATCTGCCGGCTCCACAATAATGTTGTAGGCAAAACGCACCCCGACAGATAAAACCAGAACCGCCAATAGCAGGCGAAGGTGTTCGCCGCGCATTCCTTGCCCGACCTGCGCCCCAAATTGCGCGCCAATAACACCACCAACCATCAAGGTTAATGCCAGAACAATATCAACCGTTTGTGTGCTGATCGAATGCAAAATTGTTGCTGCGGACATCGTGACAAGAATTTGCAGCAAAGAGGTGCCGATCACAACACTTGTTGGTACTCTGAGCAGATAGATAAGTGCGGGCACCATCATAAATCCGCCGCCGATACCAAGCACAGAACCAAGGAATCCAATGGAGCCGCCGATAACGAAGATCGGAATGACACTTACATAGAGCTTAGAGCGCCGAAAGCGCATCTTAAACGGAAGGCCGTGTATCCAGTTATGATGCCCCGGACGCCTTCGGCCCTGCACCTGACCACTGTTGCGGCGCGTCACAGCGCGCACGGATTCGACCAGCATCAAGCTGCCGATGGTGCCCAAAAAGGTGACATAGGAAAGCGATATCACCAGATCCAGTTGGCCAAGCTGTTTGAGGACACCAAAAAGCCAGACGCCAAGTACTGAGCCGATAATCCCCGAGCACAACAAAACAAAGGCCAGTTTGAAATCAATGGCATTTTGTCGCCAGTAGACCAGAACTCCTGAGGAAGAGGAGGCAACAATCTGCGTTGTGACGGTTGCAACGGATACTGCGGGCGGTATTCCGGTAAAAATCAAAAGAGGGGTTAGAAGAAACCCTCCCCCAATTCCGAAAAGGCCTGATAGAAAACCCACTGCTCCACCCATGCCAAATATCATGAACATGTTGATCGGTATTTCGGCAATAGGTAAGTAAATCTGCAATACAACACCAAACGATTAAGGCTTAATCGTAAGCCATTTATTCTTCCATGAACCGCAATTGACTGGGCAGCGCCAATCCTAATCTATCATGAGCTTCTTAACACTTTTGGTTAGATGGTATCTCCCGCCAATTGGAGCATAAGCTCTTTATCCACTGTTCCAGTAACCAGCAAACCCGTTTTTTGCTGATACAGGGAAATTGCAGCAGCTGTTTTGGGGCCTATAAACCCGTCCATGCCGCCCGTATCATACCCAAGCAGAGTCAGATACTTTTGAGCCTGAAGAACAGTCTGAGACATACCATCTGCCACGGAACCTATGGACGTCTCTTTCCACTCCTCCGGCACTGCAACTTCATTCACCATAGGGTTGATGAAATCTACCTTGAAATCTTCAACCTTCTTCTTGGCTGCCAACAAATCTACAGGTGAAAGCTCGGTGGCTATCTCATCCCGCTTGGCAATGGCATCCCGATCCCCTTTGGTGGCTACCAAAGCAAACCACTGATAGCTTGTGATCAGGTCCTTCTTTGTTCCCAGTCCCTTGGCGGTGAGTACGCCCAAATTAAACTGGCTGTCAGCCACTCCAAATTGTGCCGCATTGGAAAACCAGCGATAGGCCTGCGGATAGTCCGGCTCTCCCGCTACACCTTCGGCATAAAGTACAGCCAGATTGTGCATGGCCGTTACATTGCCTTGAGAGGCAGCTGTTTCATACCATGTGCGTGCCAGCTCCCTGTCCTTTTCAACGCCATACCCTTTTGCATAGAGCGTTCCCAGGCGAAATTGTGCAGGAACCACACCCTGTACAGCGGCTTTGCGATACCACTCGAGAGCCCTTTTTTGCCCATTCAGCCCCCCATAGTCTTCATCATAGTAGAGACCTACGAGGTATTGGGCAGCGCCATCACCACTCAAAGCGGCTTGCCTCAAAGCATCCGTTCCTTGAAAGGCCATTAGAGGGTCATCACTCCCTTGACGACCTCCCAAGTTACCCCCTGTATCCTCTTGGGCTATGCCTGAAAGGAAGAGATCCATATTCGCAGACTTCACAAAGGATTGGGGAGCCTCCTCACGGGGAAACCCAAGAAGCAACTGTTCAGTGTCCTCAAGCTTCTGAACGCTCACGGGCTGCGCGCTGTCCGGCATATCCATTGATATCTTTGGGATATCCAATGTCTCTCTGGCACCAGAACTCTCTGGAACTTGTACAGTATCGTTATCGCTTCCCCCGATTTCTACGGGATAAGCTGGGAGAGTATCAGCACGAGAGAGTTCAACGGATCCAGTAGTTTCCTTTATTGAGGTCGCCTCATTTTCAAAGGGCAAGGGGGCATCCCCAAGGGTCTCTTCAATAGCTACAGATGAGGAAGCGTTTTGTGTTTCTCTCTCACCCTCAATTATGTTCGACCAGTTCACAAGCTGTAGGCCGGCAATCGCCATAACGATTGCTGCGGCGGATAGCATAATAGTCCGCTTGCGCTTACGACCGAAAGCAAGAGTTCCGCTCTCTTCAACTTCAGTTTTTTGCGTGTCTATCTGACTCACATAATCGGAAAGACCTGTGACGTCAGCGCCCTTACCTTGCATGTCTTCAACCGGAGAAACAGGCCTTTCATTTATCTCCTCATCTCGAATACTCTTGAGGTGTTCTTGCAGGCTTTTGGGCGGGGTTTCCTTTTTCTCCTCAACTCCAATGGGCTTACGAGCTAGACTTTTGAGGCTCCACTTATTCTTCCTGTCGGCCTTTGCCTGCTCTTCAACTTCTCTTTTTGCTTCTTGCGAAGCAGCCTGAGCCGCTCTTCTTGCCGCAGCAATAAAATCAGCTTTTCGCTCTTGCCTGTCCTGCTCGCTGTTTGAACTCGTCTCCTCTTGAGCTCCCATGGTTTCCTTAGCAGGAGCCTGCTTCAAGGAAACCGGGACACCCAGAGTGTCTTTTGCCCGTATAGCCGATTCGTGTTCCTTGGAAAGAGCCGTCTGTTCCCGCTTTGGCTGGCGTTCCCCAAGCATTTGCAGGTGGTTTGCAATATTGCCAAGAACCTTTTGCAGGCTGGCAAAGCCTTCCTGCGAATAACGCTCACTTTGCCCGGAGCTTTCAACAAGGGCAGTCAGGTCTGCCTTCAAAGCGCTGATTGATTGCTCAACGCCTTTGAAGCCCTCACCTTGCTCATGTTGTGCTTGTATTCCAACAGCTTCAGCAACACCTTGCGCCTTTTCCTGCAAATGTGCCTGCACTTGCTGAAGCTGTTCTCCAATCCCCTCAACGGCGCAGTGAAGATCCTCTCCAGACAGCATATGGCGTTGAGTTTGATCGACCTTGCGGGCAAGAACACTCATTTGCTGCCCGATGAGATCCAAAAGACGATCATCATCACTCTTCTGGGCCTGATTTAAAGAAATACCCAGTTCCGCAAGCTGCTGTTTGAAGTCTTCGGAGGACGTTAACCCGCCGACCTGCTGCTTAAGATCTGACAATTCCTGACGCAGTTCATTGACATCTCGTCCGAAAGCTCCTTGATCCGCGCTGCACTCAATTTTATCTGACAGATCGAAAATTTTCTTTTCCAAACGCAGCAAAGCACTTTGGTCACCTTTATCACGCGCTTGTTCGTGTAAAGGTGCCAACGCCTGAGTTTGCAAACTGTCAATTTTCGAGGAAAGGCCATCAAGCCGCTGTTCGATAATGCCAAAGCTGTCTTCAAAACCGGTTTCAAATCCTCCGCTCTTGGTTAAAGAGCCAAGCTGCTTGCCAAGCTGCTGCAAGCGCTCCTCAACCCGGTCCAGCTGCTTGCTCTTTTTAAACCCTTTGCGTTCATTTAGAAGCAGGCCGGAAATGGTCTCCAACTGGCTATTCAAGCGGTCCATTACAGCCGTTTCGGGGAGCCTGTCCTCCATATTACACAGCCTGACCTGAATGTCTTTTTGGATGGAAGTAAAATGCTCCAATTCATCCATACGGGCCATCATAAACCGGATTTGTTCATCAACCTCCCGAAGGATATTTCCAGTTTCCAACCCTGAAACTGCTTCTTGAAGTTTCTTGAGGTCATCACGCACCGAGCGCAGGCTATCTGCCTCCATATCCGCCGCCATTGCATCCAGATGGCCGCTAATAGCACTCAAGCGCCCTTCCATGGCATCCAACTGGCTTACTCTGGGGAGCTGCCCAAGGTGGCGCTCGATGTCTTCAAGCCGTGCAGCTAGCGAGCTATAAATTTCCGGATCGGCTCCTTTTCGCGATAGCTCCCCCAGCCTCGCAGCAATATCAGAGTACTTCTGATCCAGCATAACAAGTTCACGTTCAACAGAATGATTGCTCAACGTCTCGTTGATTTGCTCGATTTCGGCCCGCAGCTCTTTTACGAGAACATCCTTGTCCCGGTTTTCGCTTTCAAAACGGCTTAGAATTTCGGCAAGATATCCCTTTTGACTTTTATGGCGTTGCTCGGCCTCATAGCGAAGGCTGGATAACTCTCCCTCCACCCCTTCTTTCAGTTCAAAATGGCGGGTGCTTGCCATGTGCGTCAGCTGGCCTATTTGCTCCGATAAACTCTCAAAGGTCCGCTGATTGGCTCGCCCGTGCTCCTCATGGAGCTCCTGTGCGTTATCCCTTGTACGTTCTTCACGCGAAGCAATTTGCTCAAGTCTGGCATCAAGTTCGTTAAGAGCCTGAAGGGCCGAGTTTATCCGCTGATCTTTCTGATTTCTAACGTTATACTCCTCCGGCCTTTCTAAGGTGTCGAACTTCTGAGGGTGTTCGCGGTGAAATGACCATTCATCGCTTGCACTTCCCCCTCCAGTAAATGAAGATTGCCTATAAGTTGGCGCTGCGCCTTGATCATTAAGCTGCCTTTTGGTGCGCAAGCCGTCATTATTCATCTTTGCCGGCTTGTTTTCCGAGCGGGGCATCAAGCGCGAAAGAGCGTCCGCTACATCCTGTAGCTCATCATGATGGGTCCGCCCCTCTTGGACAGGGCGTGAGTAAGGATCTGCGGGCTCTCGAGGATACTCTTGCCGCATATGTCCGGGGCCCTCATAGCGGCCCGCAGCTGGTGGTGTATTCCTATTCATTGGTCTGGAGGCATGATTTTGCGATTTCCGCAGTGCCTCTACAATCTCATCGGCAGAAATACCACTCTCTAAAGCAGCTTCCAGAACCCGATCTTGTTCCAACTTCGTCAAACTTGAGGTATTCCAGGACATATTAGGTTCACTCCCCACAGTCCTGATCGATAGCTTTTCTTTAAAAATACATCGTACTTACACAAATTAACTACGAATCATTCAAGCAAATCGATCTCAGTTATTAAGAATTTCACTTATTTAATTTTGCCTGTTAGAGTAAATAAGCTATTAACGAGCAAAGTGACGTATCGTCATCAACATGTTCCAATAGAGAACGTTTGCTATCTGGGGAAAGAACCGAGCTTCCCCAAGGAAATGTAGCCGTACAAACCCCAAGAGGATAAAGTGCTAGGCATTCGCTTTTATAGATCACGCTGCCCATGAAAGTGATTTTTGGCGTATTTACTTTGCGAGAATATATGGCGTGCAGGCACCTAACGTTGCTGCATGCCAGACGACTGGACATGACTACTGGATTCTAACTGATACAAATTGACTCAACCTGTCAAAATCCAGACAAAAGGTCCCAAGAAAAACAGGAAGGATTGCTTCATGAGTGAAGCTCTGCAGATCAACAACTCAAGCGCCATTGAGGACGTTGTAGGTACCCAAAATGACGGGACCAGAAAAATGCAGTTCACCATTGGTGATTTGTCAAAAGAATTTGATGTAACTTTAAGAACCCTTCGTTTCTATGAGGATAAAGGCCTGCTCAACCCCAAGCGGGAGGGAATGTCTCGCATTTACAATCGTAGAGACCGCGCCCGTTTGAAGTTGGTTCTTATGGGAAAGCGTGTAGGATTTTCCCTGACCGAGATCAGAGATATGCTGGACCTTTATGACTTGCGGGACGGTCAGGTCCTTCAGCTCAAAGTGGCCCTTGAGCGTTTTGAAGAACAAATTCAGGCGCTTGAAGAACAGCGTAAACATATTGATCAGGCAACGGAAGAGCTGGAGAGAACGGTGTCAATTGTAGCCGGACTTATCAAAGCCCGTGAGCAGGAAGAAAAAACAAGACAAGTGTCCTGATTGCTGTAGCGCCTTGCCTTTTAAAACTGCCTTCAGCTCATAGATCTCTGCTTATTTGAAGAGTGTCCCTGTCGATCAGATAGTGGAAAGAATTATGTTTAGAGCGTGCCTCGTTGAACCAAGTTCACAGTCACGTTCTAATTCATTTTTATACTTAATCTTTACCCAGACAACGGAACCCACTTTTAAAAGCTACACTTTAAATTGAGGAGAAAGAGCTAATGTCAAAAATCGCCATTACAGGTACGAGCCGTGGCTTGGGATTGGAAATGGTGAGGCAAGCGTCTGCCCGCGGTGATAAGGTACTGGCCTGTTTCCGCTCCCCTAAGAATGCGGAGCTTTTTTTCAATATGGACGGGGTAACTCCCACATTGTTGGATGTAACAGACCCCAAAGCCTGCGAAGACGTTGCCCGAATTTTCGGCCCTTTGGATTTACTTATATGTAACGCAGGTCAATATATCGGATATGGAAAACTTGAGGACCCCGCCTACACGCCGGAGGCTTGGGCACAGGTGCTAGCAACAAATGTTTCAGGTGTTTTTTTCACGGCCCGCGCCTTTATCCCTTACCTGCAACCAAAGCACGGGAAAATTGCCATCATTTCCTCTCGGCTGGGCTCCAACACAGAATCCTCTTCTGGAGGTAGCTATATTTACCGCGCCTCAAAAGCAGCAGTAACCAACCTTGCCACCAACTTAAGCCTTGATTTGGCAGACAAAGGTATTGCTGTTGGCGCCTACCACCCTGGATGGGTAAAAACCGATATGGGTGGCGCAGAGGCTGATATTGACTCCACCGAAAGTGTTGCGGGTTTACTGGCCAGATTTGACTGTTTATCCATGGAAAATACTGGCCGTTTTGAAGATTACTCTGGAATGAGACTAGCCTATTAGGAGACTTCCCGCACTCTCATTTTCATTTTCGAGTGATCATCGTGATTCAACACTTCAAAATTCAAAACGACTCTCTACTAGGTCGTAAAACGGCTAAATTTTCACGCCATACTATATTAAACTCAAACTAAGTTATCCCTATGGGGAAGAGTGAATTGATCCTTTGGGTGCAGTTTCGTGTTTTTACGCAAAATTTCTGCTTTGCTCTGTTTGTCAATGCTTGTTGCCCCTTATATTGGCAATTATAAGAACCCACAGGAATACTCTTACGTAAGCGTAAGTGAGAGATCATAAAACGGGTTTGTTTGGAGAGGGAAGAGAAATGCCAATTTATAATGCTCCCGTCGAAGATACACTGTTTCTGTTGAACGATGTGTTAGACATAAAACAATACGAAAATCTTCCACGGTTTTCCGAGGCCACACCGGACCTTGTTGAAGCAATCTTGAAGGAAGGCGCAAAGTTCGTTGAAGAGCGCGTTCAGCCTTTGAACCAGATTGGTGATACAGAAGGTTGTACACGTAACGAAGACGGTACTGTAACGACTCCGACCGGCTTTAAAGAAGCCTATGATGCATTTAACGAAGCTGGCTGGGGAACACTCTCCCTACCTACTAAGTACGGTGGTCAGGACCTCCCAAGAACTCTGACTTCGATTTTCAATGAATACATGAACTCGGCAAACATTGCCTTTGCCATGTATCCTGGCCTGACTCTCGGCGCTATCGCAGCTCTTCTTCAGCATGCAAGCGACGAAATCAAGGACACATACCTGCCTAAAATGACATCTGGTGAATGGTCCGGTACCATGAACCTGACAGAACCACACTGTGGTACTGATCTAGGCATGCTGCGCACGAAAGCTGCTCCTCAGGCTGACGGCTCCTACAAAATCTCCGGCACAAAGATCTTTATCTCTGCTGGCGATCAGGATATGACAGACAACATCATTCACCTTGTACTGGCCCGCATCGAAGGTGCTCCAGAAGGTACAAAGGGTATCTCCCTGTTTGTTGTTCCAAAATACAAGCTGGACGCTGACGGCAACCCAGGTGAGTACAACAACGTTTCCTGTGGTTCCCTTGAAGAAAAAATGGGTATCCATGGTAACGCCACTTGCGTAATGAACTACGACAGTTCCGAAGGTTATCTGGTTGGTGAAGCCAACAAAGGTCTTCGCGCAATGTTCGTTATGATGAACGAAGCCCGTTTGGGTGTTGCTGTTCAGGGCCTTGGTGTATCTGAAGCCGCTTACCAGAACGCTGTTGCTTATGCGAAAGATCGTATTCAAGGCCGTTCTCTCACAGGTCCTAAGAATCCTGATAAAGCAGCTGACCCAATCATCGTGCATCCCGATGTTCGCCGCACCCTGATGACCATCCGCTCCTTCAACGAAGCAGCCCGTGCCCTGTACATGTGGGTTTCCCTCAAAGGTGAAGTCGCACATTCAACAGATGACGAAGCTGTTGCTGAAGCCAACGAAGATCTCATGGGTATCATGACACCTGTGATGAAAGGTGTCTTCACAGACATCGGCTTTAATAACGCTGTAATGGCTCAGCAGATGTACGGTGGTCACGGCTTCATAAAAGAATGGGGCATGGAGCAGTTCGTACGCGATGCCCGTATCACTATGATTTATGAAGGCGCTAACGGCGTTCAGGCTCTTGATCTTGTAGGACGTAAGCTTGGTGCAAAAGGCGGCCGTGCTATTCAGGCACTCTTCAAAGAAATCACTGGTTTCTTGAAGGCGCAGAGCGATAATGAAGAGATGCAAGCCTACACAAAGCCGCTCAAGAAAGGTCTCGACGATCTTCAGGCAGCGACTATGTGGCTGATGCAGAACGGCATGAAGAACCCTGACAATGCCGGTGCTGGCTCTACAGACTACATGCATCTGATGGGTCTGGTTTCCCTTGGTTACATGTGGAACAAGATTGCACTTGTTGCAAACACCAAGTTGGAAGCTGGCGCAGGCGAAAAAGAAGAGTTCCTGAAGACAAAACTTACCCTTGGTAAGTTCTTCATGGAACGCTTGATGCCTGAGACTTCTGCTCATCTGGCCCGCCTGTCTACAGGTGCGGAAACAGTCATGTCTTTGGATGCAGACCTGTTCTAATTCTTAAAAAATCTGGTTGAGAGGGCCTCCCTCTCAACCACTCCACTGCGAACAGCAGATATCTCAAGTCGAGTGGATGAAACCACGTCGATATATCCCTTCTTCTTTCATTTATTTCCTTTCATGCAAAACACTTGTGTTGACTGTCCTTACGTCACGACTTGCAGATTACTAAAATCCCGTTTTATTATATTGAACAACAATTTAAGGCTTATAGAATGATCTAGGGAATCTCTCGCTAGTCAATCATCGAGGCTTCAGGTTCGGGGAGGAACAAGTTGGCCGATGCATACATATTCGACCATGTGCGAACACCGCGGGGCGTAGGTGATGCAGGAGGAGCATTGCACGAAATTTCCAGCGTCCGCTTGGCAGCTCATATTTTAAAGGGCTTGAAGGAACGCAGTAATCTAACAACGGCACTTGTTGACGATATTATTCTGGGCTGTGCCGAAGCTGTGAAGGAAGCTGGAAGCAATATCGCAAAATCCGCAGCCTTTTTGGCAGAGTATGACACCAGCGTTTCCGGCGTTCAGATTAACCGCTTTTGTGCCTCTGGGCTGGAAGCCGTTAATATGGCTGCTGCCTATGTGATGTCGAACCAGCAAAAACTCATCGTGGCTGGCGGCGTCGAAAGCATAAGCAGAGTAGGCACCATGTCTTCAGGCGGAGCATGGTCCGTAGACCCCTGCATTGCCCTGCGTGCCTATTATATGCCTTTGGGAATATCCGCAGACTTAATTGCTACAAAATATGGTTTTTCCCGGAATGATGTGGATGCATATGCACGTGAAAGCCGACGACGCGCTGCCACTGCATGGTCTGAAAGACGGTTTAAAAAATCAGTTCTTCCTGTCACAGATATAAATGGTTTCACCTTACTGGAGCAAGACGAGCACGTATTATCTGAGACAGGCTCGGAAGAGCTCTCCACTGTGCCCCCTGCCTTTAAAAGGGAAGGCAAGGAACAGGGGTATGATGGAGTAGCCATACAAGCGCACCCTGAGATTGAATATATCAATCACGTGCACCACGAAAGAAATTCTGCAAGTTTTTCAGATGGAGCCGCTGCCGTTCTGATTGGCTCGCGCATGGCAGGAAGAGCCACAGGCCTTTCCCCTCGTGCCAGAATTCGCAGTTTCACCTCAACGGGATCAGACCCCGCACTCATGTTAGCCGGGTCCATCGATGCTACAGAAAAACTCCTTCAAAACAGCCGGATGCAACTGTCAGACATTGACCTGTTCGAAGTCAATGAGATTTTTGCCGCAGTGCCACTACGATATCAGCAAGCCTTCGAGATCGACCCTGAGAGGGTAAATGTAAACGGCGGAGCCATTGCCATGGGGCATCCAATGGGCGCAACTGGAGCAATGCTGATCGGAGCTGCGCTTGATGAACTGGAACGACGGGATTTGAACACAGCACTTGTTACTTTAGGTGCAGGCGCTGGCATGGCAACAGCGACGGTTATTGAGCGGGTATGAGGGATAACTCTATGAAACTGGATCACTTTTCCCTCTCAATTGATCAAGACGGCATTGCACTGCTCACATGGGATATGCGCAACAAGCCTGTTAATGTCTTTACATTGGACCTCTTGGATGAGCTGGACCGGCTGATTGACTACATCGCTCAGAATGAGCGAATTAACGGCACGATCTTGTTTTCTGGCAAGAAAAGCTTTTCTGCAGGTGCTGACCTCAAAACTCTGGAAGACTTATTGAAGTGTTACAGAGCCCGCCGTGAAACCGACACCCAAGGTGCCGCGCTGGCATTTTTGGAGGAAACGGGACGCCTGTCACAGGTCTTTCGCAAACTTGAAACCTGTCCCAAGCCTTTTATTGCAGCCATAAACGGCTCCTGCATGGGAAGTGGGCTGGAACTGGCGCTTGCCTGCCATAGCCGAATTGCCGCCGATACACTGTCAACCACGTTTTGCCTTCCAGAAGTACAACTGGGCATCATGCCCTGTGGCGGTGGAATTCAGCGAATACTGCGTCTGGTTACCGACCTTGATGCGGCGATGGGGTTTGCCCTAACCGGTAAACAGCTGACAGGAAAAGACGCCAAATCTCTTGGTTTGATAGACGAGACTGCGCCCGCCAAACGACTGATTGAAGCTGCCAAAAGGCGTCTTGGCGCTGGTATTGACCCGGTAAAGCCTTGGGATAAAACCGACTTCAAGTTCCCATCCGGGGACTTTTACAGTCCGGAAGGCATGCAGTTCTGGGCCTCGCTCATTGCGCGCTATCGCGCCCTTAGCTATGATAATTATCCCAATATCAGAGCACTACTGAATGCTGCTACTGAGGGGCTGCACCTTTCTTTTGACCAAGCGTTAAAGGTTGAGCAAAGATTTGCAACCAGACTTTTAGTCAGCTCTGAGGCTTCAAATATGGTGCGGACTTTATTCTTCTCCCGTCATCAGCTGGACAGCGGAGTGCGCCGCCCGGCAAGTCAGCGTCCCAACCACATCAAGAAAGTCGGCATCCTTGGAGCTGGCTATATGGGCGCGGGCATTGCTTATGTGACAGCGCAAGCTGGTATTCGGGTTCATATGCTGGACTTAACCCAAGAGCTTGCCGATAAAGGATTTGAACATTGTACCGCTCTTGCCCAAAAGGCACAGGAACAGGGCATTTCAAATGAGAAGGTGAATTCAAAACTCCTCTCCTTCATTCAGGTGGGAACAGATTATTCTGTTTTGAACGACTGTGATCTGGTTATCGAAGCTGTGGTGGAAGATCGTACAGCGAAGAAGCAGGTGACCGAAAAGGCCGCTCAATTCATGAAACCACGGGCCACATTCGCCTCTGACACCTCGACTTTACCCATTACATCTTTGGCGCAGTATTTTCCGCGACCTCGAAGTTTCATCGGCCTGCACTTTTTCACTCCGCCAGAAAAAATGCAGTTGGTGGAAGTGGTTAAAACCAAGCAAACAAGCGCAAAAACCCTTTCTGTGGCCATGGACTTTATCAAGGCCCTGTCCAAAACCCCTATTGTTGTTGAGGATGGGCGCGGCTTTTACACCTCCCGTATAGTTATGACCTATGCTGCAGAAGGTGCTCACATGCTTCGGGATGGCGTTCCTCCGGCGATGATTGAAAATGCAGGCCTTATGGCTGGCATGCCCATCGGACCCATGGGGCTTGCAGATGATGTGGCACTCGATCACGCCTATAACATTGTGAAAGCCGCAAGGCAGGACATGGGCAAGCGTTTCAAGTCCCCTATCCCCGAAGAGCTGCTGGAAGAACTGGTTGTCAAACGACAACGCTTTGGCCGCAAGAACCAGCGGGGCTTTTATGACTATGAGGGCGAAAATCGGTTCCTTTGGCAAGGGATTACCGAAATTACGGGAGCATCCAAGCCTGCAGCCGAATTCGAAATCGAAGAGTTGAAAGATCGCCTTCTTGTTATTCAAGCGCTGGAAGCTGCCAGAATTTTTGAAGAAAAGCGCATTACCGATGTTCGGGAAGCTGATATCGGCTCCATCTTCGGGTTTGGCTTTCCCCCGTACACAGGCGGCGCCCTGTCCTATATCGATGACATGGGAGCAGATGTGTTTGTGGTAAAATGCAAAGGGCTGCAAAAGCGATGGGGAGAGCGGTTCCGGCCTACAAAGCTGCTAAGGGACCTTGCGCGCCATAACGAAGGATTTTACGGCAGGTTTCCGCCGCAGCCACAAGGCAACCATAATCACAAACCCGCGGCTACATGGGATAATCAGGTTGCAACTCTCTAATTATCCAGTTGTCTCCCAACATATTGGTGGGGTTCCCCACAGAAGTGCGGTGCTGGACTGACTTTTCCAAGAACAACCCTATATAGAGACTATTGCAATCAGAAAGGACTAGAAATGGAAGACAATAAACTCAATCGCTTTCTTGGCGGTTCACCAGGTGCTGTGGCCATTCGGCTGGTCTTCCTATCTTTTATTGTTGGTATAATCCTATCTGCTATAAACTTGAACCCATTAGATATTTTCCTGTATCTTCAGAATTTTGTCTTGCGTCTTTGGGATCTTGGTTTTGAAGCGATTGCGCGCCTTGGCGGCTATTTTGTATTGGGCGCCATTGTGGTGCTCCCGATTTGGTTGATTTCCCGCCTCTTTAAATCTGGATAACCTTAACTACGACTATCAGGACATCAGAACTGCCACATGGCCCAAACCTTCACTGTAACGCACCGCAGTTTCATGGCAATTGCGGTGCCCATGGCCCTTGCCTACATTTCCACCCCGCTGTTGGGGCTCGTGGACACCGCAGTCATAGGGCAGCTTGATGATCCATCCTTGATAGGTGGGCTGGTTCTTGGCTCTGTCATTTTTGATATTGTCTTTATGTCCTTCAACTTCTTGCGCTCGGGCACAACTGGGTTGACGGCTCAGGCTTTTGGGGCGGGCAATAAGAGTGAACTGGAGCTGGTTTTGATCCGCTCTCTCATTCTGGCGATAGTGGCGGCGTCTTTAATTGTTCTGCTTCAATACCCTGTCCTGTCAGTTGGACTGAATTTGCTTGGGGGCTCGGATCAAGTTCAAAGCGCTGCCGCCTCCTACTTCTCCATTCGGGTGCTGTTTTCCCCGTTGACCTTGTCTAACTTTGCTGTGCTGGGATGGTTTCTAGGACTTGGCATGGCAAAGACGGGCTTGCTACTGCAAACACTTCTCAATGGTACAAATATCGTACTGAGCGCTTTGTTTGTGCTTCATTTCGAATGGGGTATCCAAGGCGTTGCGTATGCAACAGCCCTCAGTGAACTGATTACGCTTTTAGTCAGTTTATATTTTCTCTACCAAAGACTTGGCGGGATTCCACGTCACCCTTTTGCCAGTATATTCAAGAGAGACGACTTTCTTGCCCTACTCGCTTTAAACCGCGATATCATGATTCGCTCCTTTACCCTGCTGGGAGCCTTTGCATTTTTCACGGCCCGCAGTGCTGATCAAGGTGACATTGTGCTGGCTGCCAACGCAATTCTTGAAAAGTTCTTTCTAATTGCAGGCTACTTTCTGGACGGCACCGCAACAGCGGCAGAGCAACTGGTTGGAAGAGCCATTGGTGCCCGCTACCGGCCCGCTTTCAAAAGATCCGTCAACCTTTCGCTTCTTTGGGGCAGTCTGATCGCATTGTTTTTAACCGTTATCTTCTTCCTTTTCGGCACTCATATTGTTGCCGTGATGTCCACCCACGAGGAAGTAAGATCAGCTGCAAGCCAATACCTTTGGTGGGCAGCACTAACTCCAATTGCCGGAACCCTTGCCTTTCAAATGGATGGGATTTTTATTGGAGCAACGTGGTCTCGGGATATGCGTAATATGATGCTTGTTTCACTAGCGCTATTCCTAGGGCTTTATTACGTATTCTTTCCAATCATGGGGAATGATGGACTTTGGTTTGCCCTTCTTGTCTTCCTTATGCTGCGCGGGCTTACCTTAACCTACCGGCTCAGACTACGCGAAAGGCAGTTCTTTACAGCTCAACACGCCTAAAGCCATCTTGGCAAACCGAAGACAGGAGAGGTATTCTCTCCTGTCTCATTGATGGTTTATCAGACCAATTCCTCGTTGGCCCATACTTCTACATCCTGACCAACAGCGTCTTGAAGGTTGCTCAATCCCTTTTGATCAAGTTGTTCGATCAAGTAGTCATTGATCTCCTGAATCAGACCAGCGCCTTTGTAAACCATACCCGAATAAAGCTGGACCAGATTGGCACCCGCCGTAATCTTGGCCCATGCGCTCTCGCCGCTATCAATGCCGCCAACGCCAATGATCGGAAGTTCCGGTCCGGCAAGGCGCCTTGCTTTCGCCAGTACAACAGTAGAAAGGCGGAAGAGCGGAGCTCCAGACAAGCCACCAGTCTCTTTAGCCTGCACCTTATCCAGCAAATCCGGTCTGGAGATGGTTGTATTGGAAATAATAAACCCATCCAGTTGCTTGTCCTTGACGACACTGACGATATCTTCCAGTGCCTTCTCGCTAACATCAGGGGCTATTTTAAGCAAAACAGGTACGCTGCGCCCTATTTTATCTATTTGCTCGTCACGAGCCTCTATAATGCGGCCTACAAGGTCTTCCAACAAGCTCTTCGCTTGAAGGTCTCTCAGTCCAGGGGTGTTGGGGGAAGATATATTTGCGGTAAAGTAAGAGGCAACATCCGCAAAGCATTCTATACCGCGTACATAGTCCTTGATCCGGTCTTCGGAATCCTTATTTGCCCCGATATTGACCCCGACCACACCACTTGAGCCCTGACGGGCTGCAAGACGCCCATAGACAGCGCCGTGTCCATCATTATTGAAACCATAGCGGTTGATGACTGCTTTGTCCGCAGATAGGCGAAAGTTACGCGGTTTCGGGTTTCCAGCTTGTGGGCGAGGCGTCACAGTGCCAACTTCAACAAACCCAAACCCCAGCTTTAACAAAGCATCTGGAACTTCGGCGTTCTTGTCAAACCCCGCCGCCATGCCCACAGGACTATCAATCTCCACTCCAGAGAGAGTATAGCGCAGCCGTGGGTCCCGAACCGTTTTCGCTTGAAAGGGGACACCAGCCTTCAAGAGCTTGATCGTAGCATTATGCGCAGCTTCTGCATTCAGACAGTGCAGTGCCCTGAGGCCAACTTTATTGGCTAACCGAGAGATCGACATTTAAAGCTCCGGAAAAATATGTTGGCCATTTGCTCCCAAGGGCATTTTTTGGACCCACAAAACATGTTCAAGGGAAAGCGGCTCATAAAGATGAGGAAACAAGGCTCCATTTCTAGCCGGTTCCCACAGAAGTTTTTCTTGGTTCAAACGATCCGTGTCAACTGCAATAAGAAGAAGATCTTTTGCTCCTGAAAAGTACTTTGCAGCCGTTTCCCGCACCGTTTCCTTGGTGGAAAAGTGGATATACCCATCTTCCAGATCAATGGGAGCCCCGACGAATTTCCCATCGTTCTCCGCCTGGCTCCAAAGCTCGGTATTTGCAATCTTATAGATAATTGACATATTGGAATGGCCTTTCAGTGAGTATACACCAACTGAAAATAGTCTCATATAAGCGAACGGTATGAGTCCGCAAGCCCTTTAAACCAAACATTTTTCAGGTAGCTCTTTTTATGCTGTCCCATAAGAACCTTTGGCAGGCGATTGACCACCTTGCCAAGCTCGAAGGAATAAGCCTTTCGGCCCTAGCCAAAAAAGCAGGCCTAGACCCAACAGCCTTCAATAAATCCAAACGCATGACAACTCAGGGACAACTCCATTGGCCCTCGACACAATCCATTTCAAAACTACTAGATGTGACCGGAAAGTCTTTTTCAGACTTCGCCAAGCTGGTTGAAGGAAATCCTGCAGAAAGTTCTCCATCTGCTGAAACCGCGCTTCTTTCGCTTACAAACAGCAATCAAGACCTTTCCCTGCCAATATCAAAACAGGCAAAAATGCATTTTCCCAGCCAATACGGCGAGAAGACGGTCGCTCTTGAGGTATATGGTAATATTTTTGAGCCATTATTCAGGGATGGAGATACTGTGATCGTGGCACCAAACGCCCCTTTACGGCGAATGGATACAGTTATTTACTCACAGGGGGGACACAGGGCAAAAGCCTGTTACTTCCTGAGGAAAACAGTCAGCTCCTACGAGTTCCGATGTGAATCCAATCAGGCGTCTGTTGATGTGCTCGCACACAACGAGGTCAAGTGGATTGCCAGAGTTTTATGGGTGAGCAGATCATAGCCATCCAGCTTAACACTGTGGGGCATGATGCGCTGGATAAAGAAAATAACAAATTCGCTTGTTCCGGTTCTCCTGTGTTTTATAGCCATAGGAGCGCTCGCTTTTCTGGCCTTTCAAAGGGAAGAGAACCCCTCCCGTCCTGTCACCTCTGCTTTGACCCTTTACAAACCCTCGTCCCTCCCGCAAAGAACAAATATTGCGCCTAAAGAGGCGAGTAAGCCGGACAGTTCGGTCGCGGTCTCCAATACCGATGACCAACAACAGGTAACCGGTAAAGGTGCCTCACCAGCCCAAGGCGACGCAAAAAAACAAGAGCCAGCGGATTTACTGGCTATCCACCGCCCACTCATTCTGGATGGAGCGAGCTTCCAGCATAATGGCCGGAAAATCAGGCTTGCTCACCTCAGCCCCCTTCCTCTGGATCGTACCTGCAGCAGCTGGCTTGGAGGCGCCTGGCCATGTGGCATGCGTGCAAGGACCGCGCTTCGCGCATTTCTCCTGCAAGTTTCAGTGGAATGTTCGAATATCCAAGAAACAGGGGAAGGATATGCCGTTGCAACATGTAAACGCGGAGAAGTGGATGTCGCTCATTGGCTCCTTGAAAACGGCTGGGCTAGCCCCACAACAGACGCTCCTGCCGAGTTTAACCGTTTAGCAAAAGAGGCAAAACAGAAAAAGCGGGGTATATGGCAAACAGAGCGCAAAAAAATGCCATCAAATGACTTTCTAGTGCCAGCTGGTACACAAACTGGCCCAAGAGAGGTGGAAGAAGAAGAGATCCTTATCCAGACGCAGCCGCAAATTTACTGGAAACAGCATTCCCCCCTTCAAAAGGTTATTAATCCAGACCCCTGAAAGATTTAAATTGTGACATTCATACTTCCAACTTTAAGAAAAGAGCTTCCATTTATATTCAGCTGTATCACAGTTGTGATTTTTTATAGTTACACTGAAGCCCTAGTGGGAGCCAGCAGCCCAGCCACAGTCAAAGTTATCAGTTTTTTCTGGATTTTCCTCGCAATGATGTGGAGTGCTTTTGCTGTTGTTCGTCATGCGGATTGTCTGGCAGTTAGCCTTGGAGAACCTTACGGTACCCTTATTCTAACCCTCTCGGTCATCGGCATCGAAGTTTCCTTGATAATTGCAATTATGCTGACTGGTGCAAGTAATGATGCCCTTGCTCGCGATACCATGCTTGCCGTCCTCAACATTGTGCTCAATGGAATGGTGGGGCTAACTTTGGTGCTTGGCGGGCTAAAGCATGGAGAACAGCCTTTTAACACGCAAGGGGCGCGGTCCTTTCTCTCTGTCCTTATTCCACTTGCAACCATATCGTTGATTTTGCCACGATACACGATCTCAACGGAGGACCCGTCCCTATCAACAGCGCAACAGGTTGCGTTTGCTCTCATAATCGTTGCGCTCTATGGCGTTTTTCTAGCCACGCAGAATATCCGGCATTCTTCTTTTTTCAAGGAACCCAGTCCTTACTCGGGAATAGCCCTCCCCTTTTTACTAGGAGATGATCAGTCCCCTCAAAAAGGACAGGGCGGAGCACACAGCCACCACCCCAATCTTGAAGTACGTTCCAATCTTTATCATGCCTCTTTTTTGCTGCTGACGATGATGCCTATCATTCTGCTTTCCAAGAAATTTGCAATTCTTGTCGACAGCGCCATCACCAAATGGTCACTGCCAGCAGCAATGGGCGGAATTTTAGTAGCTCTTCTGGTTCTAACACCGGAAGGTCTGGGCAGTTTCCAAGCAGCTTTGAAAAATCAACTCCAAAGATCGGTAAATATCTGCCTTGGCTCAGCACTTGCGACTATTGGCCTAACAGTCCCCGCTGTCCTCTTGGTGGCGGGGCTTTTGGATATTCATATTGTTCTGGGTGTCAAGAACACAGATATGCTGCTCCTTATTCTGACCTTGGTCATGAGCTTAATTACTTTCAGCGGGAACCGGACCAACGTCCTCCATGGATCGGTGCATCTGGTGCTGTTCATCGTCTACTTTGTATTGATTTTCCTGCCATGAAGCCTCGTTATGCACTATTTCGATGGCTACATGATTGGCCCAAGCCCTATTTCCCTCTTCAGAGGGATGAACACCATCATGGCAATAATACTCTGCTCGGGTACCTTTCATTGGCTCGATCCATGTACCGCCTCGCTCTTCACACAAGGCTGCCCCCAATTCAGAAATCATTTTCCTTCGTAGCCGTAAAACGAAAACCAGCCCCCTCTTGAGGGCGGGCATACGGCCGGGGTCCATCATCTTACACCAATAAATTTTGGAGTTTGGGTACTTTGCACGGGTCGCATAAAGCAAACCACCGAAGCCGCTTTTCCATTTCCCCTGGGACCGAAAGTTTTTGAGATCATTAAAGCCCAAGCTGAAAAACACATGCGTGTAATCCTCCTCGGGAAGGTTCGGGATTACCAAGTCACGAATATGAGTAGATTCTGCGCTGTTGCACCCAGCGGCGCGCCAGTGAACTGTCTTTCCCGATTTTTCGCAAAGAGCTCTAGCCAACTGATAGGGAAGAGCCAGATCGGTTGTTTTAACCCCGACGCCCGCTACTGTGGAGTCGCCGACGATGAGAAGACGAATCTCTTGGTCTTCATTCCTATTCCCTTTGAAGGTTCCAGAAACAGGCCCAATCGCCGATGGAAGTCTAAGAGTACTTAATCGCGTCCGAATTCCCTCAATTATGTATAGAGGTAATAAAAAGAGTGATAAAATAGTGCCAATATACATAAAGTCCCCCTCTATTAAGAGGGGGACAGTTCATCAGTTTCCGAGCGTTCCTGCAAGTGCTTTTGTAATCAAGCCTCTTGTTTCCTCGATACCATAAAGGGCAACAAACGAGCCGAACCTTGGCCCCTTCTCCTGACCAAGAAGTACTTGATAAATGGCGGAAAAGAAGGTTTGCCCAACACCAGGTCTTCCATCTGGCCCAGGCTTTTGCGTGTTCTGATAGCGCTCTATGTTACGACCAATGTCGTAGATCGCATTCTGGATTTCTCCACCATCAGTTTCTGCGGGCAGCTTGCTCAGCGTCGCATCCAACTGCTTGAGCATATCTGTTTCCACGTCGTCCGCTATCTTGAACTTTTTCGTTGGTTTAACGAAATCGTCATAATAGCGGATCGCATATCCAACCAAAGAATCAAGCTCAGGGTGCGTCTGGGCTGAGGCGCCTTGCGCATAACGCGAGATAAATGCCCACAATACATCCTTGTTTTCCGCATTGGATGCGGACACCAGATTGAGGAGCATTGCGAAGTTGATGGGCATATCCACTTTCGGCGGGTTGCCATAATGAATGTGCCAAGCCGGGTTCATCAGCTTTTGATCAGCCTTCATAGCTTCACACTTGCTCAAGAAAGTGAAGTACTCATCAACCGCTTTAGGAATAACGTCGAAATACAGCTTCTTAGCAGTTTTGGGCTTCTGGAAGTTGAACAAAGACAAGCTCTCTGGGGTCGCATAGGTCAGCCACTCTTCCATAGTGAGGCCATTGCCTTTGGACTTGGAGATTTTTTGCCCTTTTTCATCCAAGAAGAGTTCGTAGTTAAATCCTTCTGGTGGCTTACCGCCCAGAGCCTTACAAATCTTACCCGATAGGTTGACACTATCGATCAAGTCCTTACCGGCCATCTCGTAGTCAATACCAAGCGCATACCAACGCATGGCCCAGTCGGCTTTCCACTGGCACTTTACATGACCACCTGTCACAGGAACTTCAACGCGCTCGTCTGTCTCTGGATCAATATAGGTGACTGTGCCTTTTTCAACGCTCCGATCAACCATTGGAACCTGCAGCACAATGCCTGTGCGCGGACAAACTGGTAGGAACGGTGAGTAAGTCGCGCGGCGCTCTTCGCCCAGCGTTGGCAGGATAATCGCCATCACCTTGTCGTAGACTTCCAGCATGCGAAGCAAAGCTTCATCAAATCGGCCAGACTCATAATAGTCCGTTGAAGACGCAAAGTCGTATTCGAAACCAAACCTATCCAGAAATGCCATCAGTTTAGCATTGTTGGACTGGGCAAACCCTTCGTATTCTCCAAATGGATCTGGAACACGGGTAAGCGGTTTGCCGAGGCTTTCAGCTAACAGTTCCTGATTGGGAACATTGGTCGGAACCTTGCGAAAACCATCCATATCGTCTGAGAAGCAAATCAGTTTGGTGTCGATTTTATCCTCAGTCAGCACGTGAAATGCGGTGCGCACCATTGTCGTGCGGGCAACCTCACCAAATGTGCCCATATGTGGCAGACCAGAGGGGCCATACCCAGTCTCGAACAAGACTGGGCCGGACTTGGGTTTATCCTTCAGCCGTTTGACCAGTTTGCGCGCTTCTTCAAACGGCCAGGCTTTAGAAACCTGGGCCGCTGCGATAAGTTCGGGGCTAAGATCGAGCTGCGGCAAAGAATTTTTGGTCATGGTGTTAAACCATCGGCTTTCTATATCTGTGAAATTTTTAGGAACCCCTTGGCAGGCCAACAAACCGTACCTACCTTAGGTCCGCGGAACTTAAGGAAATTCGCGGTACGCGTCAACGTTCCCAACTCGTTTTTGAAAGGCAATCGCACACTATGTTGCGTTTTTACTTACAAAGAGACGAGCGGAACAATTTTTAAGGGATATTTTTTTTAAAATGAGCGGGTCACTAACAACACATGAAGCCCTGATACACACAATGGTCATGATGTCTGCTGCAGACAGCTCGATGACGGATGCCGAACTACTGGTCATGGGGGATATCGTCAAAATCCTACCTGTATTCAAAGGATTTGACCGGGAGACCCTTGTAAGGGTTGCCGCGCAGTGCGGTGAACGCATGGCGGCAGACAACGGACTGACAGATACATTGGACCTGATTGTTTCGTCTCTTCCCAAAAAACTGCACGATACCGCCTACGCATTAGCTGTTGAGGTTGCGGCAGCTGACCTGAAACTGCAACAAGAAGAACTGAGAATGCTTGAGCTTCTTCGCAACAAGTTGTCGCTGGACGCACTGACAACAGCTGCAATTGAGCGCAGTGTTCAGGCCCGTTACCGCATGGTATAGTTTACAAAGCATGCTCGGGCAGAAACTTTCTGCCCCAGTTCCCTTCCCCTAAATCAGTGAGGCATTTTATTAAAGTGGCTCAATGCTTTAACCTATTGTTAAGTCGCACATCTTTAACCGAAGACCGGTTCCACTTTTCTGCGGTGCACTCTCGTCCTAGTCTGCTCCGGTTAGTTTCACAATTTGGGCTACTCTGCCTATGGAAGAGATGAGACAAATTCCGGCAAATCCCCACGCCAGCCAAACAAAATACTGCGGAAACAGACAGAACGCCAAAAACACCGCAATGGTCTCTCCGCCTTCAGCAAGACCACTCAAGTAGTAAAGGGACTTTTGTCCTTGCACCTCGGTTATGACGCCTTTGCGCTCCGCGATAACAGCAAAGGCCAGAAAGCTAGACCCACTCAGATAAAAGCTAAATAGGAGCCCTGCGGTCGCCAGCGCATTTTCTACGGGATTGTGAAGGGCAAAAGCTAGCGGAAGAGCGCCATAAAATACAAAATCACAAAGGATATCCAGAAAACCGCCAAGATCGGTCTTTTTATCGGCTCTGGCAATCGCCCCATCAAGGCCATCAGCCAGCCTATTCAGAACAACAAAAACAAGAGCGGTTAGAAAATACCCAAGGACCACAAGGTAGGCTGCAAAAAGACCGCACAAAAGTCCTGAAACTGTAACCCAGTTTGCACGAACCCCCCTTTGCGCCAGTAGCTTTCCAATAATATTTAAAGGCGGATCTATCACCCGCCTTGCTTTTGCGTCAAACACTCGCGACCCCAACTTTCTTATGACCCTTGAGACATGGAAATGCCCCAACACCCTGCATATACTGTAGTGCACTTAAATTGAAAGTGAACCAACTCATATACCGCAACAATTTCAGGGCAGATCCCAATTGGGTAGGCTAGCGCGCAATTTCCTGAAAACTAGCGGAAATTTCCAGCATAATCCTCTACAAACTCGTCAAAGGCACGTGGAGGCCGTTTAAGAACATCTTCAACTGTATTTGTGGTTTCGGCCTGCGTGTCCTCTTTTACCATATTCATAAGCTCAACAATGCGTTCGGCAAACCACTCGGTTTGTCCGAAAGACATAAGGGTCCTTTTAAAATCGTCCAAGGGAATGTCCTGAAAGTGGACGGGCCTACCAATACCCTTTGCAAGTTTGAGGCAACACTCTTCTATTGTAAGAATGTCCGGACCAGTCAAACGGTAAGTCTTATTCTCATGTCCTTCCTGCGTTAGGACAGCTGCAATAACTTCAGCCAGATCCCGAATATCGATTACACCGCAACGCCCTACACCAACGGGTAGAAAGACTGCCCCTTGCTCTTTGATCGAAGGGGCAAAGTCTACGAAGTTCTGCATGAAGTAGTTCGGGCGGATAATCGTGTATGTCAGGCTACTTGCCTTAAGGTAACCCTCACCTAGGCTGTGAGTTTTGGCCATGTAGCCTCCGTCAGGATACTCTGCAACCCAAGCAGATTGTTTGACAACATGCTTTATACCGGAACGCTTTGCCATATCATAAAAACGTGGTTCATAGTCACGCTGCTTATCCGAAATACCGGAGAGGAAGAAAGCCCGCTCGATCCCTTCAAAAAGGTGTGGCATTTCTTCGATATTCTCAAAGCTGCCTTCAACTAGTTCCACTCCCTTGAGCGCTAAATCTGTGGCTCTAGTCTTATCTCTCACCAAGGCACGAACTTGAACACCATTTTGAACTAGCAAATCAACGACTTGCTTTCCAGTTGTTCCGGTAGCTCCGGTCAGTAAGATCATTATTTTTATCCCAATTATGTGCACTACCATACCAACTGGTAGAGCACTCTAGGATTTTCAATAGTGAAAACAAATATTGATTATAACTATAAAAAATGGAGTCAAAATAACTGAACTTCAAGAGATTTCTATACACTTTTAAAGTAAAAGGCACAGCCATCCAAAGAAGAACTCCGGCCTTAAAAGACCAGAGCAGTACTTATGAGGGAAGCTTAGGATTCATCTTCGGAGAAGACATCCTTGGTAAGCAAAGTATAGCTCTGACTGCAAAAATCGCAGGTAATCGAGATATTTTCTTGCGTCTTTAACTCGTCTTGATCTTCTTTTGGGAAACCTCGAAGAGTTTTTTTGAGCTTCTCTTCCGAACATGTGCATCGGTCTGCCATAGGATGAGGGTCATAAACCCGAGCGCCCCGCTCATGGAACAGCCTGAACAGCAATTGTTCTATTCCAAGATCAGGATCAACAATCTCATCATCCTTGACCGTATCCACCAAAGATTTGGCTTCTACCCATGCATCATCTTCTTCTACAAAGTGCGCTGGTGTACCTTCCGGAGCATCTCCCGGGTGAATATCTGCGGCTCGCATGCGCTCAGGTGCTTGAGGGAGAAACTGAACCATAATGCCGCCAGCGCGCCAAGTATGATTGTAGCTCCCCTTCTCGTCAGCCTTCAACACTTCCGCGACAGAAAGGCGGACCCGCGTCGGTATCTGCTCGGACTTTAGGAAGTATTCGTGTGCAGCTTCTTCCAAAGAGATGCCATTCAGAGCCACAATGCCTTGGTAGCGGCTGGTGTGAGCACCCTGATCGATTGTGAACGCCAGATGCCCCTTGCCGAGCAAATCTTCCGGCTTGAAGCCTTCCTGCTGCGCGACAGAACTCACACGCTCTTCATCAAAAGAAGCTGTTGCGCGCAAGCCGTCAGGCGCATTGAAGTCCACAACCATCATGGACACAGCACCATCACTTTGTGCCTGCAACGTCAACCGCCCGTCAAACTTCAACGTACTTCCCAGCATCGCTGTCAGAACAGTTGCCTGCGCAAGCAACTTCTTGACAGGCACCGGGTAGTCATGACGGGCAAGCATGCTGTCCAAAACTGCGCCCAGACGTACACTTCGCCCGCGAACGTCCAGCCCCTCAACCGAGAAAGGAAGGACAACATCATCACCCACAGGCTTCACTTTAGACGTTTGCTCTTGGCTTTTATTCATTATTCCTCCGGCAGTGCATCAAGACACCATGCCATAATTCCTTTTTGAGCGTGCAGTCGGTTTTCAGCTTCATCGAAAACAACCGACTGTGGGCCATCCATTACCGCATCCGTAACCTCTTCGCCACGGTGAGCTGGCAAACAGTGCATAAATATTGCTTCATTATGCGCCTTGGCCATCAAGTTATCATTCACCTGATACGGGCTCAGCAGGTTATAGCGGTAAGAAGCGTCTTCATCGCCCATAGAAACCCAGCAATCAGTAATGACAGCATGACAGCCAGAAACTGCTTCAATCGGGTCCTCGGTAATGGTGACATTGCCACCTTGACGCTTGACTGCTTCTAACCACTCCTGCGGAACAGTCAACTCCTTTGGCGCCCCCACGACAAGCTCGAAATCCAGCTTTGCGCTCGCTTGCATCCACGAGTAGAGTACGTTGTTGCTATCCCCAACCCATGCAATCCGCTTGCCTTGAATAGGCCCGCGATGTTCTTCAAACGTCATGATATCCGCCATAATCTGGCAGGGATGGGACTCTTTTGTCAGACCGTTTATGACAGGTATATCAGAATACTGTGCCAGTTCGCGAACAGCTTCATGATCCAACATACGGATCATGATCATATCAACGAAACGGCTGAGAACACGGGCGGTATCAGGAATAGATTCCCCGCGCCCCAGCTGCATTTCCTTACCAGTCAGCATAAGCGGCTCACCACCCAGCTCCCGCGCACCCACATCAAAAGAGATGCGTGTACGTGTTGAGGGCTGTTCAAAGATCATAGCCAACGTCCGCCCCGAAAGAGGGCCGGATTTACCACGTTGAGCCTCTCTCCTTTTTTTCAAAAGGGAGGCACCATCAAGAATTTTTCGCAGCTCACCTGCTGGCAACTCAGAGATATCAAGAAAATGTTTGGGCTTTGAAACAACGGACATGGATTAACTCTTATTTCTTTTGTGCAGCTTCAGTTGCTAAAGCTGCCGTCTCCAGCATCTCAACAAGCTGGGAAATTTCTTCTTCACTGATGACCATCGGAGGCATAATGCGAAGGACATTTTCTCCCGCAGGAACTGGCAGAAGACCATTGTCGCGACAGGCTTTTAAAGTTAGACCTTGGTCACCCTTGCAAACCAGCCCAAGCATTAAACCAGAACCTCGGACTTCCTTGAATACTTCTGGATGGCTATCCACCAAAGCCGCCAGTTTCTGCTTAAGCAGAAGTGACTTCTTCTGGACTTTCTCCAAAAATTCCGGTTCAAGAACAATACTTAACACGGCCTTACCAACAGTCATGGCCAGAAGGTTCCCACCATAAGTGGTGCCGTGGGTTCCAGCGCTCATGCCAGACGCCACTTCATCGGTCGCGAGAAAGGCTCCCAGAGGGAAGCCTCCGCCGATTCCCTTGGCAACAGCCATTACATCTGGTTCAATTCCTGCCCATTCATGGGCAAAGAACTTACCTGTTCGCCCTACACCACACTGAATTTCATCCAGAACCAAAAGCAAGCCATGTTCATCACAAAGGGCGCGCAGCGCTCTAAGGAAGGCCGGATCAAACGCCTTAATGCCCCCTTCACCTTGAATGGGTTCTAGCAAGATAGCCGCAGTTTGCGGACCAATTGCAGCTTTGACTGCCTCCAGATCGGCAAAAGGAACTTTGTCGAACCCTTCCAGAGCAGGGCCAAACCCCTCAAGGTATTTCTGCTGACCGCCTGCGGCAAGGCCGGCCATTGTCCGCCCGTGAAAGGCACCTTCGAAGGTAATGATCCGATATTTTTCGGGTTCCCCCTTGGCATAGAAATAGCGCCGTGTAGTCTTGATAGCGCCTTCCACAGCCTCAGTGCCCGAATTGCAGAAGAACACCTTATCGGCGAAGCTATTGTCCACCAGAAGTTGCCCAAGCTCTTCCTGCTCTTTACTGCGATAAAGGTTCGACACATGCCACAGGGTTTCCGCCTGCTTTTGTAAAGCCTCAACGAGTTTTGGATGAGAATGTCCCAAGCCGCTCACAGCAACACCAGAAGCGCAATCCATATATCGTCGACCATCATTCGCATACAGCCAGACACCTTCCCCCCGCTCGAACTCAAGCTCGGAACGTACATAGGTCTGAAAGAGCGACGAAGTCGTCATATCCTACTCCTTGGATAGGGTCTCTTCTCATTCGAAAGAAGAGCAATTTTGTTTCAGCAAGCAACTAAGAGAACGTCGTTTAAGACCCCTTAATTTCAAAAGAAGTTATATAAAGAGCTTTCACTTCTAACTGTCAATCATCTTTACGTATTGCAAAGGTTTTTTGCCAAGTTTACAGGACTAAAAAGCCCTCTTTATTTACGTTTCAAACGCTCGGCCTGATAGGGACACCAAACACAACTCAAGGTTATAAATGCCACCATACTTTATAGCTAGTATGAATACAGAGAGCTTCTAGCAAATGGGGTGACACAAACAAACATCTTAAAAAATTCTCATGTATTTATTGAGAAGTTGGCAAGCCGATATTAATTCCAGCAAAAAAAATATTTAGAATTATTTGCAGTACATACAGTTATTATGTCCATTCGACCACCACGAGATCATGGACAACTCCTTGACTTAGTTTAATTCTGGGGAAAACCGACTACAAACCAACATGATTTATTTGGCATCATTGCTACTCCAATATTCACTATAGTAGGGTCAGTGCTAAGTGGGAAACACCTTCTCGTTTCCAATGACTGGATGTAATGCAGCTAATCTACAGCGACTACACACAAAAGTTGTACTCGAGAAGACAGTAGGAAGATGGGGACTTCTATGAGCTGGACGACTGATCGTGTTGAACTCCTAACCAAGCTATGGGCTGAAGGTCTCAGCGCTAGCCAAATCGCGGCAGAACTGGGGAATGTCACTCGAAACGCAGTTATAGGAAAAGTCCACAGGCTAGGCTTATCCGGCCGTGTCAAATCAACGAACTCTAGTAAGCCACGGCGTAACACTTCTTCTTCAACATCACCTTCTCCCAGAAAAACTGCGCCTCCTGCATCTGCAAAAAGTGACAGTGCACCCGTTAAAGCTCGAAGTGCTTCTCCGTTATCTCAACAAACACACCAACCAAGTGTGTCTGGGGCAAACGCCTTAAAGATTGAGCCGGAAATTATCCCGGTGGGAGAGATTGAACCAGTTTCTTCGCCTGATAGCCTGATGCCAATGTCGGAGCGGGCGACTATACTTAGCCTGAATGAACGCACTTGTAAGTGGCCTATTGGTGATCCCGGCGGGGAAGACTTTCATTTTTGCGGGCGTCAATCAGATGGATCGACACCATATTGCGCTCACCATCGCAGGGTTGCCTATCAGCCAGTCAGCGAAAGAAGACGCGAACGTAAAGCAACTGCTTAAGTTCAAAACGACATTGTGTCGAAAACCACGTATTGAACAGCAAAAAGCCCATGCTTTTTGCTGTTATTTTTTATAACCTCTTAACTCAGGTCGATTATGCCACTGCATACTGATCGTTAAACGAATACCCAGCGCCCCGAACAGTCCGGATGGGATCTTTCTGTTTTCCGCGGTTTATCGCTTTGCGCAGGCGGCCAACATGAACATCAACAGTCCTTTCATCCACATACACATCATGCCCCCAAACACCATCCAGCAATTGTTCGCGTGAATATACTCGTCCCGGAGCCTTCATCAAAAACTCCAGAAGCCGGAACTCAGTTGGGCCAAGGTGAATTTCCTTCCCCAAACGCCTGACACGGTGGGTCTCCCGGTCCAGTTCAATATCCCCGGACTTTAACTGTGAAGATACGACCTCGGGCTTACTGCGCCGCAAAATGGCGCGAATGCGTGCCATCAGCTCAGGAACAGAGAACGGTTTGACAACATAATCATCAGCTCCGGTGGAGAGTCCTCGTACACGTTCGGTTTCTTCTCCCCGCGCTGTCAGCATGATGATTGGAATCTGTGCAGTTTCCTCTCTGGCTCTCATGCGACGACACAGCTCAATACCCGAGACACCCGGTAACATCCAGTCCAGCAACACAAGATCCGGTTGACTTTCCTGAAGCCGCAAATCCGCCTCATCCCCTTTCATGCAGACTTCCACATTGTAGCCTTCTGCCTCAAGGTTATATTGCAAGAGCAGGCTCAAAGACTCTTCATCTTCAACAACAAGAATATCAGGCATAGTTAAGATGTCTTTCCATGAACTATTAAGTCAACTAGTTCGCCAAGGCGTTCAATTCATCACTTTTGGGCCGCTCGTTCGGCAAGTGCTCCCCGGTGATCTTATAGTAAATATTCTCGGCAATGTTCGTTGCATGATCACCAATTCGTTCAATATTTTTAGCACAAAACAATAAATGCGCACATTTTGTAATGCTGCGCGGGTCCTCCATCATATAGGTAAGCAGCTCTCTGAAAATGGACGTATAAAGAGCATCAATCTCTTCATCCCGCAATTGAACCTGTCTCAAAACCTCCAGATCCCCACTCGTATATGTATCCAGAGTATCCTTCAGCTGGCAAAGCGCAAGGTCTGCCATATGCTCAACACCTTGCGCCCACTCCTTTGAGCCTAACCCCCCCTTTATAGCCAGTGTCCTCTTGGAGATATTCTTGGCCAAATCTCCGACCCTTTCAAGATCATTGGAAATTCGCATAGCCGCAACCACTTCCCTGAGATCACTTGCCATGGGCTGGCGGCGCGCAATAATGGAAACACTCAAATCTTCCAGCTCACTTTGCATTGCGTCCAACCGCTTGTCAGCCTCAATCGTACTTTCAGCCAGTTTCCGGTTGTCGGTCAAAAGCGCTTGAATAGAGTCTCTAACCAGAGTTTCTGCCATACCGCCCATTTCAAGAACCCGCGTGGCAAGATTTTTCATTTCATCATTAAAGGCCGACACAATATGGTCTGACATAGCCAATCACCTGTTATGCTTTCGTTCTTATCAGCCAATGCGGCCAGTTATATAATCTTGCGTGCGCTGGTCTTTTGGGTTCGTAAATATATCGTTGGTTAAACTTTCCTCCACCAAGCTTCCGAGGTGAAAGAATGCGGTGCGCTGGGAAACACGGGCAGCCTGCTGCATGGAGTGCGTTACGATAACAATCGTGTAGTTTTCACGAAGCTCATCAATCAACTCCTCCACCTTGGCAGTGGCAATGGGGTCCAGAGCCGAACAGGGCTCATCCATCAAGATGACTTCCGGAGAAACTGCAATGGCTCTGGCGATACACAGCCGTTGCTGCTGACCGCCGGACAGTCCCGTCCCTGGCTCATCCAAGCGGTCTTTGACTTCTTCAAAAAGCCCCGCCTTTTGGAGACTGTTTGCTACAATTTCTTCAAGATCAGACTTTGATTGAGCAAGACCATGAATACGCGGACCATATGCAACATTTTCAAAAATCGACTTTGGGAAAGGGTTGGGCTTTTGAAAAACCATACCCACCCGTGCTCTCAGCTCAACAACATCAATGCTGGGATCATAAATATCGTCGTGGTCAAGGTAGATCCCTCCTTCCACCCGGCAACTTTCAATCGTATCATTCATGCGGTTCAGGCAACGTAGGAACGTTGATTTCCCACACCCCGATGGACCAATAAGTGCGGTTACCTGATTCTTTCTGATCTCCAGATGAATAGCGTTGAGAGCCTGCTTTTGACCATAGTAGACACAAACGCCTTCACCACGCATTTTTAATGGTATTTCTCTATCGGTTTCCATAGTCACATCATTCACCACTGGACCAGTTATTTGGCTTCTGCCTGTTGTTTCAAACTTGTACATTTCACCCTCAAATCACCAGCGACGTTCAAACTTCTTGCGCAAAACAATTGCGATTGCATTCATGCAAATTAAGAACCCGAGCAGCACCATGATGGCTGCTGACGTTTTTTGCTGGAATGCAGGCTCGGGAAAGTCTGCCCACATGAAAATTTGCACTGGGAGAACCGTAGAAGGATCCAGCGGAGTACCTGGTACATCCACAATGAAGGCAACCATACCGATCATGAGAAGCGGGGCGGTTTCGCCCAACGCCTGCGCCATTCCGATGATTGTTCCCGTCAATATCCCTGGCATGGCTAGAGGCAACACATGATGGAACACGGCTTGTAAGCGAGATGCACCGACCCCCAAGGCCGCTTCACGAATTGAAGGCGGTACAGCCTGCAGAGCAGCTCGGGACGCAATTATAATGGTTGGCAAAGTCATCAAGGCAAGGACCATTCCACCAACAACGGGGGCGGACCTTGGTAGGCCAAACACATTCAAAAAGACTGCCAGCCCCAATAGACCAAACACAATCGACGGGACGGCCGCCAGATTGTTGATGTTTACTTCAATAAACTGGGTCCAGCGGTTTTTCGGTGCAAACTCTTCCAGATAAATTGCGGAGGCAACACCTACTGGAAAGGAGAGAGAGAGTGTCACGATCATAGTCCAGAAAGTGCCGACAACGGCTCCCCAAATACCCGCCATTTCTGGCTCGCGACTGGCCCCTGCTGTTAGGAAAATACTATTCCACCGGTTACTTATCTGGCCTTTTTGCTCCAGATAGTCTGTATAAGCGATTTCCCTGTCAGAAAACTTCCGCGATGATTGAGGAACTTCAATTTTCTCAAGTGACCAATTACCCGCTTGCGCAGTTACTGAATTCTGTATTGGTATCAGAACCGGGCCACTTGCTTGGTTTCCGTCAATCTCATCAACTTTAAGCACGCCGCCAGCAATATTGATGAAGTAACTTGGCATTTCATCATTTAACTGCTGTGGGCCATTCAGCTTGGACAGACGCTGATCAATTCGTGAAAGGTCTACTTGCAGCGCAGAAATAATGTCCTGTACTCGCTCCTGAGAGGATTTTGCCGCAGAAAGCTCTTCTTCCAGCCGCTTTCTTTCCAAGGGGTCAGACTGAGTGATCCTGCCAGATAGTCCATATATCTTTGAAAGTAGATTTTTTTCCGACTGTCTGCGTAGCGCAATTCGCCGCCTCAGGTCTTCGGCCTGCCCATTCAGGTAGGCTGTAATTTCATCCCGAACCGGCCCCAGAACATTTCCGGCCATATGAACAGAGGCCGTCGAGCTGGTGATACTCACACTTGCTGCACTATCAGGATCAACAGAAGACTTTTTGGTGATCAAGCCTTTCAAATAAAGATCTGCATAGTCCGACAACGGCAGAGCAACGGAACTCTCCGCCCCTAATTGAACTTTCTGAGCAATAACTTCCCGCTGAAGAAGGATTCCCGCACCCGACGACAACAAAGAGTTGAGAATTTTGCGGTCCTTGCGAGTGGAAACAAATGGTAAGCTCTGCTTCAAACTGCTGCGCAGTATCCCATTATAGCTGGCAGCCTGTGGTTTATCCGGGTTCACATTATTGGAGGACAGGTCCACCGAGACTGTCACATAGTTATAGGTAAATGCGGGCAGGCCTTTGGAGATAATCGATCCCAGCAGTGCAACCAGAAAGACACCAGACACCAACAAAGCGGCAACGCCGTAGAGCTTGAAACGGGTTTCAGCTGCATAGCGTTTCTTTAACCTCTGCCGAGCCCTGTGACCTGTGTGAACAGTTTCACCAGCAACATCGATTTTTTCATGAGCAATATTAGTCATATTGTTCTCTATATTTTTTCACAACGCGCAGAGCGAAGATATTTAGGGCAAGCGTAATGCAGAACAGAAGTAGCCCCAGAGCGAAGGCAGCCAGCGTTTTTGCACTGTCAAACTCCTGATCCCCAACGAGGAGAGTAACGATTTGAACTGTGACTGTTGTGACAGCTTCCAGAGGATTAATTGTCATATTCGCAGCCAGACCTGCAGCCATGACAACGATCATGGTCTCACCAATGGCACGAGAGATTGCCAAAATCAGCGCGGAAACAATACCGGGAAGTGCTGCAGGGAGTACAACGCGCACAATCGTTTCAGACTTTGTTGCTCCAAGTCCAGCGGAGCCATCTCTCAAAGATTGCGGAACAGCGTTTATAACATCGTCCGACAAAGAGGAGACAAAGGGAATGATCATAATTCCCATGACCAGCCCTGCTGCAAGAGCGCTCTCCGAAGAAACAGAGAGGCCGAAGCTCTCTCCCCAGCCACGGATCAACGGGGCAACGGAAAGAGCTGCAAAGAAGCCATAAACAACAGTTGGAATACCGGCAAGAATTTCAAGCAAGGGCTTGGCCGTTGCGCGAATACGGTTCGAAGCATAATCCGACAAATAAATCGCCGACAACAAGCCTATGGGAGCCGCAACTGCAATGGCAATTGCGGTAATCAGCATTGTGCCAACCAGCAGAGGGATAGCGCCAAAAATCTCTGTGTTTACTTGAGAGCTTTCCCCGCCGGCCCCTTCAAAGGCACTTTGCGGGCTCCAATGGGTTCCAAAGACGAAGTCCAGTAGAGGAACCTGCCGGAAGAACATCAAGCTTTCGAAGATGAGAGACAGGACTATGCCAAGAGTTGTGAGAATTGCCACACCTGAACATATAATGAGAACGCCCATGACCGTTTTTTCGACAATATGGCGAGCCCGTAACTTTGGATTGATTGCCTGTAGACCGAAGAATAATCCGGATGCCACAAGGCCACATAACACCCCACCAAGCAATATGGCGCTGATCAGATCATAGCGAGAATAGAGGTTTGCAGCGAACTCTTTACCTTCATTGGAAAACCCGACAAGTCCACCATAGGTGATGGCCTTGGCATCACGCAGGAACGCTTGCAACTGAGGAGCTGACAACTCAGCAATAAAGTCGGAACTTCTTACAACGACTAATTTATCAATAATTCCGGGAGCGAGAATAGCCCATACGAGCACAAGAAGAATGCCGGGAACGATACTGAGAATTGCAAGAAAACCCCCGTGATAATTCGGTCGGGAGTGAAGCTTTTTCAAGTCCCCCTCAACAACTCCTATGGATTTGGAATGACCCAGCACATACGCAAACAAGGCCAGCCCAAAGAGGCAAATTAGATATGTCCAGAGCATCTTACGCGTCCCGCCATAAAAGCTTCCCAGCCCTTGGCCTTTTAGTATTCCGTTAAGTAGTGGCCGGACCTTTAATGCCCGGCCGACAGTTTTTTAGGAGCACTTGGCTCTACTTAAAATGAAAGTGGTGTCAGAGCTGAAGCGGAAGAGGAAACCGTTTCACGGTCAGCCACTGGCAGTGGAATAAGTCCTTTATCTGCCAAATAACCTTCATCACCCCAAGTATCTTCATGAGTAAACTCCGCAAGATACTGTTCAATACCTGGTATCACACCCACGTGCTCTTTCTTAATGTAGAAGAACAGCGAACGGGAAACAGGGTATCCACCCTCAGCGATTGCCTCAAAAGTTGGCTCAACACCAGCAATCTTGGAGCCCTGAATTTTATCGGCATTTTGATCAAGGAAAGAGAACCCAAAGATGCCCAGTGCATTCGGGTTGGCATCCAGCTTTTGAACAATCAGATTGTCATTCTCACCGGCTTCGATATAGAAGCCGTCCTCACGAATTTCATGACAAGCTTTTTTAGTTAACCCAAGCTCCTTGGCAACAGGAACCTTTTTACAGCCGCCCTCCATCGCCAGTTCGGCAAATGCATCGCGTGTACCTGATGTAGGAGGGGGACCGAGCACTTCGATTTTTGAGGCTGGCAAAGCAGGATCTATGTCAGACCACTTCTGGTATGGATTGGCGACAAGCTTCCCATCAACAGGAACTTCCTTGGCCAGAGCAAGAAAAATCTGGTCAAGTGTCACATCCATCACAGCTGTTTTCTTGGAATTCGCCAGCACGATGCCATCAAAACCGACTGTTACTTCTACTGGGGTAACACCGTTCTCATTACACTTAACGAGCTCCTTGCTCTTCATGCGCCGAGATGCATTTGTGATATCGGGTGTATTTTCACCAACCCCTTCACAAAACAGCTTGATGCCACCACCAGAACCGGTGGACTCCACAACCGGAGTTTTGAACTCAGTTTTTTGACCAAACTGCTCGGCAACAGCTGTAGAAAAGGGAAATACTGTTGAAGAGCCAACAATCTGGATCTGATCACGAGCCTGAGCAGAACCTGCAGCAATTGTACCAATTAATGCAAGCGCTGTAACACTTGCCAAACCTTTAATATCCACCTGACATCTCCTTGGGAGCCTAGGTTATAAATCCATAGACCCCACACAATTTCCAGTGGGGTCGCTAGGAAACATAGCCAAGAGCCATGATGGTTATATGAAGGTTTGATTTCAGTTTTATGACAGCGCAAACAATTGAAATTGTTAGATAATAATTTCCTATGCCTCAATTAAAAGTTTACTGGCCGCAGGAATATAAACGCGAAAGGCTGTCCCCTCTCCCAATGTACTGGAAACTTCGAGTCGGGCGCGGTGACGGGTTAAAATATGTTTCACAATAGCAAGGCCTAGCCCAGTCCCCTTTTTTTGGCGGCTGGTTTGGGTATCTACCCTATAAAAACGCTCTGTCAGGCGAGGTAAATGTTCTTCTGCAATCCCCTGCCCATAGTCTCGAACAGTTATGCACCACCCCCCTTTAACAGAGGCTGCAGCTTTATCTGCCTCAACAGATACATCCACGCGCTTTCCAGTTTCCCCGTACTTCAGGGCATTCTCGACCAGATTATTGACAACTTGAATGAGTTCGTCCCGCTCTCCGCGCACTGACACAAAGTCATCTGGTATCTTCAGGCTCAACTTAACTCCCATTTCCTCTGCAAGAGGAGACAAGCCATCGACACTATGTTCAATAATAGTCCGCAGATCGATTATTTGATCGGGCTGCACGTGCTCTTTCATTTCAATGCGGGAAAGAGAGAGAAGGTCATCAATCAACCTACGCATACGTTCAGCCTGATTCAGCATAATACTCAAGAACTTTGAACGAGCCGCTTCATCATCCTTGGCGGCTCCTTGAATAGTTTCAATAAACCCCGTGAGTGATGCCAAAGGTGTTCGCAGTTCATGGCTAGCGTTCGCCACAAAATCCGCCCGCATTTTTTCAAGTCGTTTGGTTTCAGTAAAGTCTCGAATTACGACCAGAATCGGCTCCGCCTGCTGGCGCTTCCCGCCCTCACCCTTATTGCTACTGGAGCGCATTGGAGAAATGTAGGCCTCCAACCACAATTCTATGGGTACCTTTTCAGACCATTCAATGCTTTCGGGCTCTCCGCCGTGGCTAACACGATCAAGCGCCTCCAATAAAGAGGGAGCACGCAACCTGAACGACAAAGGATCTCCTGAAGCTATTACACCAAAGCGCTCCTGTGCCACGCGGTTGGCAAACAGAGTTGTTCCCCTTTCATCTACGACGTAGCAAGGATTGGGCAAGGCGTTGACAGAGAGCCGCATCCCCCGATCTACCAGTTGCCCTATGCCTTTCCGGCTTATGCTGCTCGGCTTTTTCAAGGTTGTACGGGTTCTCATCCCCCCTCCAATGAGGGTCACGAAAACGATAGAAAATCCGGTAAATGCCGCCCAAAGCGGGATACCAAACGCAAATAAGTAAAACAAAATAACGCAGCTTGCAGCCAGCATTACAAGGCGTACATCAACGAGTTTTCGATAGATAGTTCGCCGGTGAATGCGGATACCTAATGTCTCGTTTGTTTCCGCTTGCTCTTTTTGATTAGTTTGATCCAAAGCTCAGGCTACCGCTCACGTATCCATGCACCCTTAATTAAAACCAAGGCGCCTTCTCCCATAACCGCCATACACACTAACAGAGTTTGCATGACAATCTCACGACGCTTTGGTTTTAAGGTGGTTTCCCAACAACACAAGCAGGGCGAACAAAATATATTCACCCAAGGACCTAGGCTGCCGCGCCCTTGCCCTTCTAAATATTTGCGTTGCCGGCACTCATGGTTACACGGGGTTAAGTACTACTTCCCGGTAACCCTGCACTGCGCCGGTGATGGAGGACTTTCCTCGTTATCACTCCATAACGAGGGGACAAGAGCATGGCGATAACCTGAAACAGACCAGCAACTATTGCAATCATTCCCGCAGCCGAAACACTCATATCATACCCCAGCATCAATGGGCCGAATGCAGCCAATACATAGCCAAGAATGCCGCTTAAAAGTGCAACAGCTCCTGATATCCAGAGCTGCATCCCCAGACTATCCGTCAGCATTCTTGCCGTTGCAGGTGGGCATATGAACATGGCAATCACCAAAATGGAGCCAACAGCACTGAAAGCCGCCACGGCTGCTATGGCAACCATTATAATTAGGACAAGGCTCATAAGCCGAGGCGAAAACCCTAAGCTGGCAGATAGTTGAGGGTCAAAACTGGAAATTTTCAACTCTTTAAAGAACAAAAGAATGAAAGCAACAATTACAATGCAAACGAGTGCAAGCGTGGTAACTTCGTGTGGCATTCCTTTTAATGCCTCCCAAGTCCACAGACTACTTATTCCTGTTGCATCCAGCCAGATCGCACTCTCCAAGTTTCCATAGAGAGCGTGCTCCACATCCAAATGAACCCCTGCAGTTCCCGTTTGTTCAAGAATGACGACACCAGCTGCAAACATCGTCGTAAAAACCACTCCCATGGCCGCACCGGGTTCTACATTGCCCACACGCCTGATAACTTCAATCAAAACGGCAGAAAAAACCGCAGCAATCCCCGCTCCGATCATCATGGCCAATGAGCTTGTCCCACCGGAAAACAAAAAACCCACCACAATACCAGGTAACACCACGTGGGATATTGCATCTCCCATTAGTGCCTGACGTCTGAGAATTAAGAAATTGCCAAGTAAGCCACAGGCTAACGCAGCAAAACTTCCCAGCAAAATGCTTGGGAGATCAAACTGAAGAAAGATATCCATTGCTTAAGCTCCCTGCACACTTTTGGGGTTGTGAATGCTCATCTCTGCTTTGAGAGCAACAACGGTGTCTTTGGGCAGAACCTCTTCAATTGGCTTCAATGACCAATCTTTAAGTGCATGGGCTTCTTCTGGTGCAAGCTCCCTAAAACGGTTCCAAAGAGATTGATCCTGAGCCATTTTTTGAGCAGCGGAGTAACCAACTCTAGTAACTCTTCCATCCCCTTCCATATACCCCTGCTTCACCAAGAGCCGTTTAGTTAGAGGCTCTAGAACGGGCTCTTTATGCGCTATAGTCAACAGACCCTGCCTCAAGTGAACTCTCTTTTGAAAGCGCCGATGGCGCAGGTAGGCGGCTAAAACTCCCCTTATTGGAGAGGCTACCAAAGAGACAAGGAAGAAGCTGAATAGCACCAGAACGATTACACTTCCCGTCGGCATATCATCGGCGCTAGCAGAGATTGCAACACCTATGTAACTGCCTGTTGCCCCAACTCCGGCAGAGATTGCAACCAGCAAGGAGACCCTGTCCGTCCAAAAACGGGCAGCAACCGGAGGAATAATCGCAAGAGCGATAATCAAAACAAGCCCCACAGTTTTAAGGCCAATCACAACAATTCCGAGCAGCAAAAGTAGGAGTGTCCGATCCAGCCAGCGAACGCTGTAACCGCTTGCTGCGGCAAAACCTTCGTCAAAACACAGGAGAGTGAATTCTTTGAGGTGAACAACAAGCAAAATACCGACAATTGCGGCAGACACAGCAATAATGATTGCTTCAAAAAACGTCATGCCCGAAGTGGCACCTAGCAAGAACCCCTCCAACCCTGCGCGCCCAGCGACCGACATGGACTGAATCACTGTAAGTAAAACCATACCAAGCGCAAAAAATGTCGAAAGGACTGTTCCAATAGCCGTATCTTCTGTGAGCCGCGTGTTGGACTTAATCCAGTCAACAGCCAAGACCCCAAGGCCAGCGCTGAATGCTGCACCAATGAGAAGAACAGGCAAGGAGCGTCCTACTCCGAACAAAAGCTGACCAATTATAAAAGCAATGGCTACACCCGGGAGTGTCGCATGAGAGATTGCGTCGGATACAAGGGTCCGTTTTCGAAGCAAAACAAAAACACCAATTGCACCACTTGCAGCCCCGAGGGTCGCCGCACCCAAGCATACAAGAGCAGTATTATATCCTGCCGACAACAGCAGAACAGACAGAAAGTCACTCACTGTTTCACGCCCCCTGCCCTACAACAGAAAGGCTGTCCAGTTGAGAACTTGCGAGTCTGCCGCCATACGCCTTTTGTAAATTTTCTGGGGTGAAGGTTGTCTCAACAGAACCACTCGCCACATGCTGACCGTTGATCAATAAAACATGAGAATAGTATTCCCGTACTGTTTCCAGATCATGATGCACAACAAGCAGTGTCTTTCCTTGCTCTACAAGGGAGCGCAAAACTTCAATAATCGCTTTTTCTGTTGCGGCATCTACACCGGCAAAAGGTTCATCCATCAAATAGATATCAGCATTTTGAGCCAAAGCGCGTGCAAGAAAAACACGTTGCTGTTGACCACCAGACAATTGCCCTATTTGGCGATCTGCGAAATCTTCCATTCCAACAGCAACAAGGCAGCTCATCGCCTTTTCACGGTGTTTTTTACCCGGCCAGCGGAACCATCCGATTTGAGCGTACAGCCCCATCAAAACCACATCAATGGCTGTAGCAGGAAAGTCCCAATCCACAGCTGAGCGCTGAGGAACATAAGCCACCTGACTTAACGCCTTTTTGATAGCTTTGCCTTCAACAAGAGTTTCACCGGAGAGTTTGGGAATAAGGCCCAAGGCAGCTTTTAAAAAAGTTGATTTACCTGCACCGTTCGGACCGATGATTCCGGTTAGTTTGCCCTTTGGTGCAGCATAAGAGACATTCCACAAAACGGGTTTATGATGGTAGGCAACTGTCATGCCGCGAACTAAAAATGGAGCCTTCGGGTCCATATCCGGCAAAGTCTCTCCACTTTCAGCAATCAAATTTAAAGGGGCTTTGGAGTTGGAAGTCATCATTAATGCCCTGCCCCCAGAGAACTTTGCATACCTTGCGCAGGAGCATTCCCGCCCAGAGCTCTGGTGATTTGCGTCATGTTATGATCAATCATACCGATGTAACTTCCTTCATAGGTCCCTGGGGTGCCCATAGCATCAGAGAATAATTCACCACCAATAAAAACCTCGTGACCTTGAGCTGCTGCTCCCTCAACAAGGGCACGAACATTACGCTCTGAAACTGACGATTCCACAAATACGGCTGTTATTTTTCGTTCCACCAACATATTCACCAGATCTTCAATGCGTTTCAGACCCGCTTCCGAATTGGTAGAGATTCCTTGAATGCCAATCACTTCCAGATCGTAATCTCGGCCAAGGTAAGTAAACGCATCATGTGCGGTAACCAAAACCTTGCGATCCTTCGGCACGCTGGCCAATACCTTTGAGCCGTAGGTGGAAAGTGTATCGATCTGTTTCAGGTAGGTCTCAGCATTGCTGCGAAAGTAATCCTCCCCCTCTGGATCCAGTTCAATCAACGCATTCAGAGCACCACTTACGGCTCCTTTCCAAAGGTCAGGGCTCATCCAAACATGCGGATCGTATCTATCCTTATAAAGTGGAGAGCCTTCCAATCGGCTTTCACTGATTTCTTCACCTAGAAAATAAACTGGCTTTCGCGCCTTCAACTGCAAAAGCAGGTCTTCCATCTGCGCTTCCAGAAACAGGCCATTTGCAAAAATAGCATCAGAGCGCCCGAGTTTAACAACGTCTGTTCTCGTCTGGCGATAGGAGTGAGGATCTATTCCTGTGCCGATCAAAGCCTCGACAGCGACCCTGTCCCCTCCGATAGTGGACACCGCATCTGCAATCATACCCACTGTCGCAACAAGATTAAGCCGCTCCTTAGCTTGAGCGTTTTGTATAAAGCCAGTCATGACAGCTATTGCAATTGCCATAAGTGGAGCGAATCGAAACACTCTATCCATAAATAAAAATCCTATGTGATTGCCCAAACCCACACGCTGAGCGACCTGTTTTGCAAATTTCTCTGACTAACAAAGCACAGCTTTCACATTGTTGCAAATCATTCTTAATTGCAATCTAAAGAACACTGTTTATTTTGAAGCGAAAAATGGCACTTTCGCATTGATTTGCCTCACCAAGAAGTACCTTATGGGCATGGAAGTTTTCCAGTATCTTTTCACTCTAGGGGTAGAGAAAGCATGAACGACCTCGTTTACAATCGACAGTTCACCCCGAACTACGGTGTACCAGTGAAGATCAACGAGCATATTCATAGGATCACCTGCCAAAACGCCGGACCTTTGACCTTCTTTGGTACCAATACGTTTCTTCTTGGTTCCAATGAGCTTGCAATCATTGACCCCGGCCCCATGAATACAGCTCACCTTGAGGCACTTATTGCGGCAATAGCTGGCAGACCGGTTAAGTGCATTCTCATCTCCCACACACATGTAGATCACTCCCCCCTCTCACGCAGTCTCGCGGAAAAAACAGGAGCTCCGATTTGGGGGGCTCCCAAACATCACCGGGCGCCCGCCTTTGCGGAGATGCCTGAAAATCCTTTGGAAGCTAGTGCTGACACGGACTATGAACCCGATATGGTCTTGGAAGATGGTGATGAGATTATAGTGGATAATATCCGCGTAGAGACACTTGCAACGCCTGGTCATACAATCAACCACTTGTCCTTTGCCCTGCCAGACAGCGACATTATTTTTGCCGCAGACCATGTTATGGCTTGGTCTACCACGGGTGTCGCCCCACCCGATGGCTCAATGACGCACTACATGAACTCTTTGGAAAAGTTCATCGAAAGAGATCATTGCCGCTTCTTGCCGGCTCACGGTGGAGAGGTTCTCGATCCCCCCAAATATCTACGTGCCCTGAAAAGTCATCGACAGGAACGAGAGGGTGCAATTCTAAAGGAAATCAACAGTGGCACCGGAAAAATACACGAGATGGTCACCAGTATTTACACTGATGTAGACAAGAAACTTCACGGTGCCGCAGCTCTGAATGTGCTTGCCCATCTGGAAGACTTGGTAAGCCGTGATCTGGTTATATGTGAGGGGCCACTATCTTTATCTTCCCAGTATAAATTAAGGTAACTATGGATACTGCCCAAAATATAACTATCCATATACTCAATACAATTTGAACTCCAAGCAACTCGGAGACCGGGTAGGTTTACCCTCTCCACTGCCCACATCAGGACCATACCTAAATGTCCATAGACTTTGACAAAGTAATCGATCGCCGCAATTCAAACTCTCTCAAATGGGATGAAATGGAGCCCCGCTTCGGGATTTCCAAAGAGGATGGTATTCCCATGTGGGTAGCAGATATGGACTTTCGTCCGCCACAAGCCGTTAACGATATGCTTTTCAAGCAAGCAGATCATGGAATTAACGGTTATTTCGGGAACAACAAGGACTTTCAAGACTCCATTATTTCGTGGCTGAAGCGGCGGCATAACTACACAATAGATAGGGAGTGGATTTCCAGTGTTCCCGGTGTGGTTGCCGCATACTCACTGGCAATTCAGGCATTTTCTGAAGAGGGGGATGGCGTATTGGTCTTCTCCCCAGTCTATCATGCCTTTGCTCGGGCAATTAAAGCCAATGGCCGCAAGCTTATAGAAAGTGAGCTTATTCTAGAAAATGGTCGCTATTCCATGGATATTGATGGGCTAGATGAGCTTGTCGACGAAAAAACAAAGATCCTTTTGTTGTGTAGCCCACACAATCCGGGGGGCACCGTTTGGACACAGGAAGAGCTTAAGGAAATAAGTGAGTATTGCTGCAAAAGAGGCATTTTGATTATTTCGGATGAAGTACACCACGACTTGGTCTTTGAGGGTCACAAACACTTTGTAACAGCTGGTATTTCTGAAGAAATTGCAGATAACACGATTACGCTGGCCGCCGTCTCCAAGACCTTTAATCTGGCGGGTTTTGCCACTGCTTATTCCATAATTTCCAATGGAAAACTGCGTGACAGGTTCAACAAACATCTTCATGCCTGTTCCGTGGATCCGAACCGCTTGGGTATGCTGGCGACTGTAGCCGCTTACAATCACGGTGAACAATGGCTTGATGAACTGCTTCAATACCTTTCAAGGAATCAGGAGACATTTATAAACGGGATTGAAACAGCAATACCCGGGGTCAACGTCATGCGTTTGGAGAGCACCTACCTATCTTGGGTAGATTGCACAGAGGCTTCCATACCTATTTCGCAAATTTCAAAGAAAATAGAACGAGAAGCAAAAATCTGTATTAATCACGGGAAGGCCTTCGGGAAAGGCGGCGAAAACTTCCTGCGCTTCAACTTGGCATGCCCGCACAGCGTTGTTGAGAAAGCTGTTGATCGCCTGAGCACCGTATTTGCATCCGCGTAAGTTTCCCGTCAGTTCGGTGGTTTCTGCGCCGGAATGGGCATCCGATCAATACTATCGGGTGCCTTTAACGTCACATCTACACCAGGGAGTAATGTCTCAAGGAAACCTTCCTCCTCATTTAGCCTTTCCATCACTTCCTCGGGAAAAGCAAAGACCTCGCCCCCGAACACCTGTAGAAGCTGCGTATCTAAAGCATCGAAAAATCCGCGAATTCGCTTTGCATTGCTACCTATGTCATGCTGTCCAATTGTGGATGCGGAGCGTATATCCAAAACAGCCCCGAAGGGATCGGGCCTGATTCTAATTGCGACTTGATCATTGAACCCCATTATAGGCGTAAACAGATCAATCAGAGCATAGCCATCCTGCACGCCCACATCCGGCGGGACCTCATAGCGAATGGACCAATTCTGTGCCTCAGCAACTTCCATAGAGGCTTTGAACAGAACATGAGGTGAGATGCGAAAGCGACGCGGCACAATATCGGGATAAAACTGTTTTAATAACGTCGCCTTTCCCTCATCAAAAGGAGCCTCAACCATTTGCCTTTCGGTTAACGCGGGTGGATCGCGAAGGTCTGTCGAAATATCATTCAATTGGGGATAGCTGTATAAACCGAAGACCCCCCATAAAAACGGGAGGAGACATATCAGGTTATAAATAAAAGCAAGGATCACATTAAAGCTACCCCTGCCCCCTTCATTCCAGATATCCCTCACACCCCAAACAGCAAGCGAAAGACCGGCAACTGCCAGAAAAGAAACAACTCCCAAGAGGATCAGAAAATCTTGTGTTTCTATAACTTCAAAGCGGTGAAAAATGATCGAGATAATAAGGGACGGAAGTGCGATGGCACCAACCCGCCGACTATACCAGGCAACTTTTGAATCACGCTTCGAGATTTGCCCCAGCATTCCCTACTATTTCCCCCTCCAAACAGTCTTGGTTTATCCCTATAAAGATAATCAGTCATTCCCACGCGTCTACTGATAATAAATAGGTGATAGAAGATAAAAGTTCATTACAACACCCCGCAGCAATCACTCCCCAAGAACAAAGGCAAGATACCACTCAAAGAAGTAAACACATGATCGCTTTCCAATACAAGTTCACCATGGCTTACTGCTCCGGTAGAAACTCCGATACGTT